>NZ_QTPV01000004.1:0-292445 GCF_003857985.1 Burkholderia sp. Bp9090
CGCGACCGTCCCCGCGTTCATCAACCTGTTCATCGAAACCGGCGGCACCGCGGGCATCCAGTTCTCGTACGACAAGAGCTGATTGCCGCACGTCCGCAAGCGCCGCGCTTGCGGCGCGAACCCGGCCCGCGTCGCAGCCGCCGGCGCACGTTGCGCCACATGAACTACCCCGCCCGGGCCGGCCCGGGCGGGCGCCCGCGATACCTAAACCACGTGGTAGCTTGCCGGCGGATACGCCGTCTCCAGCGCGGCCCTGAGATCCGCGTCGGACGCCGTGGCCGACGTGAAGACGGCCGTCGTGGTGCTCGCGGTGTAGGCCAGCGTCACGGCCCACGTCGGATGGTCCTCGTTGAGGTTGTCGCACGTGGCTTGCGCGCCGAACGCGCTCGGGCCGCCGTCCGGATTGAACCCGTAGACTGAAATGGTCGGCATGGCATGTCCTTGTCGGTTGGTTGGGGAACGCCGCCGGCACGCGCCGGCGACCTGCCCAGCGTAGGCGCCGCGCACGCGGGCAGGAATGTGCCGAAGGTCATGGCCGAAGGCCCGTGACGGGCCGTGCGATACCGGTTTTCCCGGCTCCGCCTCGCCCTCATGCACTCTCACGCACCCTCGATGCCGCACCGCGCGCCGCCATCGCCGCGACGCCGCCAGCCGTCTTCGCGGATACGTGATTCAATGTCATTCGAACCGGCGTCGCACGCTGCCGCCACGGCGCGCGTCGCGTCCCCCTCGACCGACCTTCACGAAAATCCCATGACGAACCCTGCCGACATCAAGGCGCTCGTTTTCGACGTGTTCGGAACGATCGTCGACTGGAGAAACGGCGTCGCGCGCGAAGCCGCCACGTTCCTGGCGCGCCACGCGCCGGATCGCGATCCGTTCGAATTCGCCGATACGTGGCGCCGCGAATATGCGCCGTCGATGGAGGAAATCCGCAGCGGGCGCAGGCGCTACGTGCGGCTCGACGTGCTGCACCGCGAGAACCTGGTGCGCACGCTCGACCGCTACGGGATCGACGGCGTGCCCGACGCGGAGATCGACGCGCTCAACCTCGCGTGGCACCGGCTCGATCCGTGGCCCGACTCCGTCTCGGCGCTGCAGCGGCTGAAGCGGCGCTACGTGATCGCGCCGCTGTCGAACGGCAACATCCGGCTGATGGTCGACGTCGCGAAGCACGGCG
Organism: Burkholderia sp. Bp9090; assembly: GCF_003857985.1. Taxonomy (NCBI): domain Bacteria; kingdom Pseudomonadati; phylum Pseudomonadota; class Betaproteobacteria; order Burkholderiales; family Burkholderiaceae; genus Burkholderia; species Burkholderia sp. Bp9090. Next base: position 1,181 of record NZ_QTPV01000004.1, read on the forward strand.
GCCTGCCGTGGGACGCGATTCTCGGCGCCGAAGTCGCGCACGCGTACAAGCCGTCGCCGAGGGTCTATACCGAAGCGGTCGAGATCCTCGGTCTCGAGCCGGCCGAGCTGTGCCTGGTTGCCGCGCACAATGGCGATCTGGCCGCCGCGCGGCGACTCGGGCTCGCCACCGCGTTCGTGCTGCGGCCGACCGAACACGGGCCGAACCAGACGACCGACCTGAAAGCCGACGACGCGTGGGACTTCGACGTCAAGGACCTGAACGAACTCGCGGATCGGCTCGGTTGTCCGGGTTGAGTGCCGGCTGCTAGACTCCGCACTCCGACCACATTCAGCCCCGGCCTATGTCGTCATCCCTGCGTCTGGTAGCAGGCAAGCTCACCGCGATGCGCTTTCTGGAGCGTCCCGATCGGGAGGACGCTGCGCGCCATCAGATGTCGCCCGTCGATCCCGAAGCCCGGAAGAAATCGCTCGGCTACCGGTTCACGCACTACGTGGTGCCGATTGCCGCGGCGCTCACCGGCAACGGTGCCGCCGCCAATGCGCTGGTGTTTCAGCAAGCCGACGAAGACCTCGCCCTGGCCAGCCTGAACGCCGCGGCCGACAAGGTCGAGCATCCGGCGACATGGTCGTATGCGAATATCCGCGGCAGCAAGACCTTTGCATCGGAAAACGCCTACGTCACCGTCGGGAAAAACGGCAGGATCCTGTTCGCGAAGCTCCCGGTCGAAATCGAAATCGGCGGTGACACGTACCGCGGCTTCCTCGGCGGACAGTGCTTCGACGTCGGCGACGACGTCGTTGCCGTGGTCGATCGCCGAGGCCGCCTGCTTGCGCTGTCGTCTCCGGACCGCCGCCACATGGTCATGGATCACACGTGCGGCGACACCGGGTTGGCCGGGCTGACGCATACGCTCTGGCTTGCGTGGAAATGGATGTTCATCGGCATGACCTGTTTCCTGATCCCGCTCATGCTGCTGGGCATCTGGACCAGCGACAGCGGATTTTCCGATCCGACGCTCGTCGTTCTCACGCTGCTCGGCGGACCGTTCGCATTGGGCGTCATGCTGGCACTGCTCATCGGCGTGCGCCTTGCATGGGCGGACTGGCTGCCCGCGTGGCGCGTGTCGCGCATCCTCACTGCATTGGGCCGACCGGACCTGTGCACGCGCGATTTCGGCGATGCGCTCGACGACGCCGAACGCACCGGGCGATTACGCGACACGGATGTCGGGCGAATCTATTACGCCTAGGCACGCCCAGGCGGCCGGCTGCCTGGCGGCGGCCCCTTCGCCGCGCTCGCGTGACGCCGCCGCGGGTGTGCCGCAACGCGGTGCACCTGGAACCGCGTGAACCCCGACCCGCCCGCTGCGCAAATCACCGCCGCCTCCAGCCCCGCTATTCCGGATCCCCGACGAACCGGAGCCGCTCCGACTCCCCCATCAACAACGCCCGGTTCGCGTCCGCCGCCGCGCGCAGGTAATCCCACAGCGCCGTCACGCGCCGCAGCTTGCGCAGGTCCTCGCGACACGTCAGCCAGAAGCACCGTGTGACCACCACGTCGTCCGGCAGCACCGGCACCAGCGCCGGCTGCGTGGCCGCCATGAAGCACGGCAGGATCGCGAGCGCGCCGCCCTGCAGCGCCGCGAACACCTGCGCGATCACGCTCGTCGTGCGTAGCCCGGCCGTCGCGCCGGGCACCGCGCGCTCCAGGTACAGCAGTTCGCTGCTGAACGCGAGATCGTCGACGTAACTGATGAACGCATGCCGCGCGAGATCGTCGGTGCAGGCGATCGGCGGATGACTCGCCAGATAGTCGCGCGTCGCATAGAGCCGCAACTGGTAGTCGCACAGCTTCGTGACCACGTAAGGCCCGCGTTCGGGCCGCTCGAGCGTGATCGCGAGGTCGGCCTCGCGCTTCGGCAGGTTGACGAAATGCGGGACCGGCAGCAGGTCGACCGTCACATGCGGGTGCGCGACGCGAAACCGCGCGAGCTGCGGCGCGAGGAAAAAGCAGCCGAACCCTTCGGTCGACCCGATCCGCACGTGGCCCGACAGCGCCTCGCCGGTGTTCGCGACCTGGTCGCACGCGGACTGCACGGTCGTCTCCATCGCGTCCGCATACGCGACGAGCCGCTGCCCCTCGGCGGTCAGCGTGAAGCCGCCCGAGCGCGACTTGTCGAACAAAAGCGTACCCATCGCGGCCTCGAGTGCGCGAATGCGCCGCGCGACGGTCGTGTAGTCGACCCCGAGCCGCTTCGCGGCCCCGCTCGCGCGCTGCGTGCGGGCGACTTCGAGGAAGAAGCGCAGGTCGTCCCAGTTCAGGTTGCCGGAAACCGGCTCGGTGGCGTGTCGCATCGGCGGGGAAAAAAGCAGGTGTCTCGGGGCCCGGTGCCGATATGCATAAATGCACATCCAACCGGCTTTCTTGTCGGTACATCATGGATCCGCGCATAACTATACTCGACCGTGACCTGCGGACCATGAGCCGCGGGCAATAAATACGGAGACACCATGCAGACGCGATCCACCCTCGATGAGCATGCAGCCATCGCGACGCCGGCGCCCGCCCGCACCGCGCGGCACTACCTGCTGGCCGGCTGGGCCAGCATGGCCGGCACCACGATCGAGTGGTACGACTTCTTCCTCTACGGCACGGCCGCCGCGCTCGTGTTCAACCGCATCTTCTTCCCGTCGCTGGACCCCGTCGTCGGCACGCTCGCCGCGTTCGGCACGTTCGCGGTCGGCTTCATCGGCCGGCCGATGGGCGGCATCGTGTTCGGCCACTTCGGCGACCGCATCGGCCGCAAGTCGATGCTGATGATCACGCTGCTGCTGATGGGCGTGCCGAGCATGATCATCGGGCTGATCCCGTCGTACGACCGCATCGGCTACTGGGCCGCCGCGCTGCTGATCGCGATGCGCTTCCTGCAGGGGATGGCGGTCGGCGGCGAATGGGGCGGCGCGGTGCTGATGGCCGTCGAGCACGCGCCGAAGGGCCGCAAGGGGCTGTTCGGCAGCCTGCCGCAGACGGGCGTCGGGCTCGGGCTGATCCTGTCGTCGGTCGCGATGGCCGCGGTGGCCGCGCTGCCGGAAGCCGACATGCTGTCGTGGGGCTGGCGCGTGCCGTTCCTCGCGAGCATCGCGCTGGTCGGCCTCGGCTGGTTCATCCGCGCGAAGGTGCCCGAGTCGCCGGACTTCGAGAAGATGCAGCGCCAGGGCAAGGCCGAGAAGTCGCCGGTGACGGCCGCGCTGCGCCGCCATCCGCGCGAGGTGCTGACGATCGTCGGCGCACGCGCCGCGGAAAACACCTGGTTCTACATGGTCGTCACGTTCGCGCTCGCGTATGCGACGCAGCAGCTGCATCTGCCGAAGGCCGAGATGCTGCACGCGATCACGGCCGGCGCGGCGTTGTCGCTCGTCACGATGCCGCTGTGCGGGCATCTCAGCGACCGCATCGGCCAGCGCCGGATGTTCGCGATCGGCCTCGTGCTGATGTGCCTGTTCGCGGCGCCGTTCTTCCTGATGCTCGGCACGCAGCAGACGTCGACCGCATGGTGGGCGATCGTGCTCGGCCTCGGCATCGTGTTCCCGATCCTGTATGCGCCGGAGTCGCTGCTGTTCGCGCAGCAGTTCCCGGCGGAAATCCGCTACAGCGGCATCTCGCTGTCGGTGCAGCTCGCCGGCGTGATCGGCGGCGGCTTCGCGCCGATGATCGCGACGTCGCTGCTCAAGGCCGGCGGCGGCCAGCCGCATTACGTGATCGCGTACCTCGTCGGCTTCGGCGTGTTCGCGCTCGCGTGTACCGCGTTGATGCGTCCGGCGCGTGCGTAAGCATCGGCCCGCAGCGATCCGCATCGCCCCGATTTCAGTTCGACCTGCCGTCCGCCGTGGCCGCACGCGCGACGGACGCAGCCCACGTGTTTTCTTCGCATCACCGTTTCCCGGAGAGTTCCATGAACGCCGCAGTTCCCCAGACCACCCTCGCCCTGCCCACCGCCAAGCTGCTGATCGACGGCGCGTTCGTCGAATCGCAAAGCGCCGAATGGGGCGACATCGTCAACCCCGCGACGCAGGAAGTGATCGGCCGCGTGCCGTACGCGACGCTCGACGAGGTCGATGCCGCGATCGCGTCCGCGCAACGCGCGTTCCAGACCTGGAAGACGACGCCGATCGGCGCGCGGCTGCGCATCATGCTGAAGTTCCAGGACCTCGTGCGCCGCAATCTCGAACGGATCGCGCACACGCTGACGGCCGAGCAGGGCAAGACGCTGCCCGACGCACAGGGCGACATCTTCCGCGGCCTCGAAGTGGTCGAGCATGCGTGCTCGATCGGCACGCTGCAGCAAGGCGAATTCGCGGAGAACGTCGCGGGCGGCGTCGACACCTACACGCTGCGCCAGCCGATCGGCGTGTGCGCGGGCATCACGCCGTTCAACTTCCCCGGCATGATCCCGCTGTGGATGTTCCCGATGGCGATCGTGTGCGGCAACACGTTCGTGCTGAAACCGTCCGAACAGGATCCGCTGTCGACGATGCAGCTCGTCGAACTCGCGATCGAGGCCGGCGTGCCGCAGGGCGTGCTGAACGTCGTGCACGGCGGCAAGACCGTGGTCGACCGTCTGTGCACGCACCCGGACATCAAGGCGATCTCGTTCGTCGGCTCGACGCGCGTCGGCACGCACGTGTACAACCTCGGCAGCCAGCACGGCAAGCGCGTGCAGTCGATGATGGGCGCGAAGAACCACGCGGTCGTGCTGCCCGATGCGCACCGCGAGCAGTCGACCAACGCGCTGGTCGGCGCAGGCTTCGGCGCGGCCGGCCAGCGCTGCATGGCGACGTCGGTCGTCGTGCTGGTCGGCCAGGCGCGCGACTGGCTGCCCGAGCTGGTCGAGAAGGCGAAGGCGCTGAAGGTCAACGCCGGCGCCGAAGCCGGCACGGACGTCGGCCCGGTCGTGTCGAAGGCGGCGAAGGCCCGCATCCTGTCGCTGATCGACGCGGGCGTGAAGGAAGGCGCGACGCTGCTGCTCGACGGCCGCGACGTGAAGGTGCCCGGCTACGAGCAGGGCAACTTCGTCGGCCCGACGATCTTCTCGAACGTGACGACCGACATGTCGATCTATCAGGAAGAAATCTTCGGGCCGGTGGTGGTCGTGCTCGAAGCCGACACGCTCGACGACGCGATCGCGCTGGTCAACCGCAACCCGATGGGCAACGGCGTCGGCCTGTTCACGCAGAGCGGCGCGGCCGCGCGCAAGTTCCAGAGCGAGATCGACATCGGCCAGGTCGGCATCAACATCCCGATCCCGGTGCCGGTCCCCTACTTCAGCTTCACCGGCTCGCGCGGCTCGAAGCTCGGCGATCTCGGCCCGTACGGCAAGCAGGTCGTGCAGTTCTATACGCAGACGAAGACGGTCACCGCGCGCTGGTTCGACGACGACGCGACGGCCGGCGGCGTGAACACGACGATCGCGCTTCGCTGATCAAGGAAGCCTGCACATGGAAATCGCATTCATCGGACTCGGCAACATGGGCGGCCCGATGGCCGCCAACCTGCTCAAGGCCGGCCACGCGCTGACGGTGTTCGACCTCGACGCGAACGCGGTCGACGCGGCGGTGCGCGCGGGCGCGACGGCGGCCGCGTCGCCGCGTGACGCGGCCGCCCGCGCGTCGCTGGTGATCACGATGCTGCCGGCCGCGCAGCACGTGCGCGCGGTCTACCTCGGCGACGACGGCGTGCTGGCCGGCGCGCGTGTCGGCGCGACGTTGGTCGACTGCAGCACGATCGATCCGGACACCGTGCGCGCGATGGCCGACGCCGCCGCGCAGCGCGACTTCCCGTTCGCCGACGCGCCGGTGTCGGGCGGCACCGGCGGCGCGCAGGCCGGCACGCTGACCTTCATGGTCGGCGCGCAAGGCGCGCTGTTCGAGCGCATCCGCCCGGTACTGCTCGACATGGGGAAGAACGTCGTGCACTGCGGCGGCACGGGCACCGGGCAGATCGCGAAGATCTGCAACAACCTGCTGCTCGGGATCTCGATGATGGGCGTGGCCGAAGCGATGGCGCTCGGCGCCGCGCTCGGCATCGATCCGGCCGTGCTGGCCGGCATCATCAACACGTCGACCGGCCGCTGCTGGAGTTCGGACACCTATAACCCGTATCCGGGCGTGAACGACGCGGCACCCGCCGCGCGCGGCTACTCGGGCGGTTTCGCCGCGAACCTGATGCTGAAGGATCTCGGGCTCGCGACCGAAGCCGCGCGCAGCGCACGGCAGCCGGTGTGGATGGGCGCGCTCGCGCAGCAGCTCTATCAGTCGATGAGCCAGCACGGGCTCGGCACGCTCGACTTCTCCGCGTGCGTGAAACTGTACGAGGCGCAGCCCGCGTAACGCGGCCGGCGGACGTGCGACGGCCCGCGCTGCCCGTCAACGGCATCGCGGGTCGGTTCACATCCGGAGCAGTGCGGAGGTTACGGCCGCGCGGGCGGCGCGGCGCTTATCCGCGCGGGTTCGACGCGGTCTCGAAGGTCGGATGGCACTCGAACGCGAGTTCGGAGCGCGCGTCGACGCGGCGGCCGCCGGTCACCGACTCCTGCTTCAGGCTCGCGCGCATGCCGCGCTGCGTGCAGTAGTTGGTCGCTTCGTCGACAGCTTTTGCATGGGCGTCGGCCCACGTCGTCGACACGCCGAGCGTGCGCGTCGTCACGGTGAAGACGTTCGGATTCGATGTCGTGGTCACGTCGGAAGCGGTCGAACATGCGGCGAGCAAGCATGCAACGGCCGCGATGGTCAACCCTCGCAGGGATCGAAAAGATAGAGCAATGGACATGGGGGGCAAGCGCGCGTCGATTCGACGGCATTGAGCAACATAGGCGACAGTATGCCTGCCCGATCGCCGGAGATCATGCCCTTTTCAGTGAACACATTGTTTCGAATGGTTAAACGATGGGGTGCTGCCGGCAAGATTTGCGGCCCGCGTCACGCCCGTCGTTGCGCAGCGTGTCGCTTTTCCCGGCTTCTCGGCCGACGCACGGTTTCTGCCCGGCGACCGGCATCGGCCGTCGCGCCGGTCAGTGCGCACGCGCCTGCCGGATTCTCGCCGAAGCCTCCTCCAGGCTTCGCCACGCCGGTTGGCCGGGCGCATAGCGCGCGCGGATGTATGCGGCGAGCTCGGCCATCTGCCGGTCGTCGAACGCGTCGCGGAAGCCGGGCATGTAGCCGAGCCCGTCGGTGGCCGGATGGTCGATCCCGTCGTGCAGCACGCGCAGCAGGTTGTCGGGCGCAGCCTGGCTGACGCTCGTGTTGAGCCCCATCAGCGGACGCACGCCGAAATGCCCGACCCCGCCCGTCTCCGCGTGACAGACCGCGCACGCGGCATCGAACGCGCGCCGGCCGCTCTCGAGGCCGAGCGTCGCGACCGCTTCCGCACCGCGTGCATGGCGGGTCGCCGCGTCGACGGCCACCGCGGCATCGACGGGCGGCGACAGCGACGCCAGATAATGCGCGATCGCCCGGACGTCCGATTCGGGCAGCGCCGCGAGCCCCGCGACGACCGGCGCCATCGGCCCGGCCGCGACGCCGTGCTGCGCGGAGAAGCCCGTGCGCAGGTAGTCGAACAGCGCGCCTTCGGTCCACGGCACCGGCGACGCCGGCGACGCGACGAGCGGCGGCGCGACCCATCCCTCGGCCTCGCCGCCGGCCAGATATGCGCGGCCGCCCCGTTCCGCGCCGAGCGCGTTGCGCGGCGTATGGCACGCGCCGCAGTGCCCGGCGCCGTCGACCAGATACTTGCCGCGATTCCACGACGCGGAGCGCGCCGGATCCGGCACGAACGCCCGCGCGTCGTGAAACAGCCAGTTCCATCCGGCGACGAGGCGCCGCTGGTCGAGCGGGAACGGCAGCTTCGTCTTCGGCGGCGCATGCTTCACCGGCGGCTGCGACATCAGGTATGCATACAGCGCGAGCAGGTCGGGCTCGCTCAGCTTCGCGAACGCGGTGTACGGAAACGCCGGATACAGATGCGAGCCGTCGCGCCCGATGCCTTCGCGCATCGCGCGCGCGAACGCCGGATACGACCATGCGCCGATGCCGGTTTCCGGATCGGGCGTGATGTTGGTCGTGTAGATCGTGCCGAACGGCGTGTCGAGCGCGAGACCGCCCGCATTGGCCGCGCCGCCCGGCGCGGTATGGCAGACCGCGCAATCGCCGGCGAGCGCGATCAGGCGGCCGCGTTCGAGCGTCGCCGCGCTCCACATCGCGCCGTCCGCGCCGCCGGGTGCGACCGGCGCAATCGGGGCGATCGGCGCCGGGCCCGGCAGGATCGCGCAGGCCAGCCCGATCAGCCCGCCGACGACCCCGCCCGCGCCGCCACCGGCCAGCCAGCGGCGCCAGCGCGATGACGCGCGGCGCGGCGCGCCGGAACGGCGCTCGCCGACATCGGCCGGCTCAGGGCGGGCCAGCGCGTCGCGAATGCGTGCGGCGTCGAACGGCGGCGCGCGAAAACGCACGCCCGTCGCGTCATGCAGCGCGTTCGCGATCGCGGCCGCCGCCGGGGCGGCCGCCTGTTCGATCCGCTGCGCGTCGTACGCCGACAGCGACCGGGCGCGACCGGCTCCCGGCTCTGCGTCGTCGAACGCGACGAGTTCATGCGCGATCGCATCCGGCGCGACATCGCCGCCGGTCTCGTCATGCGCCGGCCGTGCGGACAGCCGCGCGCCCATCACGCGCGAAATCGCCGCTTCGATCTGCCACGCGGGCAAGCCCGCCATCGACGCCTGCCCGGGCTCGCCCGCGCCCTGCCCGGCGACGACGCGGCGCACCGCGACGTCGCCCGTCGCGCGATCGACGTCGAGATCGACGACCCATGCGGACCAGTGCGGATCGCTGTCGCGGCCGTTGTCGCGGCCCGCGTTCGCGTGCGGGTTTTCGCCTGCGGACGGCGCCTCGAGCACGCCCGCACCATCGAATGCAAAGCCGCGCCCACTGAGGCGGTCCTGCGCCGCTGTATGGGCACGGCCCGTGGCCGGTTCGCCCCACGCCGCGCGTTCGCTGACCATCCGGATGATCTCGCGCGGCCCGGCATCGCGCGACGCATCGAGATGCTGCAGGCGCAATGCGACCGGATCGCGCCGCAGCGCACCGGCCAGTTCGTCGACGAACGACTCGCGCGCGAACACGTGTGCGTGGCCGGGAATCGCGTGGTGGATGTCGGCCATCTCGATCGACGTCTGCGCATGTCGATAGACGAACGGCGACGACCGAGCCGATGCCCCGCCCTGCGCCGCCGCGCGCCGCGCATCCGGTGTCGTGCCGGCCTTCGCGCGATAGCGCCACGTCGTCATCCGCCCATCGGCGGCGGTCCGCGTTTCGAGCTCGAACGACGCGTGCGCACGCGCATCGCCGATCGGCCATTCGTAGTGTGCGCGGTGCATGCGCGCCGCGTCGTCCGCACGCCGCGCCGAACCGGCCGCCGCTTCATCGCGCCGCACATCGCTCGCATCGGCTTCGGGCTGCGCGGGCACGCTCAGGTCATGCTTCATCGCCGTCGTCCCGCAGATAGCGCGCGGCCCGATGCACCGCGCGGATGATCTCCAGATGCGTGCCGCAGCGACAGAGATTGAAGCGCAGCGCGTCGCGGATCGCCGCATCGTCCGGCGACGGATTACGGTCGAGCAGCGCCTTCGTGCTCATGATCATTCCGTTCAGGCAATAGCCGCACTGCGCGGCCTGCTCGTCGATGAACGCGCGCTGGATCGGATGCGGCGCGTCGCGCGAGCCGAGCCCTTCGAGCGTCGTCACGTCGCGCCCGTGCGCGGCGGCGGCCGGCACGACGCACGCGCGCGTCGCCTGAGCGTCGACCAGCACCGTACACGCGCCGCACTGCCCGAATCCGCAGCCGTACTTCGGGCCGTTGAGCGCGCAGTCGTTGCGCAGGACCAGCAGCAGCGGCGCGTCGGGCGCGGCAGCGTCGAACGTGTGCGGCGTGCCGTTCACGCGAAACGCGAGCGGCCGCGACGGGGAAGCGGGATGGGACATGAAGGGATCCGGAATGCGGGGCGCGGGCCGGCAGGCCGTGTTGGGGCCGGCAGCGGGCACGGCCGCCGGCTCGCGACGGGCCGGCGTCGCGCGCAGCGCTCACGTATAACACGCCGAAATGCGTACCGCCGCATCGATCACCGATACGGCGGCGCGGCATCCGGCGCGGACACCGCATGCGCGTCAGGCGACGGCCGCCACGTTGCCGCGCGACGGCGACGGCGACACCAGCGGCACGTCGAACACGTCGTAGCCGAACACCCACGACGGATCCTCGTTGGTGCGCAGCCACGTGTTGTTGTGCGACACGAGCTGCACCTTCGACGCGCGTGCCGCGCGGTTCGCCTCGTACAGCGCGAACGCACCCGCGTAATCGCCGATGCCGACTTCGTCGAGGCAGCGCGCGAGCATCGCCGCATCCTCGATCGCCATCGCCGCGCCCTGCGCCATGTGCGGCTTCATCGGATGGCATGCGTCGCCGAGCAGCACGAGACGGCCGCGGCTCCACAACGGCAGCGGGTCGCGCTCGAGCAGCGGCCACTTCGTGATCGACGGCGACACGTCGATCAGGTGCTGGATGTCGGCGTGGAAGCCGGCGAACGCCTCGCGCATTTCATCGCGGCTGCTGTCGACCATCGACACGCCTTCCGGCCACTCGGCCTGCGGCACGCCGGTCACGTAGTAGTACTCGTCGCGCTTCTCCGTCACGTAGTAGACCATCATGTGGCGATCCTCCGACCACCATTTCACGCACATGTCGTACGGCTTGTTGCCGAGCAGCGAGGCCGGGAACACCGCGCGATGCGCGACATAGCCCGTATAGCGCGGCGGCTCCGCGCCGAGCAGATGCTCGCGGATCCGCGAGTTCACGCCGTCCGCGCCGATCACGATGTCGGCCGTCTCGACGCTGCCGTCGGCAAACGTCAGGCGCACCGCGTCACCCGTGTCCTCCACCGCCGCGAGCCGCTTGCCGAAGCGGATCGTGCCGGGCGTCACCGCCTGCGTCATCAGCGCGTGGAAATCGCCGCGATGCACGGTCAGGTAGCTCGCGCCGTAGGTCCTGCGCGCGTAGTCGCCGAGCGGAATCCGCGACAGCACGTCGGCCGTCTGCCAGTCGCGGCTGTACCAGCAATCCGGATGCGAACCCATCGTCTCCAGCGCGTCCTCGCAGCCGATGCGCCGCATGATCTTCATCACGTTCGGGCCGAGATGGATGCCCGCGCCGAGGCGCGAGAACGCCGGCGCCTGCTCGTACAGCGCGACGTCGTAGCCGCCGCGCTGCAGCAGCGCCGCGGCGGCCGTGCCGCCGAGACCGGCGCCGATGATTGCGATACGGGGTTTGCTCATGCGGATCTCCTGATCGTGAGCCCGGCGCCGGACGCGGCACGAGAACGGGCGGATTGAATGGCGTTTATATAGCGTACACACTCAATTTATTCAAGACAAGGGGATTATTTCTGGTGGCCGACCCATCCGGGAAAACACCAATAAAACCTCATATACATCCGAAAACAAACGATCCACGCCTGAAAGGAATCATTTTGACCCATTGTCATTTTCAAATGTACACACTAGACTTTCCCCGAAACCAGGCGATCCCGCGCCAGCGTGCCGCCCCACCCTTACCGACACGGAGCCTCCCGTCATGAGCAAGACCTACCGCATCGGCCAGATCGTGCCGAGTTCCAACACGACGATGGAAACCGAGATTCCCGCGATGCTGCGGTTGCGCGAGGCGATCCGGCCCGAGCGCTTCACGTATCACTCGAGCCGGATGCGGATGAAGAAGGTCGTCAAGGAAGAACTCGCGGCGATGGACGCCGAGTCCGACCGCTGCGCGGTGGAACTGAGCGATGCGCGCGTCGACGTGCTCGGCTACGCGTGCCTCGTCGCGATCATGGCGATGGGCCACGGCTATCACCGCGTGTCGCAGGCCCGCCTCACGAAGCACACGGCCGACAACGGCGCGCAGGCGCCGGTGCTGACGAGCGCGGGCGCGCTCGTCGATGCGCTGAAGGTGATCGGCGCGAAGCGCATCGTGGTGGTCGCGCCGTACATGCTGCCGCTGACCGAGCTCGTGGTCGACTACATCCGCAACGAAGGCTACGACGTGATCGCGTATCGCGCGCTCGAGATCCCCGACAACCTCGACGTCGGCCGCCACGACCCGGCGCGCCTGCCCGACATCGTGAAGACGCTGCCGTACCAGGACGCCGATGCGATCGTGCTGTCCGCGTGCGTGCAGATGCCGTCGCTGCCGGCCGTCGCGAAGGTCGAGGCGATGACGGGCAAGCCCGTGATCACCGCCGCGATCGCGACGACCTACGCGATGCTGCGCGAACTCGATCTCGAACCGATCGTGCCCGGCGCCGGCGCGCTGCTGTCCGGCGCGTATTGAGCGCCCCGCTACTTCGGAGCATCGCCATGTCCTCGACTTTCCTGTACGGCGCGAACGTCCGCGCCAACGGCATCCGCCAGCACTACCTGCGCTACGGCGGCGCCACGGGCGCGCGCGCGTCGCGCCCCGCGATCGTGCTGATTCCCGGCATCACGAGCCCCGCGATCACGTGGAGCTTCGTCGGCGAGGTGTTCGGCGCGGCATTCGACACCTATGTGCTCGACGTGCGCGGCCGCGGGCTGTCCGACGCGTCGCCGTCGCTCGACTACGGCCTCGATGCGCAAGCCGATGACATCGCGGCGTTCGTCGCCGCGCTCGGCCTGCCGCGCACGAGCCTGGTCGGCCATTCGATGGGCGCGCGGATCGCCGCGCGCGCGGCGCGGCGCGGCGTCCGCGGGCTCGAATCGGTCGTGCTCGTCGATCCGCCGGTGTCGGGCCCGAACCGCCGCGACTATCCGGGCAAGCTGCCGTGGTACATCGACTCGATGGCGCTCGCGCGCGCCGGCACCGACGCCGAAGGGATGCGCGCGTTCTGCCCGACCTGGACCGATGCCGAACTGCAACTGCGCGCCGAGTGGCTGCATACCTGCGACGAGCGCGCGGTGCGCACGTCGTACGAAGGCTTCCACACCGACGACTTCCACGCGGATGCCGCGCAACTGGCCGTGCCGTCGCTGCTGATCACGGCCGAGCGCGGCGACGTGGTGCGCGACGACGACGTCGCCGAACTGCAGCGTGCGACGCCGTCGATGCGGCACGTGCGCGTGCCCGATGCCGGCCACATGATCCCGTGGGACAACGCGGCGGGCTTCTACGCGGCGTTCGGCAACTTCCTCGGCGCGCCGCTCGCGGCCTGATTTCTCCCCCCTCCCCTTCACGCCATTACCGGAGCCGACGATGCCAGTCAGCGACTATCAACTGATCGACGCGTGGAAGCAGGTGCTCACGCTGTCGCGCCTCGAACCGGGCCAGACCGTCACGATCCTGACGAGCGCGGCCACTCATCCGCAGACGCTGTCGTGCGCGCTGATCGCGACGCAATCGATGGGCGCGATCGTCAACCGGCTCGACCTGCCGCCGGTGAACGGCGAGAAGGCGTTCAGCCGCGACCCGCTCGCGTATCTCGGCACGACGCCGCTCACCGGCAACCGCGCCGCGATCGCCGCATTGCGCGAGAGCGACCTCGTGCTCGACCTGATGACGCTGCTGTTCTCGCCCGAGCAGCACGACATCCTGAAATCCGGCACGAAGATCCTGCTCGCGGTCGAGCCGCCCGAAGTGCTGGTGCGGATGGTGCCGACACTGGCCGACCGCACGCGCGTGCTCGGCGCCGCGAAGAAGATCGCCGCCGCGCGCGAGATGCGCGTGACCTCGGCGGCCGGCACGGCGCTCGTGTGCCCGCTCGGCGATTTCCCGCCGACCGCCGAATACGGCTTCGTCGACGCGCCGGGCCGCTGGGACCACTGGCCGAGCGGATTCGCGCTGACCTTCCCGAACGACCGCACCGCGCGCGGCACGATCGTGATCGATCGCGGCGACATCCTGCTGCCGCAGAAACACTACGTGAGCGAGCCGATCGCGCTGACCGTCGAAGGCGGCTATGCGACGCGCATCGAAGGCGGCGTCGATGCCGACCTGCTGCGCGACTACATGGAAACCTTCGCGGACCCGGAAGGCTATGCGATCTCGCACATCGGCTGGGGGCTGCAGCCGCGCGCGCGCTGGTCGACGCTCGGCCTGTACGACCGCGAGGCGACGATCGGGATGGATGCGCGTGCGTTCGAAGGCAACTTCCTGTTCTCGCTCGGCCCGAACAACGAAGGCGGCGGCACCCGCACGACCACCTGCCACATCGACATCCCGCTGCGCCGCTGCACGGTCGAGCTCGACGGCGAAACCGTCGTGCGCGAAGGCCGCGTGGCCGATCAACCTGCCTGACCGACGAGTGCCCGACACCATGACCGATCTTTCCCGCCACGCCGAAGCAAACGTCTACCGCCAGCAGGGTTTCGGCACGCCGCTGCCGCCGCACGGCAACATCGGACTGCTGATCGTCGACTTCGTGGTCGGCTTCGCCGATCCCGCGACGTTCGGCGGCGGCAACATCGCGCCGGCGATCGCGCGCACGACGCGGGCGCTCGCGCTCGCGCGCGCACGCGGCTGGCCGGTCGCGCACAGCCGCATCGTGTACGCGGACGACGGCAGCGACGACAACGTGTTCTCGCTGAAGGTGCCCGGGATGGCGACGCTGACCGAGCACCATCCGAACAGCGCGATCGTGCCCGAACTCACGCCCGCCGCCGGCGAACTCGTCGTGCGCAAGACCGTGCCGTCGGCGTTCTTCGGCACGCAGCTCGCGCCGTGGCTCGCGCAGCGCGCGGTGCAGACGCTGCTCGTCGCGGGCGCGGTGACGAGCGGCTGCGTGCGCGCGAGCGTGGTCGACGCGATGTCGCACGGGTTCCGCCCGCTCGTGCTCGCCGATTGCGTCGGCGATCGCGCGATCGCGCCGCACGACGCGAACCTGTTCGACATGCAGCAGAAATACGCGGCCGTGATGCCGCTCGACGATGCGATCGCGGCGATCGATGCCGTGCACGCGCGCTGAGCCGCCGCGCCGATCGCGGGCGGTACGGCGCGGGTGGTACGAACGGCAGCCGTGCCCGCGCCGGCACGCGATTGACGCTGCGCTTTTGGCGACCTAGATTGACCGCGTGCGCCATCGCGCACGCCCGGGCCGTCGCCCCGTGCACGGCACGCGGCAGCAGCGCCGCAGGCGCCGCGACCGGCCGCCGGTCGCGCCCTCCCCGACAGGACACCTGAACCGTGAACCGCTCCGAACTGCTTGCGCGCGACGGCTGCCTGACCGTGATCCGGCCGCCCGCGCCGCCGCCCAAGCCGGCGCCCGGCCAGCCGGGCAGCCTGTCGTCGTACGTGCCGGCGCTGCCCGAGGTGTTCGTCGCGATCCTCGACGACGGACGCATCCTCGCGTTCAACGGCCACGTCGACCTCGGCACCGGCATCCGCACGTCGCTCGCGCAGATCGTGGCCGAGGAGCTCGACGTGCCGGCCGCGCGCGTGACGATGGTGCTCGGCGATACGGCCGCGACGCCGAACCAGGGTCCGACCATCGCGAGCGCGACGATCCAGATTTCCGCGACGCCGCTGCGCTGCGCGGCCGCGCAGGCACGCCACGCGCTGCTGGCGCTGGCCGCCGAGCGCTTCGGTGTCGACCTCGCGCAACTGAGCATCGACGACGGCACGATCGCCGCACCGGCCGGCGGGCACACCACAACGTTCGCCGCGCTCGTCGCGGCGCGCCGCATCGCGCTCACGCTCGACCTGAACGCCCGCACGAAGGATCCCGCCCGCTACCGGATCGTCGGCCGGTCGTCGCCGCGCGTCGACCTGCCTGCGAAAGCCACCGGCCAGCTCACGTTCGTGCACGACATGCGCGTGCCGGGCATGCTGCACGGCCGCGTCGTGCGGCCGCCGTATGCGGGCCACGACAGCGGCGCGTTCGTCGGCACGTCGCTGGTGGACGTCGATCGCGCGTCGGTCGCCGACGTGCCCGGGCTCGTGGCGGTCGTCGCGCTCGGCGACTTCGTCGGCGTCGTCGCCGAGCGCGAGGAACACGCGATCCGCGCGGCACGCCAGCTGCGCGTCGCGTGGCGCCCGCACCCTGCGCTGCCGCCGCTCGACACGCCCGCGGCCGCGATCGCCGCCGCGCCCGCGCAACGCCGGTTGCTGCTCGACGAAGGCGACGTCGACGCGGCACGCGCGCAACCCGGCACGATCACGCTGTCGCGCACCTATGCGTGGCCGTTCCAGATGCACGGCTCGATCGGCCCGTCGTGCGCGCTCGCCGACTATCGCGCACCCGGCGACGGCCGGATCACCGTATGGTCCGGCACCCAGAACCCCGTATCGCTGCGCTACGACCTCGCGACGCTCGTGGCGCGCGACGAAGCCGATATCGACATCGTGCGGATGGAAGCGGCCGGCTGCTACGGCCGCAACGGCGCGGACGACGTCTGCGGCGACGCGCTGTTGCTGTCGCGCGCGGTCGGCCGCCCGGTGCGCGTGCAGCTTTCGCGCGCGGACGAGCATCTGTGGGAACCGAAGGGCGCCGGGCAGCTGATGCAGGTGACGGGCACCGTGACGCGCGACGGCCACCTGCTCGGCTACGACTTCACGACGCGCTATCCGTCGAACGACGCGCCGCTGCTCGCGACGCTCCTGACCGGCGCGATCGCGCCCGAACCGCGCGTGTTCGAGATGGGCGACCGCACCGCCGTGTCGCCGTATGAAAGCCCGAACCGCCGCTTCGTCTGCGAGGATCTCGCGCCGCTCGTACGCGCCTCGTGGCTGCGCGGCGTGTCGGCATTGCCGAACTCGTTCGCGCACGATGCGTTCGTCGACGAATGCGCGACGCTGGCCGGCATCGATCCGCTCGCGTTCCGGCTGCGCCATCTCAAGGACACGCGCGCGACCGAACTGCTGCAGGCCGTCGCCGATCGCGCGGGCTGGACGTCGCGGCGCGTGGATCGCGGAAATGAAGCGCAAGCAGCGCGCGTCGTCCGCGGACGCGGTATCGCATACGCACGCTACGTCCACAGCCGCTTCCCCGGTTTCGGCGCGGCGTGGTCCGCATGGATCGTCGACCTGAGCGTCGATCGCGTGTCGGGCGAGATCCGCATCGAACGCGTGACGGTCGGCCAGGACACCGGCACGATGATCAACCCCGACGGCGTGCGCCACCAGATCCACGGCAACGTGATCCAGGTATTGAGCCGCACGCTGAAGGAGCGCGTGCGGTTTGCCGACGGCAAGGTCGCGTCGCGCGAATGGGCGAGCTATCCGATCCTGACGTTCGACGAAGTGCCGGACGTCGACGTGGTGCTGATGCCGCGGCAAGGCGAGCCGCCGCTCGGCGCGGGCGAATCGGCGTCGGTGCCGGGGCCCGCCGCCGTCGCGAATGCGCTGTTCGATGCGACCGGCGTGCGCTTCTACGCGCCGCCGTTCACGCCCGAGACGGTGCGCGCAGCGCTGCGCGAGGCCGGCCGGCTTCCGGCTACCGAAGCGAGTGTCGCAGCAAGCGCCGCATGAGGCCGGTTTGCGTCGAGGGCCGGACGGCGCCGCGCGTCACGCGTCGCCGTCGGCCTCCATCATCTTGCGCAGCAGGTACTGCAATGCGACGCGTTCGCCCGGATTGAGCGGCCCGTACGTGCGCTCGGTCACCTGCCGCGCGAACGGCACCGTGCGGTCAATCAGCGCGAGGCCCGCCGCGGTCGCGCGCACGATCAGCTTGCGGCCGTCGTTCGGGTCGGGCAGCACCTCGACCAGCGCGCGCGTCTTCAAGCGCTCGACGACGCCGCGAATGGTCGCCTGGTCGATCGCGGTCGCCTTCACGATGTCGTTCAGCGAACACGCCTGCTTTTCCTTGACCGCGCACAGCGCGACGAACTGCGCGGCCGTCAGGTCCGAATCGGGGATCGCTTCCTGGAAGATCGCGACGTGCCGCTGATAGGCACGGCGCAGCAGGTGCCCGACCTGGTCGTGAAAGTCGTAGGAATCCTTGGAAGACGCCATGAAGATGAAGGCTCGCGCGGCATGAATGGGAAAGGCAAGCAGTGTACACCCTCAAATCGGTGCATCCGGTCACGCGGCCGCTGCTTCGTTGCGGTGCATCAGGGTTCGTGGCGCCCGACCCGCGTCGCGCCCGACAAGCGCCCGACCATGTCGGCCTGCCCGCGGACATCGCCGCTGCAACGCCCGCGGCTCGCGCGATCCGGCGGGCTGCCGGACGCGCGCGCTCCGAACGCCGAATCACTGGCGTGCACACACTCCACTTTTGAGCGTATACGCACGAATTTCGTGCATACCTCCGGATGGGAAAAACCATGTCGATATGTGCACATTTCCAGATTAATCCCCGAAAAATTCCGGGTTTATCTGGTTTATCGATCGATCCCGGCGCGTTCACTTTCATGCCTGCGCGATTCCGTATTTTCTAGTGTGTACGCTATGTAATTGGCGTGCTATACAGACTCCAGCGCGCGGCGAACCTTCGCTCGCGTCGAACGGCCACCCACTTCATCCGTCACATTCGAACAGGGGCAATCCCATGTCTACCGCACACCCGAGCGCCGCCGTCTCCGCCGACGACACGCTGCACGGCGCGCTCTACCGCAAGGTCACGCTGCGCCTGATCACGCTGTTCTGCCTGTGCTATTTCGCGGCCTATCTCGACCGCATCAACATCGGGCTCGCGAAGCTGCAGATGCTCGACGCGCTGAAGTTCAGCGACACCGTGTACGGGCTCGGCGCCGGCCTGTTCTTCGCCGGCTACATCCTGTTCGAAGTCCCGAGCAATCTGGTGCTGCAGCGCGTCGGCGCGAAGCTGTGGATCGCACGGATCATGATCACGTGGGGCCTGCTGTCGGGCGCGACGATGTTCGTGCATACGCCGATGCAGTTCTACGTCGTGCGCTTCCTGCTCGGCGCCGCCGAAGCCGGCTTCCTGCCCGGCGTGCTGCTGTACCTGACCCAGTGGTATCCCGATGCGCGCCGCGCACGCATCGTCGCGCTGTTCATGGTCGGGCTGCCGCTGTCGAGCATGATCGGCAGCCCGATCTCCGGCTGGATCATGCGTGCGTTCGACGGCGTGCACGCGCTCGGCGGCTGGCAGTGGCTGTTCCTGCTCGAGGCATTGCCGTCGGTGCTGCTCGGCTTCGCGGTGCTGCTCTGGCTGCCCAACAGCATCGAGACCGCGCGCTGGCTGAACGCGGACGAGCAGCGCACGCTGCGCGCGAACCTCGACGCCGATCCGTCCGGCAACAAGAGCCACGCGCTCGGCCGCGCGTTCTCCGATCCGAAGGTGTGGGCGCTCGGCCTCATCGACCTGTGCGTGCTGCTCGGGCTGTATGCGGTGAGCTTCTGGCTGCCGACGATCCTGCGCGACACCGGCGTGAAGGACGCGTATCACATCGGCTGGCTGATGGTGATCCCGAATGCCGCGGCCGTGCTCGCGACGCTGTATTGCGGCGCGAGCTCCGACCGCGCGCGCGAGCGCCGCTGGCATATCGTCGTGCCGTTCCTGGTGTCGGCCGTCGCGCTCGCATTCGCCGCCGCGTCGTCGCACGGCACGCTCGCGACCGTGTTGCTGTTCTCGCTGATCAACGCGGGCGCGGCCGCCGCGATGCCGGTCGTCTGGGCGCTGCCGTCCACGTTCCTGAAGGGCTCGGCCGCCGCCGGCGGGATCGCGTTCGCGTGCTCGATCGCGAACCTCGGCGGCTTCGGCAGCACCTACTTCATCGGCTGGCTGCGCGATACGTTCCATTCGCAAAGCGCGGGGCTGTACGGCTTCGCCGCATGCATGCTGGTCGGATGCGCGCTCGCGCTCGCGTATCCTGCAAAGCTCGTGAACCGCTGATGCGCTCCATGCGCGCGGCGACCCGAGGTCGTCGCGCGCGATTCGCACAATTCGCACGACTCTCCACGTATCGATGCGTGCCCAACGATATGCGCGCATGCCCCCTCTCGCTCTTCCGCATTCGTCGCAGCGCCCCCGGCTGACGGCTTGAACAGCTTTCCTGTGCGCCGCACTTGCGCACAGGTCGCCTCGCGACGTGCCGCACTGCCTTTTTACAAACACGTCACCTCGCGCGCGCGTTCGCGCACGGCATGCCACTGCCTCCCCGCGCAGCTTCGCGCCACACCGGCGCGTACGCGTGTCCCGCCGTGCAGGCACGTCGTTTGCGAGATCAACGCGCCCGCCCCTCGGGCGGACGGCAATCCTTCCTTCAACCCGGCGCTGCACACCGCGCGATTCCTCGCGCGGCGATCCCGCATCGCAAGCAGGGTTCCCCCTGAACGAGAGGACGACATGAAATCCATACGAACGATAGTGGCCCTGTGCTCGGTCATTTCCGTACTCACGGCGTGCGGCGGAGACAGCAACGACGTCGGCACCGTGCTCGGCATCTCGAAGCCGCAGGCGCGCTTCATCAACGCGGTGCCGGCCGGCCCGAATCTCGACTACTACCTGAATGCGAAACTGGATGCGTCGGGTGTCGCGTACAAAGGCGTGACCCGTTATCACGACATCGATTCGGGCACGCAGACCGCCAGCTACGACGTATCGGGAACGACCACGACCGTCGCGTCGCAGTCGTTCGGCGCGGCGAACGGTCACCACTACACGACCATCGCATTGCCGAGCACCTCGTCGGCGATTTCGCTGATCGACGATCCGTTCGACAAGAAGCTGCTGTCCGACAAGGCGCGCGTGCGCAGCTTCAACGCGTCGCCGAACACGCAGAACGTCGACGTGTACGTCGTGCCGCCGGGCACCGACATCAACACGCAAAGCCCGACGCTGGCGGGCGCCGCGTATCAGAACGCCGTGCCGGCATCCACACAGGATTCCATCTACCTGAACGGAGGAACCTACCAGGTGATCGTCACGACGGCCGGCAGCAAGGCGCCGATCCTGAAGACCGCGCCGGTCGCGATCAACAACAACGCCGACTGGCTGCTGGTGACGATTCCGGCGGGCGGCATCGGCGACGTCACGCCGAACGACATTCACGTGCTCGTCGCGCAGGGCAACGATGCGGACACGTCCGCACAGGAACTCGGCCCGCAATAACGGATAGCGGCTTCGGCGGACCGCCGGCCGGCGGTCCGCCCGGCAGCCCTCGCTACGTCGTCAGTCGGTCCGCTCGAGACGGATCACGTGCTCGACCCGCGTGCCGTCGCCGTGCTCGACATCGACATCGCCGACATGCCGGACGCGCCAGCCCGGCCGCGTCGCAATCTGCGGCACGTTGCCGCCCGGCCGGCTCTCGATGCCGCCGAGCCCTTCGTCGGGCGTCTCGACCGCGTCGTCGAGCGACGCATTCGAATAGATCACGTTGTCGTGCCACTCGGTCGCGCCGCTGCGCGCCTCCATGCCCTTGCCGTCGACGTCGACCGTGTTGTCGGTCATCGCCATGTTCGCGTTGTCGAGCGTCACGATCCTGCCGCTGGCGCGACGCACCGGGTCGCCGCTGTCGACCGCGTGCGCGCCGACGTCGATCGGCGGCAGGCCGGTCGGCGTCTTCGCCGCGACGGCCTCGGGCGTCAGCGCCCGCTTCGCGACCTCGGCGGCCTGGGTCGCCGCATCGGGCATGTCGCCGGCCGCTGGCGTCTGCACCGGGCTCTTCGCGATCTGTTCGCGCTGCTGTTTCGGGGTTGGGTTCGATTCCGCGTTGTGCATCGCACCTCCTGTTCCGGACGGCGTGCGCCGGCGGGATGCAGCCGGCGCCGGTCCGGGAATCGCTACAACGGTCGTTGCAAATCTTTCACGCGCGCGGCGCCGCCCACGCGTGCCCTGCGACACGCGTGCCGCGCCGACAGCCGTCCCGGCGGCACGCGGGCGACGGGCCCGCGCATGCCGCCCGCGCCGACGGTCAGCCGCCGCTTGCGCCCGCGGGCGCGGACGCCGCGCCCGGCATGCTCGCCGGACCGCCGGTCATGCCGCTGCCGGCCGTGCCGCTGCCCGGCATGCCCGACGGCGCGGTGGACGGCGCCGGCGCCATGCTGCTGGTGGAGCCGGTTGAGCTCCCGCCGGTAGTGGTGTCGCTTTCGCTCTTCTTCTGGCAACCCGCACCCGCCGCCAGGCCGGCAATCAGGATGCCGGCGAAGACGACCCGCGATACGTGACGAATGGAATATCGCTGCATGACACCTCCGCTGATGTCGACTGGATGGAGACCTGTGGCGAGCAATGCGCGTGCCGTCCATCTCCTCCATTGCCACCGCCGGCGACCCGGCCCCATTCATTTTTCAAATGCCCCCCAGCCGAATATTTAATTTCCCATCGCCGCGACGGCCACCCATACTCGCGAACAAATCCGAGACATAACGTCCACGGCGGCCGGGCCTGCGCTGCGTGCACACGCTGCCGGTTCGCGCCCCGCACACGGAAGGAGACAACGCGTGCAACTGGAAGCCACCCACCGCGCGGGCATCGTGCTCGGCGCGGACGACGCATTGCATCGAACCGGTACCGCCGCGCGCGACCCCGCGCTGAGCCCCCGGCTGCACAACCCCGACCTCGCGCCGACCAAGGCGGAGGGCCGCACCTGGGGCCGCTACAGCATCTTCGCGCTGTGGACCAACGACGTGCACAACATCGCGAACTACTCGTTCGCGATCGGGCTGTTCGCGCTCGGCCTGTCGGGCTGGCAGATGCTCGCGTCGCTCGCGATCGGCGCGGTGCTGGTGTACGGCTTCATGAACCTCACCGGCTACATGGGCCAGAAAACCGGCGTGCCGTTCCCGGTGATCAGCCGGATGAGCTTCGGCATCTACGGCGCGCTGTTGCCCGCGATGATCCGCGCGGTGATCGCGATCGCATGGTTCGGCATCCAGACCTATCTCGCATCGGTCGTGCTGCGCGTGCTGCTCACCGCGATCTGGCCGGGCCTCGCCGCGTTCGACCAGAACGCGATCTGCGGGCTGTCGACGCTCGGCTGGGTGACGTTCGTCGCGATCTGGCTGGTGCAGATCGGCATCCTCACCTACGGGATGGAGATGGTCCGCAAGTACGAAGGGCTCGCCGGCCCGATCATCCTCGTCACGACGCTGTCGCTCGCCGCATGGATGTTCAGCCGCACCGGCGGCCATCTCGCGATGTCGATCGGCAAGCCGATGACCGGCCTGAAGATGTGGACCGAAGTGTTCGCGGGCGGCGCGCTGTGGCTTGCGATCTACGGCACGCTGGTGCTCAACTTCTGCGATTTCGCGCGGGCGTCGCCGAGCGCGAAGACGGTGCGGGTCGGCAACTTCTGGGGCCTGCCGGTGAACATCCTGGTGTTCGCGACGATCAGCTTCGTGCTCGCGGGCGCGCAATTCAAGCTGAACGGCCAGATTATCCACAGCCCGACGGAAATCATCGCGACGGTGCCGAACAAGCTGTTCCTCGTGCTCGGTTGCCTCGCATTCCTGATCGTGACGGTCGCGGTCAACATCATGGCGAACTTCGTCGCGCCGGCCTTCGTGCTGACGAGCCTCGCGCCGCACCGCCTCACGTTCCGCTGCGCGGGCCTGATCAGCGCGACGGTCGCGGTGCTGATCCTGCCGTGGAACCTGTACAACAGCCCGATCGTGATCGTCTACTTCCTGTCCGGCCTCGGCGCGCTGCTCGGCCCGCTGTACGGGATCATCACGGTCGACTACTGGCTCGTGCGCAAGCAGCGCGTGAACGTGCCGGACCTTTATACCGAAGCGCCGAACGGCGCGTATTTCTACACGCGCGGCGTGAACCGCAAGGCGCTCGCGGCGCTCGTGCCGTCCGCGCTGATCTCGATCACGCTCGCCGTCGTGCCGGCCTTCAGCGCGATGACGCCGTTCTCCTGGCTGCTCGGCGCGGCCATCGCGGGCAGCGTGTACTGGCTGACGGCCGATCGCGAACGGCAATACGACGAGCGCTCGGGCGAACCCATCGCGGTCGCCTGCGCCCGACACTGAACGCAGCATACGGAGTGCACCGATGAGAATCCTGGTAGTCAACGTCAACACGACCGCGTCGATCACCGACGCCATCGCCGCGCAGGCGCGGGCCGCTGCGTCGCCGGGCACGGAGATCGTCGGGCTGACGCCGCGCTTCGGCGCGGAATCGGTCGAAGGCAACTTCGAGAGCTACCTCGCGGCGATCGCCGTGATGGACCGCGTGTTGAGCTACGACGAGCCGTACGACGCGGTGATCCAGGCCGGCTACGGCGAACACGGCCGCGAAGGGCTGCAGGAACTGCTGACGGTGCCGGTCGTCGACATCACCGAAGCGGCCGCGAGCATCGCGATGCTGCTCGGCCACCGCTACTCGGTCGTCACGACGCTCGACCGCACGGTGCCGCTGATCGAGGATCGCCTGAAGCTCGCCGGACTCGACGCGCGCTGCGCGTCGGTGCGCGCGAGCGGTCTCGCGGTGCTCGAGCTCGAGGAGAACCCGGCCCGCGCGATCGAGTCGATCGTCGACCAGGCCGCGCGCGCGGTGAAGGACGATCGCGCGGAAGTGATCTGCCTCGGCTGCGGCGGGATGGCCGGCCTCGACCGGCAGATCGAGGAATGCACCGGCGTGCCCGTCGTCGACGGCGTGTCGGCCGCGGTCGCGCTCGCGGAATCGCTGGTGCGCCTGAAGCTGAAGACGTCGAAGGTCAGCACCTATGCGCCGCCGCGCCCGAAGCGGATCGTCGGCTGGCCGGGCACCTTCGTCAAATGACGGGCCGCGGGAACGCGTAGCGACATGCGGGACGCACCGGCGCCGAACGACCTGTCCCTCGATGCGTCCGACGCAAGGGCTGCGCTCGACGGTCTGGACGCGCGCCTGATGCGCATCCTGCTCGTGCTGCTCACCGAGCGCACCGTGTCGCGCGCGGCCGTGCGGCTGAACATGTCGCAACCGGCGACGAGCGCCGCGCTCAAGCGGCTGCGCACGCTGCTCGGCGATCCGCTGCTGGTGCGCAGCCGCTACGGCATGGTGCCGACCGAGTTCGGCGCGCGGCTGATCGAGCCGCTGCGCAACGCGCTGCGCGTGATCGACTTCATCCGCATCCAGCAGCCGACCTTCGACGCGCGCACGTCGGTGCGCACCTACCGGATCGGTTGCCCCGACTACCTGAACGTGCTGTTCGTGCCGAAGCTCGTCGCGTTGTTCCGCGAACGCGCGCCGAACGCGCAGCTCGTGTTCCATCCGCTCGGCGACGGCTACGACGACGAACGCGCG
The DNA here is from genome assembly GCF_003857985.1 of Burkholderia sp. Bp9090. Classification (NCBI taxonomy): domain Bacteria; kingdom Pseudomonadati; phylum Pseudomonadota; class Betaproteobacteria; order Burkholderiales; family Burkholderiaceae; genus Burkholderia; species Burkholderia sp. Bp9090. The sequence goes on from NZ_QTPV01000004.1 coordinate 26,382, forward strand.
CTCGCCGACGGCGAGCTCGACGTCGTGATCGACAACCGCCCTGCCCGCCTGTCGCGGTTCCGGCAGGACGACCTGTTCGACGATCGCGTCGTGTGCCTGATGCGCGCCACGCATCCGCTCGCACGGCGCGGCGCGATGACGGCCGCCGAATTCGCACGCGCCGCGCAGCTGTGCCCGACACCGTCGTGGCTCGAAGCGTCCGGCGCGATCGACCGGCAGCTCGAACACGTCGGCCTGCAGCGGCGGATCGTCGTCACGCTGCCGCACTTCGAACTCGCCGCGCATGCGCTCGTGCGCTCCGACCTGATCCTCACCACCACGTACCGGCTCGCGCGCCACTACGCGAAGCTGCTGCCGCTCGGCGCGGTGGCGCTGCCGGCCGAGCCGCCCGAGATCGTGTACCGGATGACGTGGAACGAGTCGGGCGCCTGCGTCGACGGCGTGCGCTGGCTGCGCGGGCTGATCGCGGAGGCGACGCGCGGCTGGCTCGACGCGGAGGCCGCGCAGCCGGCCGTCGCGGCGGTTGCCGCGAATGCGGATGCGGATGCGCGGGCGAATGTGCCGATCGCCGACGCCCCGCCGGAACCGACCCGACGCACGCGCCGCCGGCAGGCGACGCACTGCGGTGCATCGCAACGGCCGCGTGTCGCGCGCGCGGCGCGCGTTCATCGCGTCACGACGAAGTCGCGCTGAATCGATCGCCGACGACAACCTGAACGCGCAAGCCCGGCGGCTCCGTATCGTCGCGTGCAACGAGCGAGGCATGAACGCCCGCCGCACGCATCACGCGTCGCGCATCGGTTGCGCAAGCAACTTGTATGCGATGACGGCGACGGCAAGCGCGAGCACGCCGCTGACCGTCAGCGCCGCGGCGAATCCGCTCGCGAAGGCCGCGGGTGCCGCATCGGCAAGCTGGCGCACGGCCGACGGCGGCACGTGCGCGAGCGCCTGCGCGAGATCGCCGGCCAGCAGGCTCGACATGAACGGCGCGTCGACGAACGCGCGCATGCCCGGCGCGGCGGACAGCAGCCGGTCGAGGTGCGCGTGCGTGCTGGCGGCCAGCACCGCGCCGAGCACGCCGACGGCCGTCACGATCGCCGAGAAGCGCGTGGTCGTGCTGATGCCCGACGCCATTCCGGTACGGCCCGGCGGCACGCACGCCATGATCGCCTTCTGCGTGTCGCCGTTCATGATGCCCGCGCCGCAGCCGGTCACGAACATGCCGAGCGCGACGAGCCGGTAGTCGCCGCCGGCCGTCAGCGCCGCGGTCGCGAGATTGCCCGCGCCGATCAGGGCGAGCCCGCCCGCCAGCACGCCGCCGGACGATACGCGCGCGGCGAGCAGGCCGCCGAGCGACGGCCCGGCGATCATCGCGAACGCGAACGGCAGCATCCCGAGCCCCGCGTCGATCGCGGACATCCCGAACGCGTTCTGCAGGTACAGCGGCAGGAACGTCATCATCACCTGCGCGCACGCCGCATAACCGAACATCGCGAGCACGGCACCGACGAAACGCGGCTGGCGGAACAGCGCCAGATCGATCATGGGCCGCGCCTGCCAGCGCTCCGCGCCGATGAACGCGGCCAGCAGCGCGGCGGCCAGCGCGAACCGGCCGAGCGTCGCGGCCGACAGCCAGCCATGCGACGGCGCGCCGATCAGCGCCGCGATCGCGCAGGCGAGCGCCGCGCCGAACAGCAGGCTGCCGGCGGCATCCACCCGTTTCGCGTGCGGATCGCGCGACTCGTCGATCGCGACGCGCGCGCCGGCCGCGAGCAGCGCGCACACCGGCAGGTTCAGCAGGAACACCCAGCGCCAGCCGATCCACTGCGTGATCGCGCCGCCGACCAGCGGCGCGACGGCCGTCGCGATCCCCATGCACATCCCCCAGATCGCCCACGCACGCGCCCGTTCGCGTCCGTCCGGAAAGCGGTTCGCGATCACCGCGAGCGCGGCCGTCAGCAACAGCGCGGCCCCGCCGCCCTTTGCCGCGCGCGCGGCGATCAGCCAGCCGGCCGACGGCGCGATCCCGCACCCGAGCGACGCGAGCGAAAAAAGCGCGAGCCCCGCGCCGAGCATGCGCTTGCGTCCGAAGCGGTCCGCCAGCCCGCCGGCCGGCAGCAGGCATGCGGCGAACGCGGTCATGTAGGCGCTCACGACCCATTCGATGTCGGCGAAACTCGCATGGAAGCCGCGCGCGATGCTCGGCAGCGACACGGCGACGACGTTCGTGTCGAGCACGATCAGCGAGCACGTCGCCGACGCGACCGCGAGCGTCGCGGCGGCCGGCAGGCGGGTGCCCGTGCGCTCGGCGGCAGGCGCGCCTGCGCGCGGGGCGGGAGAAGACTGGGACATCGACGGCTCCGGAACAAGAGGAACGAGCCGTATGCTAGGCTTGCCCGGTATTACCCGTCATTGACATACCGATGCAGTTTCATTAACGAAAATTGCAATCATGAATCCGCTCGAATTCCGTCACGTGCGCGCGTTCCTGAGCGTCGCGCAGCACCTGCATTTCGCGCGCGCGGCCGACGCGCTCGACATGGCGCCGCCCGCGCTCACGCGGCAGATCCAGGAGGCCGAGCGGCTGCTCGGCGTGCGGCTGTTCCAGCGCTCGCGCCGGGAGGTTTCGCTGACGGCGGCAGGCATTGCGTTTCTCGCCGAGGCGCGCGCGGCGGTCGAGCATCTGCAGCGCGGCCGCGAACTCGCGACGCTCGCCGAGCGCGGCGAACTCGGCCGGATCGAGATCGGCTACGTGTCGTCGGCCGTCTATTCGGGCACGCTGCAGCGCACGGTCGGCGCGTTCCGCGCCGCGCATCCGCGCATCGAGCTGAACCTGCGCGAGGTACCGATGGACGACGTCGCGAAACAGCTCGACGCGGGCCGGCTCGACCTCGCGTACGTGCGCCCGCCGTTGCCGCTGCCGGGCGGGCTGCGGATCGTCACGCTGCAGCGCGACGTATTCGTCGCGGCGGTGCCGGCCGATTCGCGTTATGCGGCGATGACCGCCGTGCGTGCCGCCGATCTCGCCGACGCGCGCTTCGCCGTGCCGGAACAGGAGCGCGGCACGCTCGAAGTCGCACGCCGCGGCCGCTTCGCGCCGGTGATCGCCGCGCGGCCGGGCGGGTTGCTCGCGGTGCTCGCGTGCGTATCGGTAAACGGCTGGGTCGCCGTGATCCCGGACGCGCTCGCCGGCTGCGTGTCGTTGCCGGGCGTCGTGTACCGGCCGATCGCCGGCAAGCCGATCATGTCCGAGCTCGCGCTCGCGCACCGGCGCTTCGAGAAGGCGCCAGCGGTACGCGCGTTCCTGCGCGCCGTCCCTGCCGCGGGCTAGCGCCTGTCATGCCGATAACGGACGCGCGAATAAGCATTTCGCGATTCGATGTTTGCCGGCGCGAAACCGATTCCGTAATCTGCCCGGCAGCCGCGCGGCCTCTCGCGCGGATCACCGAGGACCTGCCGCCGATGACTTCGCCCTCCGCCCCGGCCCGCCGCCGCGCACTGCTGCGCGTGGCCGCCCTGGCCGCCGCACCGCTTGCCGGCGCCGCCGCACGGCCCGTCCGCGCGGCCGGCCCCGACCTGTCCAACGTGACGCTGGTGCTCGGCGACCAGGCCGGCGGCCTGCGCGCGCTGGCCGAAGCCGCGCGCGTGCTCGACGGCGTGCCGTACCGGTTTCGCTGGGCGAATTTCCAGGGCGCCGCGCCGCTGTTCGAAGCACAGCGCGCGGGTGCGATCGACCTCGCGCCGGCCGGCGACCTGCCGGTGTTGACGGCCGCGCTCGGCGATCCGGCGCTGCGGATCGTGGCCACGCGCGTCGGCTCGCCGACATCGCTCGGCATCGTCGTGCAGCCCGATTCGCCGGTGCGCACCGTCGCCGACCTGAAGGGGCGCACCGTCGTCGTGTCGTCGGCGCGCGGCAGCATCTCGCAATACCAGCTCTACGGCGCGCTGCGCGAACACGGCCTCGCGCCTGGCGACGTCGACGTGCGCTTCGTGCTGCCGGTCGACGCGTTCGCCGCATTTGAGGCGAAGCAGATCGGTATCTGGGCGACCTTCGATCCGTATTACGGCAACGTGGTCCGGCGCGGTGCGCGCATCGTGCGCGACGGCAGCGGGATCAATTCCGGGCTCGCGTTCCTCACGTCGCCGGTCGACACGCTCGACGATCGCGCGAAGCGCGCGGCGCTGTCGGACGTGCTCGCGCGGCTCACCCGAGCCGGCCAGTGGGCGCTCGCGCATCCCGCCGATTACGCGACCGTCTATGCGTCGCTCACGCGCCTGCCGCGCGAGGCGGCCGCCGACATCGCGCGCCGGGCGGCGCTCGCGCAGCGCGGCGTCACCGACGCGGACATCGACGTGCTGCAGCGCGTCGCCGATCGCGCGACCGCGGACGCGATCCTGCCGAAGCGCGTCGACGTCGCGTCGATCGCGGTGCGCAACCTGTCGGCCGCGTAACCGGACTCGCACGCGCCCAGTGCGGCGACGACCTGTCAAGATCCGGCACGTCGTCGCCGAACGTCGGCGCGACCGGCGTTCGCATCGCTGCGACCGGCAGCGTCGGGCCCGACTGGTTGAACGTTCAGCGCTCGTCCGCCCACGACGACGACGGCGCGCACGGCACCGGCGCACCGGCCAGTACCCGGACTTGCATCGCGCCCGCATTCGGCATCGAAAACGCCATCCTGGTGCCGCCATACGCGATTCGCCGACAACCGCCGGCCGGTGTTTGCCCCCGCAAGCCGTTCGTCGTGCGAAACCGCCGATACGTGTTACGAATCGGCGATTCCTGCGTACAATGAACGCAACACGTATCGTCCGGGCGGCGGTGGACACGCACCCCGGAACCGCATTCACGCCGAACCGGGCCGGGCCCGTTCGGCGGACGACAACCGGAACCATACGGTGCAGCGCAGGCCGGATCTCTCGGGAGACCGCAGCATGTCCACGCACGCCAGGAAACCGCTGATATCGCTCGTCGTGCCGTTTCATGACGAAGAAGACACGATCGACGCGTTCTTTGCGGAAACACTGCCCGTTCTCGAGTCGGTCGCCGGGGTCCGCTTCGAGATCGTCTGCATCAACGACGGCAGCCGCGATCGCACGCTCGACCGGCTGGTCGCGATCGCCGCCCGCGACGCGCGCGTACACGTCGTGGATCTCACACGCCGCTTCGGCAAGGAAGCCGCGCTCACCGCGGGCCTCGACGAGGCCGCCGGCGCCGCGGTGATCCTGATCGACGCCGACCTGCAGGACCCTCCCGCCCTGATTCCCGCGATGATCGAACACTGGCGCGCCGGTGCCGAAGTCGTCGCCGCGAAACGCACCGACCGCATGTGCGACCCATACCTGCAGCGCGCGGCGGCGGCGCTCTACTATCGCGTGCACAACGCGCTGTCCGAAGTCGAAATGCCGGAAAACGTCGGCGATTTCCGCCTGATGGATCGCGAGGTCGTCGAAGCGCTGCGCGCGCTGCCGGAGCGGCGGCGGTTCATGAAGGGGCTGTTCGCGTGGGTCGGCTTTCGCACCGCTATCGTCGAATACACGCGTGCGCCGCGCAGCGGCGGCCGCTCGAAGTTCTCCGGATGGCGACGCTGGAACTTCGCGCTCGAGGGCATCACGAGCTTCAGCACCGTGCCGCTGCGCGTGTGGACCTACGTCGGTCTCACGTTCGCGATGCTGTCCCTCGCGTATGGCGCCTTCATCGTGGTGCGCACGCTGCTGTACGGCAATCCGGTGCACGGCTACCCGTCGCTGATTTCCGTCGTGCTGTTCGTCGGCGGCATCCAGCTGATCGGTATCGGCGTGATCGGCGAATACCTCGGGCGGATCTATCACGAGTCCAAGCAGCGCCCCGTCTATCTCGTGAGGCGGCGCTACCGTGCCGAGCGCGATGCCGCCGCCCAGCCGGCATCGAAGCTGCTGCAGTTTCCGCTGAAGCGCGCGCCCGCGGCCCGCCGCAGGGCAGCGATGCCGGCGGTCGCCGGCGCCGCCGCCCGCAAGGCGTCGTTCAAGTAGAACCGGACCGCCGCAATTGGACATTCCCCGCGAATCGATGCGCTCGGCGGAGCGGCCCGTGCGCGCGTGGCTCACGCTGCGGCGCGTCGTCGTGTACAGCGTGCTGATGCTCGTGCTCGACGCACTGTTCGTCACGATCTGGACGACCGTCGTTCGTCACGGGGCCGGGAGCATCGGGGCACGCCCCGGTGCCGACTTCTCGGTGTTCTGGTCGGCCTCGTATGTGATGCTGCACGGCTCGCCGGCGCAGGCGTACGACTTCTCCGCCTTCTCGCGGCTGACGACCGGCCTGTTCACGCATCTTCGCCGCGACGTCTTCGCCCCGTGGCTGTACCCGCCCACCTATTTGCTGCTCGTGACCCCGCTGGCGCTACTGCCCTTCGCGCTCGGTTACCCGGTGTTCGTCACGATCGGCGTCGTCGTGCTCGGCCTCGTCGCGTGGCGCGTTTCGCGTCTCGGCACGATTCCGGGCGCATCGCGCGTCGGCCCGCTCGCGCTGGCCGCCGCGCCTTGCGTGTTCGTCACAGCGACGCTCGGGCAAAACGCGTTCCTGACCGCGTCGTGCGCGGCGCTGGCCGTCCACTGGGCCGATCGGCGGCCGATCTGGGCGGGCCTCTGCATCGGCCTGCTGTCGGTCAAGCCGCAGATGGCGCTGCTGTTCCCGTTCGTGCTGGTCGCCGTGCGCGCATGGCGCACGATCGCATGGGCCGCGCTCGCCACCGGCACGTTCGTCGCGCTGAGCGTCCTGGTCTGCGGCATCGAGTCGCTGCGCCTGTTCGTCGCCAGCACCGGACTCGCGCGATCGATCGTCCTCGAACACGGTGTCGTGTTCTGGCTCGCGTCGCCGACGCCGTTCGCGGCGTTCCGGCTTGCGGGCGTGCCGCTCGGTGCCGCCTATGCCGCGCAAGCGTGTATTGCGGCAATCGCGATCGCCGCCGCGTGCATCGCATGGACGCAATCGCGCGATACCCGCGTGCGCGCCGCCGTGCTGGCGGTCGCGACGCTCGTGGCGAACCCGTACGTGTGGCACTACGAACTTGCGTGGCTCGCCATCGCGATCGCCTGCATGCTGTCGATCGGCTGGCGTGACGGCTGGCTGCGCGGCGAACAGGCCGCGATCGCGCTGATGTGGGCGCTGCCGGTCGCCGAATACCTGAACCCGTGGCTGCTGCTGCCGCAGATCGGCCCGGCCGTGACGCTCTTCGCGCTGCTCGTGCTGCTGCGCCGCGCGCGGCACGATGCTCACAACGCGAGCCGCGGCGGCACGTACACGCCGTAGTACGGCCCGACGCCCGTCGCGACGCCGGTCATCTTCACGCCGGCGACGAAGTGCCCCTGGATGTACTTGTACGTGCCGCCGAGCGACACGTCGATACGGAACGCCGCGAACGCGACGATCGGCACGTAGGTGCTGCTCGCCGTCTGCGTGACGACCGGCAGCACGACCGTCGTGCCGACCGGCACCGACGTGTAGAGCGTCGCCTTCACGCCGGTCGCGAGATAGATGCTGTCGCCGATATTGAGCGTCGTCGGGTTGCCGGTCACCATCAGGCCGCCCATCGTCGTCGTGTCGGTCGCGGTCGACAGGAACGACGTCCACTGGCCGCCCATGCACAGCGTGCCGTAGGTCTGGCCGTTCGTGATCGAGAATTCGTACGGCAGGTTGGTCAGCGGATTGATCAGCGGCTGGTTGGTCAGCGTGTTCCAGTACTGGTTGTACACGCACTGGTCGATCGCGACCGGAAAGAGCCCGCCCGCCGCCACCCCGCCCGGCGCGGCGAGCACCGCGATCGCGGTCGCGCTGCCGGACGCGCCCGGAATGCCGAGCAGCCCGCCGAGCAGCAGCGGAATCGAGCCGCCGTTCACGCCCGGCGCGCGCGACACGGTCACCTGAACCGCCGGCACGTCGTATTGGCCGGGCGTGATGGTCGTCGGCTGCATCGATGCGGGGTTGCGCGTCACGTTCCAGTACCCGGTCGTCACCGTGCCGGTCGCGAGCGGCGCGCCTGCCGCCGCATTCTGCGCGATCACGCCGTTCGCCGCCGGCGCGGCCTGCGACCAGTTCAGCGCGCCGCCCGTGGGCGACATCATCGCGTCGGCCGCCGCGAGCGCGGCCGCGTCGGCGGCGTTCTGCAACTGGTTGCGCACCGTGGCCACCCACGCGATGTCGATCGCCAGCGCGCCGAATGACAGCAGCGGAATCAGGAACAGCAGGAAGAACAGCGCGACGGAGCCGCGCTCGCGCGTGGCGCCGATGCATGGCGTGCCGGCTGCGTCATTCATAGAGCATCACCGAGCTGGCCGAGATCGTCACCGGGCCGGTGAGCGCGCTGAATGCCGACCCCAGCACCAGCCCCGAATACGTGTAGGTCACCGTGACCGTCAGCGCGGTGCCGGCCGTCGTGCCGTTCGCCTGCGTCACGGTGATGGTCGGCGTCGTCGCGGTGCCGCCGGTGATGAGGCTGTTCTGCGTGTAGGTCGATGCGACGTTGGCGATCTGTGTCGGGGTCAGCATCGGCACGCGCAGCACGACGCCCGCGCGCGCGGCCTCGCGGCTCGCGTTCGTGATGACGGCCTTGTCGCACAGCAGCAGGCTCGTGTCGATGATGCCGATCAGCACCATCAGCAGGAACGGCAGCATCAGCACGAACTCGAGGGATACGACGCCGCGCGCGTGACGGACGCCCATCGCCTGGCGTGTCATCTTGCCGCCCCCGCGGCGGGCGGCAGCGCGTGCGGGTCGAGCGCGGCCCCCGTCGACGGTCGTGCGGCGGCGGGCGCCGGGCGCGCCGCAAGCTGCGCGCGCACTGCCTCGTAGACGCGCAAATTGTCGGCCACCGCCGATGCGGGCAGATCCGCCGACAACAGCTTCTTCGCCGAATCGGTGTTGCCGAGCACGCCATACGCGAACGCGAGGTTCTGGCGCGCCTGCCACGGCGCATCGGGCAGCCCGGCCACGTCGAGCAGCACGTTCACGCCTTCGCGCGGCCGGTTGCTCAGCACGAGCGACAGCCCGAGGTCGACGCGCAAGCCCTGCGCATCCGGATGCACGCGCAGCGCATCGCGGTATACGGCCTGCGCGTCTTCATGGCGGCCCTGCAGGTCGAGCACCGTGCCGAGCCCTTCCGCCGCGAGCGGCAGGTTCGGCTGCGCGGCCAGCAGCTCGCGGTAGCGCTGGGCGGCCTCGTCGAGCCGGCGCTGCCGCAACGCGACGCGCGCGAGCCCGACCTGCGGCCCGGGTTCCGCGGGTGCCTGCTGTCGTGCCTGCTCGTAGAGAATCCGCGCGCGCTCCAGATCGCCCGCGCGGTAGCTGACGTCGCCCAGCCCGAGGCGCGCCGGGAGCGAATCGGGATGCCGGGCGAGCACCTTCTCGTACAGCGTCGACGCGAGATCGACGTTGCCGCCGGCGAGCGCGCTGTCGGCAATGCGCAGTTCGGCCTGCGGGTCGTCGCTCTTGTGCGACAGCGCCGGCCGCGTCTGGATGCCCGGCGCGCAGCCGCCGGCCAGCACCGGCAACACCGCCGCGAATGCGAACGCACGGATGGCGAATCGTGTCATTTAAAAACCTCTAGCAGTCGGATCGCCGCCGGGCCCGCCGCGATCAGGCCGACCGTCGGCAGGATGAACAGCATCATCGGCAGCGTGATCTTCGGCGCGAGCTTCGCGGCCTGCTCCTCGAGCGCGACGATCTGCTCGGTGCGCTCGCTGCGCGACAGCGTTCGCAGCGCCTGCGTGATCGGCGTGCCGAAGCGCTGCGATTGCGTGAGCGTCGTGGCAAGCGAGCGCGCCGACGCAAAGTCGACGCGCGTCGCGAAATGCGTGAGCGCTTCGGATACGTTGCCGCTCAGCGTCAGCTCGTCCGCGCATACCGTCAGCTCGTCGGCGAGCGGCGGGCAGATGCGCTCGAGTTCGCGCGCGACGCGCCGCACGCCCGATACGAGGCTGTTGCCGGCCATCGTGCAGATCACCAGCAGGTCGAGGGCGTCCGGAAAGCACGCGGCGATGATCCGCCGGCGCCGCCGGATCATTGCGCCGAGCACGTATTCCGGCACGATCACGCCGATCACGAACGCGGCGACCATCGCCAGCGCCCGGATCACGACGTATTCGCCGAAGCGCGGAATGTACGGGCTGAACACGATCGCGACGCCCGCGAGCAGCACGCCGCAGCTCAGCTTGATGCCGATCATCGACGACACCGCACGCCGCTCGCGAAAGCCCGCGCGCGTCAGCTGCAGCGCGAGCTTCACACGCTGCATCGGGTCGAGCACGGGCAACCGCTCGCCGAGTTGCGCGAGCCGCCGCGTCAGGTCCTGACGTACCTCGCCCGGCTGCAGCCGCCCCGCTACCAGCGACAGCGGACGTTGCCCGGCCGCCTGCTGCACGCGCTCCGCGATTCGCCGGCGCGTGCCGCCGCCGGGCGTCGCGAGCGCCGCCGCGACGCACGCGAGCAGCAGCAACAGTTCGAGGCCGCGGGCGGCCAGCATCGACATCGTCATCGCGCGGTATCCAGTTTCGAGATCTTGTGAATCGTCAGCAGTCCGATCGTCAGCAGCACCGCGGCGATCGTCAGCATCACGCGTCCGGCATGCGTGTCGAACAGCAGCATCACGTACGCGCGGTTCACGAGGAACAGCGCGCCGATCATCACGAACGGCACCGCCGAAATGATCTTCGTCGTGATCCGCCCCTCGGCGGTCAACGCGCGTGTCTTCAGGCGGATGTCGCGGCGCGTGCGGATGATGCTCGACAGCTCGTCGAGCGTCTCGCCGAGGCTGCCGCCGGTCTCGCGCTGCAGCAGCAGGTAGACGGTGAAGAACGAGAAATCCGCGATCATCAGCCGGTCTGCCGCGTGCGTCAGCACGTCCTTAAGATCCGCGCCGACGCGCAGGCTGTCGCCCATCGAGCGAAAGGTCGAGCGCACCGGCTCCGCCGCGCTGTCGCCCACCGTGCTGATCGCCTGCGTGACCGGAATGCCCGCGCGCACCGCCCGCACGATCAGGTCGATCGCGTCCGGGAACGCTTCGAGAAAACGCAGCCGGAACCGCTCGACCAGCGCGCGATAGCTGGCGCGCATCGCCACCAGCGGCAGCCCGACGTAGATCAGCGGATGGAGTGCGTGCGGCAACGCGACGAGTTGCACCACCACGATCGCGGCAATCGCGCCGGCGATCGTGCCGGCGACGACGATCCGCATCCCGCGTTCGCCGCCAACCGCCCGCACGCGCGTCACGTAGCGCTGCAGCCACGCGCGCGCGCGGCTTTGCCGCCGCGGCAGGTTGAACAGCGCGATGCCGGGTGCCGCGGCCGCACCGGCTTCCCGACCCGCCAGCGACGGCGCAAGGTGCCGCATCCGCTCGCGAATGCGCTGCTCCGGCGTGTGGCGCGCACGGTCCAGCCACGCGGACAGCGCGAGGCCCGCCGCGAGGATCACGACGAATGCGCCGAGCGCGAGCAGGTCCGCGGTGCTCATTGCCGGAAGACCTCGGTGAGCGCGTCCTCGACGCCGTAGTACGCGGCGCGCGGCGCGAACGCCGGCCGCAGCGACGACGCCTCGAACACGCCTTTCACCACATCCCGCGTCGTGTCGCCTTCCTGGCGGAACGCGAACAGGTCCTGCGTGATCACCACCTCGCCTTCCATTCCGACGATCTCGGTGATCCGGGTCACGCGGCGCACGCCGTCGCGCATCCGCTCGACCTGCACGAACAGGTGCACGGCGCTCGCGATCTGGCGGCGGATCGACAGCAGCTGCAGGTTCGCGTTCGCCATCATCACCATGCTTTCGAGCCGGCTGATCGCGTCGCGCGGCGAGTTCGCATGGATCGTCGTCATCGAGCCGTCGTGCCCGGTATTCATCGCTTGCAGCACGTCGAACGCTTCCGCGCCGCGGATTTCGCCGAGGATGATGCGGTCGGGCCGCATCCGCAGCGCGTTGCGCACGAGGTCGCGCTGCGAGATCCCGCCGAGCCCTTCCGTATTCTCCGGCCGCGTCTCGAGACTCACCACGTGCGGCTGCAGCAGTTGCAACTCGGCCGCATCCTCGATCGTCACGATCCGTTCGTGCTCCTCGATGTGTTGCGACAGCGCGTTGAGCAGCGTCGTCTTGCCCGACCCGGTGCCGCCGGAGATCACGATGTTCAGCCGGCACGCGCACGCGATCTTCAGCACCTGCAGCATCCCGTGCGAGATGTTGCCCTGATGCGCCATCCGCGCGAGCGTGATGTCGCGCTTCGCGAACTTGCGGATCGAGATCGACGCGCCGCGCATCGCGATCGGCGGCAGGACCACGTTCACGCGGCTGCCGTCGGCAAGCCGCGCGTCGACCATCGGGCTGCTCTCGTCGACGCGGCGCCCGACCGCCGCCGCGATCCGCTGCGCGACGCTCGTCACGTGCGCGTTGTCGCGAAACTTCAGCGGCGTGAGTTCGAGCCGGCCCGCGCGCTCGACGTACACCTGGTCGGGGCCGTTCACGAGGATGTCGGAGACGGTGTCGTCGGCGAGCAGCGGCTCGATCGGCCCGACGCCGAACATGTCGTTCAGGATCGCGTCGACGATCAGCACCTGCTCGCCCGCCGTGATCTTCAGGCGCTCGCGCTCGACCGTGTGCGCGGCCACCTGCTCGATGCCCGCGCGCACTTCGTCGCGCGTCTTCATCAGCGCCGCCGACATGTTCATCGACGAGAACACCGCGGTGCGAATCGCGTCGAACTTGCCGGAACGAATCAGCGCCTCGTGGGTATCGGCCACCGCAAGCCCGCGCGCGGATGCGGGCGCCTGGCTCGCTGCCGGGCCCGGCACCGGTGCGCCTTCGGGCGGCGCGGCGGGAGAAGCCGCCGGCCCGGGCGCAGGCGTCGGCCGTTTGCGGGTACCGAACGTCACGATCCTTTCCTCCATTTCACGAAGCGCGCGTACCACGGCTGCGCGACGGCCGTCGATTCGCCGGTGATGCCGTTCGCGAGCAGCCGGATCTCGTCCAGGAAGCCGCGGCGTTTCGTGCCTTCGATCGGCTCGCCGAGGTTCTCGGCGACCGCGAGCGTCTGCGGCTCGTGCGGCAGCTCGCGCAGCCGCACGCCGCCGAATGCGTCCTCGAAGTCGGCCGGCGCGACGCGCCCCTTGACCGGCTCGAGCGGGTTGTTCAGCATCATCGACAGCAGCCGCTCGCCGGGCAGCTCCCTCACGAAGCGCGCAAGCCGGGCGGCTTCGTACGCGGCATGCACCGAGCGGTCGGCGACGATATAGACGAGATCGGACACCGTCAGCGCATCCTCGAACAGTTTGCCGGCGCGGTTGCCCACGTCGAACAGCACGTAATGGAAGCGGTCCTTCAGCATCTCGACGAGCGACGCGATCGCATCGTCGCGCAGCGGCGCGTCGTCGCCGTACGCCAGTTCGGCCGACAGCACGTGCAGGCGGTCGCCCTTCGTGACGAACATGCGGTCGAACAACGCGTCGTCGGGACGCTGTTCCATGTTCAGCAGTTCGATCAGTCCGTTGTTGCTCGACAGCCCGAGCCGCGAGTTCGCGCCGCCGCCGTGCAGGTTCAGGTCGACGTATGCCACGCGGCGGCGCTTCTCGCCCGCCAAGCAGCGCGCGAGACTCACCGCGACCGTCGTCGTGCCGACGCCGCCGCGCGCGCCGACGAAGCTGACGATCTTGCCGGTACGCACCTGCACGACCGATTCCGTCGCGGTCAACGCGCGCCGCATCAACTCGACGGTCAGCGGCTTCACGATGTAGTCCTGCACACCGATGCCGAGCAGGTTGCGGAACAGCCCGACGTCGTTCTGCGTGCCGATCGCGACCACCCTCACGGACGGATCGCACACGTCGGCGAGCCGCATCAGGTCGGACACCGGCAGCACCGAATCCGACACGTCGACGATCAGCTGGCGCGGCGAGCGCTCGTGCTGCTGCAGCAGCCGGATCGCGTCGTCGCAATTGCCCGGCTGCACGTGGGCGCGCGTGATCGACAGGTCCTGGGCGACGCGGCGGATCACGTCTTCGCTGCCGGCATCGGAGACGACCGCGATGAGATCCGCCGCACCGGCTGCGGCGGCGCGCTTGGCATTCTGGCGATCGAGGACGTTCATGGGCGGCATCGCGATGGGCATCGGGAGCGGGTCAGTGGCCGGGCGAGCCGGTCGTCGTCAGCGTCTTGTCAGGAGCCGGCTGCTTCACGCGATCCTCGACGTAGCGGCGCACCGCGTCGGCGGCGACTTGCGCATCGGCGCCGCCGTACGGCACGGGCGCGACCAGGTCTTCCGGCCGCGCGAGCATCGTCGCGAGATTCGTGTAGGTCGCGCAGCCGAACGGCACGCCGGGCCGCCCGAACCCCGCATCGACGAGATGCGACGGCTGCATCAGCTTCGCGCAGTCGGGCGGCACCGCGTGCACGCCGTCGAAGCCGATCGCGCGCGCATCGGGCAGGTTGAGCGGCGGCGGCGCCGAGAAGCAGCCCGCAAGCACCAGTGGCGGCAAGGCGGCGACGATGGTTCGAACTCGCATGCGCGCTCCTCCGGTCAGTACACGAAGCCCGCGGCGCCGACGAGGCGCGGCGTGTCGCCCGTCAGCAGGTCGAGCCCGAGATTGCGCTGGATCGCGAACTCGAGATCGCTGCTCGGCCGCGCGACGGTGTCGAGCGCCTGCTCGAGCTGGCCGGGGCCGGTCGGCTGCACGATGTACGGCGTCACGATCACGACGACCTCGGTCTTGTTGTCCTGGAAGTTCTTCGACGAAAACAGCCGGCCGATGATCGGCAGCCGGCCGAGCCCCGGCACCTGCGCCACGGTATCCGCCGTCTGGCTCTGCAGCAGCCCGCCGATCGCGAAGCTCTGCCCGCTCGACAGCTCGACCGTCGTCTCGACGCGCCGCACCGAGAGCCCCGGCACCCTGACGCTGCCGGTCGTCACGCTGTTGTTCGAATCGACCTCGCTCACCTCCGGGCGCACCTTCAGGCTGATCCGGTTGTCGGCGAGCACGGTCGGCGTGAAGTCGAGCGACACGCCGAACGGCTTGAACTCGACCGTGATCGCGCCGGTGTTGCCGGCCTGCGCGACCGGAATCGGAATTTCGCCGCCCGCGAGAAAGCTCGCGGTCTGCCCGGACATCGCGGTGAGATTCGGCTCCGCGAGCATCGTGATCAGGCCTTCCTGATCGAGCGCGTCGAGCACGACGTCGATCGACCAGCGCCCCGCGCGGAAGCCGCCGAGCACCGAATACGCACCGGTCGGCGACAGGTTGAACACCTTGGTCGTCGGATCGAACAGCGTGCGGCCGCTGAGCAAGCCGCCGAAGAAGTTGCCGGCCGAGCCGAGCGAGCTCCAGTTGATGCCGAGCTGCTGCGTGACGTTGCGGCTCACCTCGGTCACGCGCACGCGCAAGTTCACCTGGATCGGGCGCGACAGCGTGAGCCGGTTGACGATCTTTTCCTTGTCGTTGACGTAAGGCGCGAGCGACTGCATCACGGCGTCCGCGTCGGCCGCGCTCGGCACCTTGCCCGCCACCATCAGCGAGCCCGGCGCGCCGGACACCGACAGCTTCAATTGCGGAAAGCGGCTGTCGAGCACCGCCTGCAGCGACGCGGTGTCGACCTGCACGATCACCGTGCGGCGCAGGATCGGCCGATGGTTCGCGCCGAGCGCGATCAGCGTGGTGGTGCCGGCCTTCTTGCCGAACACGAACACGGTGCGCGGCGACGGCACCTGGATGTCCGCGATGCTCGGGTCCGCGACGAACATCGCGGTCGCGGGTTCGGACAGCGACAGCATCTCGCCCTTGCCGGTCGCGATCGACAACGCCGCGCCGGCGTCCGCCGCGCTCGCGCGCTGCGCGAGCGCGACGCCCGGCGCGACGATGCAGGCCAGGCACCAGAAAGCCATCCAACGAACCATGCGCACCATGCGTGTTCCCGTCAAATGCCGGCCGCAGGGCGGCCGGCCCGAATCGTCACTGCTCACTGCGGCGCCGCGATCCGTGGCACCTGCGCCGTCGCATCCGCGGCGACATTGCCGCCCGGGGGTGCCGCGGGCGCCGCCGGCGCAACCAGCGTGCCCATCCAACCGGACGGCAGCGGCGGCAAGCCCGGCGTGCCGGTGCCGGTGCCGCGCGACCCGTCGTCGACCGACGAGCCGCGATAGATCACGACCGTATTGCCCTGCGGCGCCGGCCGCGTGCCGGCCTCCGTTCTCGCGGGCTGCGCCGGCTGCGCACGGCGCGCCGCGCGCGACACGTCGCCGGCCCACACCGGCGGCGTATCGGGCTCCGCTTCGTCGCCGCCCGCCGCCTGCCGGCGATCGCTCGTCGCGAAGCTGCGCAGCGACAGCGACAGCGAGCCGAGGCGCGTCGCGACCAGCACGACCTGCGCGGTGCGCGGCGCGACCTCGAGCGTGACCGTGCGCGCGCGGGCCGGCACGTCCGGCGCACTCGCAGGCGTCTTCGCACGCTGGAATTCCGAGCCGACCGCGAGCACGCGCGCGCGCCGCACGACCGTCTCCGCTTCGAACGTGCCGGGCGACGTCGCGGAACCGCCGATCTCCTGCGTGAGCACCACGTCGACGAAGTCGCCCGGCTGGATCAGCCCCGCGTTGCCCGACACGTCGTCGACCGGCACCGAGATCGCGCGCATGCCGGGCTGCAGCGCGGCCGCGAGAAAATCCGGCGCGGCGCCCGGAATCACGTTGTCCGCACGGATCGGCGCGCCGGCGTCGACACGATTGCGCAGCAGCGCGCCTTTCAGGTCCGCGCCCGGTTGCGACTCGACGAACGCACCGGCCGGCACCTGCGTGCGCGGCATGCGCTTCCACGCGAGATCGTTGTCGCGCAGCAGCAGCCCTTCGGGCAGGTCCGCCGCCGCGACGCGCACGCGCACCTCGGCCGCTTCGCCGGGCACCGGCGGCGTCGACGCGGCGACATACAGCTGGCGCAGGATGAACGCGCCGATCGCGGCGGCAATGATCAGCACGGTCATTCTCAGGGGTTTGGGCATGGCGGCGTGCGTCCCCGGTCTAGGCAAGCGAAACCGCGTGAGGGAACGGCGCCCAGACGGCCAGCGCCCCGCCGAGCGCGAGCGCGATCCCGTACGGCACGCCGCGCGTCGCGATCGTACGCGCCGGCGCGGCGCGACGCTGCCATGCGACGGCCGCGAGCGCGGCGACGCCGCACGCGGCGCCGCTCGCACCGACGATCGTCAACACCGGGAACGCGAGCGCCGGGCCGGCCCACAGGAATACCGCCGCCGCGAGCTTCACGTCGCCGCCGGCGATCCAGCCCGCGTGACGCAGGCCGGCGAACAGCAGCAGCATCGCCGCGGCGGTCGCCACGTGACCGGCGAGGTGCGCGAGCCCTTCGCGCGCGAGTGCCGCCGCAACGAAATACAGCATCGCGAACGCCAGCACCGCGCGATTGGACAGGTGCCGCGCGCGCACATCCTGCGTCGCGAGCGACACCAGCACGAGCGTCGCCGCCGACTGTACGAGAAAGAGCATCGGAGAGCCGTCCGTCGGCGCGCCCCGGCTGGATACGTCGTACCGCTGCGGATCCGTGTGTTCGTCGGCGGCGCGCGGGTTCAGGAGATCAGATCAGCGCCGTGACCTTGTTGATCAGCGCGGTGAACACGGCCGG
Organism: Burkholderia sp. Bp9090; assembly: GCF_003857985.1. Taxonomy (NCBI): domain Bacteria; kingdom Pseudomonadati; phylum Pseudomonadota; class Betaproteobacteria; order Burkholderiales; family Burkholderiaceae; genus Burkholderia; species Burkholderia sp. Bp9090. The sequence goes on from NZ_QTPV01000004.1 coordinate 44,016, forward strand.
CAAGCCGCCGGATGTACTGCTGAGGATCACCCCGACCGCCGCCAGTGCGACCACGACGATGCCGGCCAGAACCGCGTACTCGAGCGAGCTGACGCCGCGTTCATCGCGCAGCAAGGTCTTGACGTATTGCAGCATGACAACCTCCGTGTGACGGGGTCGGTGATCGACCGTTGAGTGAAAAGAAGCGGCGCTGCTTCGGTGGCACGCACGGCGTTTTCGCCCATTCATGACTCATGCGGCAGCCCTGTCGTCGGGCCATGCGCATCCCCCGGAATCCATTCGATCGCTGCAACGCGCGGTGGTCGGCAATGGAATCCGCCGCGACATGCGCGCTGGTTGTATAGCTGCATTGGCACAATGCAATTCACACCGATTCGTCTAGGGTATAGACAATTTTTTTGGCGATTTCAAACTATTTAGCGTCAGAGTGTATTTATGGGCGGTGCACTTCAGCGATGAAATTCGCGCATGCCATTTGCCGCTTTTCGGCATGATGCAACAAGCCCGGCGCGGCGTGCAGTAAGAATGTTAATACCGGGATGCATCGTTGCCGACGCCGTTGCAATTCGATGATTTTTATTCAGTTTTCCGATATGCCGCGTGATTTTCCTGTTCGCACCTGAAACGGACTCGCGCGTGCGTTTCCCGGCATCTTTTTCGCGCACGCCGGCATGATCCGGAAAATTTTGCGCACCCGATCGCATTGCCCGATCCGGATTGGCGCCGCTGTCACCGACGCTCGATCCGCACGCCGCGCTCGCCTGTCTCGCCATTTCCAATCGGCGCCATGCATGATTTGCCAACCCGAAACGCGGCGATAAGCATAGTTCAAATCGTTGCTTGTCCCGCGCCCGAGGCGTCCTCCAGAATGGTTCGACACCCTCCGGCCCGATTTCGACTCCTCACCATCCGACGCACCATGATCGACCGATTCCCGTCTCCACTGCGCCTGCTGCGATCGCTGCTGATCGCGTCCCTCGTTGCGTTGCCCGCTGCCGCCGCGCACGCCGACAAGCCCGCCACGATCCGCATCGGCGTCGCCCAGCAGGGCACCGGCGATCCGCCGACCTTCGGCGGGTCGAGCGCGGCCACCGTGCAGTTGCAGCAACTCGTCGAAAAGGAATTCGCGGCCGACGGCATCAAGGTGCAGTGGCTGTTCTTCAAGGGCGCGGGCCCGGCCGTCAACGAGGCGATCGCCAACAAGGCGCTCGACTTCGCCTACCAGGGCGACCTGCCGGCCGTGCTCGCGCGCTCGAACGGCATCAGGACGCGCCTGCTGCTCGCCGCGAGCGTGCGCTCGGGCGTCAAGATCGCGGTGCCGCCCGACTCCGGTATCCGCTCGATCACCGACCTGAAGGACCGCCGCGTGTCGATCTTCCGCGGCACGAACCTGCAGCTCGTCGCCGACAACGCGCTCGCGAAGAACGGCCTCGGCGAACGCGACCTGCGCGTGATCAACCTCGACTCCGCGAGTTCGCTCGCCGCGCTCGCGTCGAAGGGCATCGACGCGTCGGTGGGCGACTATCAGTTGTACAAACTGCGCGACGCGGGCCTCGCGAAAATCATCTACGAATCGCAGAACGACGGCCCGCAATACACGCGGCAGACCCACCTGCTCGTGCTCGACGACTTCGAGCACGCGCATCCGGACATCGTGCAACGCGTCGTCAACGCGCTGGTCAAGGGTGCGCAATGGTCGTCCGACGAAGCGAACCGCGATGCGCTGTTCAGGCTGTGGGAAAAAAGCGGCGTGCCGTATGCGTCGTGGCAGGCCGACTACGCGAACCAGCGCCTGAAGGACCGCCTGTCGCCGCTGATCGATCCGTTCCTCGTCGCGCGCTACAAGGCCGTCGCCCAGGACGCGCTGAAGCTGAAACTGATCCGCCAGCCGGTCGACGTCGACGGCTGGTTCGAGCCGAAGTACCTCGACAACGCGTTGCGCGCGCAGCACCTCGAGCACTACTGGCCGCGCTACGACGCGGCCGGAAAGCCCCTCTCCTGACCCGGACCCGCCCCGATGAGCGACACCGCGATCCCGATTCCGTCGTCCGACCCGCACGCGCGCGCCGTGCCGTCCCGCGCGGCGGCCGCGAAGCGCGTGGCGTGGCTGCTCGCGCCGTGGGCGCTGCCCGCGCTGCTGTTCGTGTTGTGGACCGTCGGTAGCGCGCGCGGCTGGATCGCACCGCAGATCCTGCCGCCGCCCGCACACGTCGCCGACTCGCTCGCCGAGCTCGCGGCCAGCGGCGATCTCGCGCGCCACACGCTGATCAGCCTGCAGCGCGTGCTGGTCGGCTTCGCGGCCGGCACGCTGCTCGGTTTCGCGACCGGCGCGGCGCTCGGCCTGTCGCGCACGCTCGAAGCCTACGTGCTGCCCGGCTTCAACGCGCTCGTGCAGATTCCCGTGCTCGGCTGGCTGCCGTTCCTGCTGCTGCTCGTCGGCGTCGGCGAGCCGCTGAAGTACCTGCTGATCGCGCATGCGGCGCTCGTCCCCGTGACGATGAGCACGCTGCAGGGGTTCCGCCAGGCGCCGCCCGCGCTCGATGAAGCCGCGCGCGTGTTCGGCTATACGCGCCGCCAGCGCATCGTCCACGTCGTGCTGCCGGCCGCGATTCCGACGCTCGCGACCGGCGTGCGGCTCGCATTCACGAAATCGTGGCTCGCGCTCGTCGTCGTCGAACTCGTCGCGTCGTCGGAAGGGCTCGGCTACCTGATCGTGTACGGGCGCCAGCTGTTCCAGCTCGATCTCGTGATGGCGGCGGTGATCGTGGTCGGCGCGGTCGGCCTCGCGATCAACCGGCTGCTCGACGCGCTCGAAGCACGGCTGCGCCGCGGCGTGCCGTCCGCATTCCGCGGTTGAACCCGATTCAAGGATTCTCCTCCCATGCCGCTTGACGCCACGTCCGCATCGGACGCCCCACCGCCCGCCGTCAGGATCGCCCGTCGCTTTCCCGTGCCCGATTGGCGCGGTTTCGTCCTGCCGCTCGCCACGCTCGCGCTCTGGTGGGCCGTGTCGTCCGCGCACCTCGTCAAGAGCGGGCTGCTGGTCGGCCCGGCCGACGTGCTGCACACCGCGTGGACCCAAACGACCAGCGGCGCGCTGGCGCGTGCATTGTCGGCATCGCTCGCGCGCGAAGCGTGCGGCTTCGCGATCGGCGCGACCGGCGGCCTGCTGCTCGGCACCGCGCTCGGGCTGTCGCGCATCGCCGCGCGCATGGTCGGCCCGAGCTTCGACACGTTCAAGCAGATCTCGCTGTTCGCGTGGATTCCGCTGATTTCCGTCTGGTTCGGCCTCGGCGACGTCGCCAAGGTCGTGTTCCTGTCGCTCGCCGCGCTGCTGCCGGTCGCCGCGCATACGTGCGACGGCATTCATGCGGTACCGCGCACCTACGTCGACGTGGCCCGCGCGCTGCGTTATTCGCGGCTTCAGCTCGTGCGCCACGTGATCCTGCCCGCCGCGCTGCCGTCGATCTTCACCGGGCTGTATCTCGGCCTCATCTACTCGTGGCTCGCGACGCTCGGCGCCGAGTACCTGCTCGTCGCGGGCGCCGGGATCGGCAACACGCTGATCGACGGCAGCGAGCAGTTCCGGATGGATCTCGTGCTGTTCGGGATCATCGTCGTCGGCGTGACCGGCTGGGCGCTGAACGCGGTCGCGCGTGCGATCGAGCGCAAGGTGCTGGCCCGGCGCGGCGAGCTGCGCCGCTGATCGCCCTCTTCCTTCCCGTTGCTTCCCTTTCCGCCATGACGACTCTCGCTTCCGATTCGCTCGATATCCTCCACGTGAGCAAACGCTATGCGCAACGCGGCGCATCGCTCGCCGTGCTCGACGACGTGTCGCTGCACGTGCGTGCCGGCGAGTTCGTCACGATCGTCGGCGCGAGCGGCTGCGGCAAGTCGACTTTGCTGCGCCTGATCGCCGGGCTCGATACCGACTACGCGGGCGAAATCCGCGCCGGCGACGAAACGGTGCGCGACACGTCGCTGCAGCGCGGGATCGTGTTCCAGGATCACCGGCTGTTCCCGTGGTTGACGGTTGCGCAGAACATCGAGGCCGCACTGCGCAATGCGCCGCTCGACGCACCGGCCAAACGGCGCGCGGTAGCCGAGCACATCGCGCTCGTCGGGCTGAACGGCTTCGAGCATGCGTACCCGAACCAGCTGTCGGGCGGCATGGCGCAACGCGTCGCGATCGCGCGCGGCCTCGTGAATCGCCCGCGCGTGCTGCTGCTCGACGAACCGTTCGGCGCACTCGATGCACAGACGCGCGCGCGGATGCAGAACGAACTGCTGCGCATCTGGGAACAGGAACGCATCACGATGGTGCTGGTCACGCACGACGTCGACGAAGCCGTGTATCTCGGCGATCGCGTCGTCACGATGGCGCCGCGTCCGGGGCGCATCGAGCGCATCCTCGACATCGCGTTGCCGCGGCCGCGCCGGCGCGACTCGCCGGAATTCGCGCGGCTGCGCGACGCGGTGCTCGCCGATTTCGACGATCTCGAACCGCCCGGCAACGGCGGCAGCGGCAGCCGGGCAAACCGTGACGAGGCACTCGATGCGCACCGGATCGGCGCATGGCGGCTCGCGTGGTGATGCGCTCACGCGGCCGGCCCGATGCCGTGCCCGAAACGCTCAGCATGCCGACACATATCGATCATCACGGCGCGCACTAAGGTTGTGACGATTCATCGGTTCCGGTTCCGCGCGGTCCCTGCTTGAATGGAGACTCGATCGACCCGACCCAGGAGACTCCCGATGTCCGAAGTCCAGCACGCCGCTCACCCGTCATCGCATGCTTCGCACGCCGCCGCGCCGCGCACGGCCGCCGTCCCGCTTCAGCTTCGCCAGGTCGCCGGCCGGATCGGCGCCGAAATCGCCGGTGTCCGGCTGTCGGGCACGCTCGACGACGCGACGTTCGACGCGATCCAGGCCGCGCTGCTGCGCCACAAGGTGCTGTTCTTCCGCAACCAGGGCCATCTCGACGACACCGCGCAGGAAGCCTTCGCGCGCCGCTTCGGCGAGACGGTCGCCCACCCGACCGTGCCCTCCGTCGACGGCAGCGCGCACCTGCTCGAACTCGATTCCGCGCACGGCGCGCGCGCCAATTCGTGGCACACCGACGTGACGTTCGTCGACGCGTACCCGAAGGTGTCGATCCTGCGCGCGGTCGTGATTCCGCCGTTCGGCGGCGACACCGTGTGGGCCAACACGGCGGCCGCATACACGCATCTTCCCGAGTCGCTGCGCGCGCTCGCCGACACGCTGTGGGCGGTGCACACGAACGCGTACGACTACGCGTCGACGCACGTGCATGCCGACGACACGCAACTGAAGCGCTACCGCGAAGTGTTCACGTCGACCGTCTACGAAACCGAACATCCGGTCGTGCGCGTGCATCCGGAGACCGGCGAGCGCACGCTCGTGCTCGGACACTTCGTGCAGAAGATCAAGGGGCTGTCGTCGCAGGATTCCGCCCATCTGCTGCAGGTGCTGCACGAACACGTGACGCGCCTCGAGAACACCGTGCGCTGGAACTGGCAGCAAGGCGACGTCGCGATCTGGGACAACCGCGCGACGCAGCACTACGCGATCAACGACTACGGCGATGCGCGCCGCGTCGTGCGTCGCGCGACCGTTCACGGCGACGTGCCGGTCGGCATCGACGGCCGCCGCAGCGTCGTGCTGAAGGGGCCGGGCGCGACGCTGCAATGACGTTCGCCGCACGGTGGCGGCTTCGGTCGCCACCGTGCCGGCGCCACCCTGCATTCCCGCCTTCCCGACCGGAGGATCCGACCATGACCTTCCCGCCACCGGGCCGACGCTTGCATGCGCAACGATGTCGCCGTCCGTCCGCCCCGTTCACTTCCGCCAGGAGCGTCGCATGAGCGCTCTACCCGTACCCGCCTCCGAGCCGGTCGACGTGATCCCGCTGTCCGCCCACATCGGCGCGGAGATCCGCGGCATCGACCTCACCCAGCCGCTGACCACGCCGCAGATCGCCGCGATTCGCGCCGCACTGCTGAAATGGCGCGTGATCTTCTTCCGCGAGCAGTTCCTCACGCACGAGCAGCATGTCGCGTTCTCCGCGCAGTTCGGCGAGCCGACCGTCGGCCACCCGGTGTTCGGCCACGTCGACGGTCATCCGGCCGTCTATTCGATCGCGAAGCATCGCAAGGCGACGCGTTTCGAAGGCGAGCCGGTACGCCGGCCGTGGACGGGCTGGCACACCGACGTGACGGCCGCCGTCAATCCGCCGTGGGCGTCGATCCTGCGCGGCGTGACGATTCCGCCGTACGGTGGCGACACGCACTGGACCAACCTCGTGCGCGCCTATGAAACGCTGTCCGCACCGCTGCGCGGCTTCGTCGACGGCTTGCGCGGCATCCATCGCTTCACGCCGCCGCCCGGTGCACGCGCGACCGGCGCATTCGACGAAGCCGTCGAGCGCCGCCCGCTCGTGACCGAGCATCCGCTGGTGCGCGTGCATCCGGAGACCGGCGAACGCGCGCTGTACGTGAGCCCGAGTTTCCTGAAGTCGATCGTCGGGCTCACGCCGCGCGAGAGCCAGGCCCTGCTCGAACTGCTGTGGGAACACGTGACGCGGCCGGAATTCACGATCCGCTTCAAGTGGGAGCCGCGCAGCATCGCGTTCTGGGACAACCGCGCGACCGCGCATCTCGCGCCGGTCGACATCTTCGATCTCGACTTCGATCGCCAGCTCTACCGCACGACGCTCATCGGCGACGTGCCGGTCGGCCCCGACGGCCGGGCGTCCGTCGCGCTCGAAGGCTCGCCGGTCGAGGCAGCGGCCGCGGTCGCGCTGAACTGACCGCCGTGTCGACAGCCGGCGCATCCGCGCCGGCTTCCTGCCTCAATCCAGCCACACGCCGTCGAACCGGTGCCCGCCGAGCGGCGAGAACGTCAGCCCGTGCACGCGCTTCGAGATCGGCAGCGACACGATCGACGTCGCGATCGGCGTGAACGGCACCTGATCCTTGAAGACGACCTGTGCCTGCTCGTAGAGCGACGTGCGTTTCGCGACGTCCGAGTTCGTGCGCGCCGCGCTGACGAGCCGCTCGAAATCCGCGTTGCACCACTTCGCGAGATTGCTGCCGTGCACCGCCTCGCAGCCGAGCAGCGTGCCGAGCCAGTTGTCGGGGTCGCCGTTGTCGCCCGACCAGCCGTACAGGATCGCGTCGTGCTGCCCGTCGCGTTTCGCGCGGCGATTGTATTCGCCCCACTCGTAGCTGACGATCTTCGCGCGCACGCCGATCTTCGCCCAGTCCTGCTGGATCAGCTGCGCCATCAGCTGTGCGTTCGGGTTGTACGGGCGCTGCACCGGCATCGCCCACAGCGTGAGGTCGAAGCCGTTCGGGAATCCCGCCTGCGCGAGCAGCGCCTTCGCGGCGGCCGGATCGCGCGGCGCATCCTTCAGGCGCGGGTTGTACGACCATTGCGCGGGCGGCATCGGGTTCGTCGCGATCGTCGCGTCGCCGTTGAACACGGTCTTGATGATCGCCGTCTTGTCGATCGCGATGTCGAGCGCGCGCCGCACGTCGACGCGATCGAGCGGCGGATGCTGCGTGTTGTACGCGACGAAGCCGACGTTGAAGCCCGTCCCCGAAAACAGCGTCAGCTTCGGATCGCGCCGCACCGTCTCGAGATCGGCCGGCCGCGGGAACACCGACACCTGGCACTCGCCGGCCGTGAGCTTCTGCAGGCGCGCGGCCGGATCGGGCGTGATCGCGAACACGAGATGCGCGAGCTTCACGTCGTCCGGCTTCCAGTAGTCGGGATTCGCGTCGTAGCGGATCACGGCGTCCTTCTGGTACGCGCGCAGCTGGAACGGTCCCGTGCCGACCGGGAGCTGGTTGATGTCGGCTTCGCGATGGCGCGCCGTCAACTGCGACGCATATTCGGCCGACAGGATCGACGCGAACGCCATCGCGAGATTGCGCACGAACACGACGTCGGGCTGCTTCAGCACGAAGCGCACCGTATCGTCGTCGAGCTTTTCGATGCGCTCGATGTTGCGGTCGAACCCGAGATCGCTGAAGTACGGGAAACTGACCGGGTAGGCCTTGCGGAACGGATCGTCGGGATCGAGCATCCGGCGGAACGTGAACACGACGTCGTCCGCCTGGAACGGACGCGTCGGCGTGAACCACGCGGTCGTCTGGAACTTCACGCCGCGCCGCAGGTGGAACGTGTAGACGCGCTGGTCGGACGACACGTCCCAGCTCGTCGCGAGCGACGGCACGAGATCGAGCGTGCCGCGCTTGAACTGCACGAGCCCGTTGTAGACCGTGTACGTGCTCGCGTCGAAATCGGTGCTGGTCGTGTGCTGGCCCGGATCGAAGCCGGCCGGGCTGCCTTCGGTGCAGTACACGAGCGTCTTGCCGGCCGGCGCCGCGAACGCATGCGTGACCGTGCCGGCGAGCAGCAGCGATGCGGCCACGCCGCGCAGCACTGCAACGGCAACGGAGGTGTGCCGCGCACGATGCGCGGCCGATGAAACGAATGGAATCTTCATGGTGGCGGTCAGGGAAGGACTGTCATGCGAATGACGACCGCCGATCTTCGCGCGCCGCCCGCCGATCGCTTACCAATTAATTCCGCGTTGCTTATCGCCGCGGATGCATCCCGCTGCCGCCGCATGGAAACGTCCGCGCGAGCACCGCGGACATGCGTGCGAATGCCGCTGCAGCGGCCCGCCCCGCGTCGTGCATCGACGCCGTTCGCGACGCGTCCTTCCGGCCCCCTGCAGGTTCTCCGGAATGGGCGCATCGTATCGGTTGGTCAACGCCGGCAGCGGTGCGCGGGGATACGCCCGGCGCACGCGTTCCGGCGCGGCGTGCCTGCCGGCGCGCCGCCCCTTCCTGGAGGACCCACGATGTCGCTCAACCCCGCTACGCCCTCTCGTCCCGTGAAGTCGCCGGGCCCCGATCATCCGATCACGATCGAACCGCACCCGTCGCGCGTCGTGGTCAAGGTGGCCGGCAAGATCGTCGCCGATACGCGCCGTGCCCTCGCGCTGCGCGAAGCCAGCTATCCGGCCGTGCTGTACGTTCCGCGCGAGGATGCCGACATGGCGCTGCTGCAACGCACCGACCATGCGACGTACTGCCCGTACAAGGGCGATTGCGCGTACTACTCGATTCCCGTCGGCGGCGCACGCTCGACCAACGCGGTGTGGACGTACGAGCATCCGAACCCGGCCGTCGAATCGATCCGCGCGCACCTCGCGTTCTATCCGGATCGCGTCGACGCGATCGAGGAAAGCCCGCTCGGCACCGATTGAGCGCGGCGCCGCGCCGGCGTTCACGTATTGTCCGCCCGCTGATTTGCATATGCGGATTCGTTGGTTGGCCGCCAGCCCGCGCGGCCGTATCGTCGTCCATCCGGCGCGGGCGCGGCCGGCCGCGCGCATCGACCGCATCCGGCTGCGTCCCGTGCCGGTCGCGCCGACAGCCCGCGCGACCCGTGAACCCGCCAGCAGGACGCCTCGATGAACGACCTACCGCACGCAGATCTTGAAACGACCCCGGCAAACCCTCGCCGCCGCCAGTGGCTGCACGGCGCGGCCGCCGGACTGGCCGGGCTCGCGCTCGGCCCGCTCGCGGGCATGCCTGCACTGGCCCAGGGCAGCGACAAGCGGCTGCGCATCGGTTTCCAGAAATACGGCAACTTCGTCATACTCAAGGCGCGCGGCACGCTCGAGAAGCGGCTCGCAAGCCAGGGCGTGGCGGTCCAGTGGCTCGAATTCCCGGCCGGTCCGCAATTGCTCGAGGGGCTGAACGCCGGCGCGATCGACGTCGGCACGGTCGGCGAAACGCCGCCGATCTTCGCGCAGGCCGCGGGCGTCGATTTCGTCTATATCGGCAACGAACCGCCCGCGCCGCACGGCGAGGCGATCGTCGTGCTGCCCGATTCGCCGATCCGCACCGTCGCGCAGCTGCGCGGCAAGAAGGTCGCGTTCAACAAGGGTTCGAACGTCCACTACCTGCTCGTGAAGGCGCTGGAGCATGCGGGCCTCACGTATGCCGACATCCAGCCGATCTACCTGACGCCCGCCGACGCGCGCGCCGCGTTCGTGCAGCGCAACGTCGACGCGTGGGTGATCTGGGATCCGTACCTGGCCGCGGCCGAACGGCAGCTCGGCGCACGCGTGATCGCGGACGGCGACGGGCTCGTGCGCAACACGCAGTACTACCTCGCCGCGCGCAAGTATGCGACCGCGCAGCCGCAGGTGCTGCGCACGCTGCTAGAGGAAGTCGACGCGGTCGATCGCTGGGGGCGCGATCATGTGCCGGAAGTCGCCGCGCAACTGTCGCCGCTCGTCGGCCTCGACGCGCCGACGCTCGAAGTCGCGCTCAAGCGTGCCGGCTACGGCGTGCAGCCCGTCACCGATGCGACGCTGGCGTACCAGCAGGGCATCGCCGACGCGTTCAGCACGCTGAAGCTGATTCCCGGCAAGGTGACGGTAGCCAACGCGCGCTGACGCACCGCTGCTGCGACGCGTTACGGCGAACGCGTCGCGCCGATCCGCCGCCATTCGTCGTAATCGGTGACGAGACCCGCGTCGTCGACCGCGATATCGGCCGCATACGCGCCGCTCTCGTAGCGGTACACGTGCTCCGCCGTGCGCGCATAGCGCTGCTCGCCTCGCACGATCTCGAACGACGGAAAACGCAGCCACGCGGTACGAATGACGGCCGATGCGCCGACCGCCAGCCCGAGACGCCGGATCGGCAGCGTATTGGTCGACGGACTGAAGCCGAGATCGATGTCGGTCGCGCCCGCGAGGGCCGGCGCTGCGTCGCCGTCGATCGTCCAGTGCCCCGCGTCGCATTCGATCGCGAGTTGCCGGGGCGGCGCTGCGCCGAGCCAGTACGTCACGCGCACCGAGCGCGTCAGCCAGTCGGCGCCGCATACGATCGCATAGTCGACGCGAAACGGCGTGCCGCCGAGCGCGCCCGTCACTACTCCCGACAGGTCGATGCCCGCACGCGTCTCGGCGAGCCGGCACCATTCGGCCGCCTGCCAGGTCTGCGCGATCTGCCATGCGACGCAGCGCGTGCGCGCCGCTTCGTCCCGTTGTGTCATGTCGGCTCCCGTCGATCGCATGAGCCGGATTTTCGCTCACGGCGTCGATGATCTCACGGCCTTTGTCTGGCGCGTGCCTTCGTACCGATACCGAGTATCGGCTCGTCGCGCACCTTCGGTACCGGTCCTGCTTTGGTACCATCACCGCTCGGTATCACCCGAACCGGACAAGGGGTGTGATTTCATGGATTTGCTGGCGACGATGCGCATCTACGTCAGGGTCGTCGAGCGCGGCACGATGTCGGGCGCGGCACGGGATCTGGACATGGGCCAACCGGCCGTCAGCGAGCGCATCGAAAAGCTCGAAAAACGTCTCGGCACACGTCTGCTGATGCGCAGTGCGCGTACGCTCACGTGCACCGACGAAGGCCGCATTTTCTACGAACACAGCAAGGCGCTGCTCGAAGCGGCCGAAGCGTCGATCGCAGCGGTATCGAAAACGGAAAACACGCTCGGCGGCACGATCCGGCTCGCCGCGCCGCAATGCTTCGGCGAGGTCGTGATTCCGCAGGCGCTGATGCATATCCGCACCGCGTATCCGCAACTGAACATCGACCTGGTGCTGAACGACAATATCGTCGATCCGGTCACGGAAGGCGTCGACATCTCGATCCGCCTCGGCCAGCTCGACGACGGCGGATTCGTCGCGCATCCGCTCGGCCAGATCGACCGCGTGCTCGTGGCCGCGCCCGCCTATCTCGACCGCCACGGCCCGATCGACACGAAGGCCGATCTGGCGAACCACCCGTTCATCCGCGTCAAGGGCATCTTCGCGAACGAGCAGTTGCCGCTGCGGAGTGAAGACAAGACGCTCGAATACGCGCGGATCCAGACGGTGATGACGACGAGCCACTGGCGCCCGATGTTCGACACGATCCTGGCCGGCGGCGGCATCGGCGTCGTGCAGGCGCCGGCCTGCGCCCATGCGCTCGCGCACGGCAGGCTCGTCGAGATCCTGCCGCAATACACGATCCCCGCATTCGCGCTCAACGCGCTGGTCCAGGCGCAACGGCCGCTGCCGCCGCGCGTGCGGGTCGTCGTCGATCTGCTGAAGAAGGAGATTCCGGCGCTTTTGGACAGCAGCAAACCCTGAGCGCGCACACCCGCCCGAGCGGTACCGTCTGCTTTCCGGATAACTGAAGCCTCGCCTCGAAACCCGTCCGTCGATTCGATCCGATTCGATTCCATGCGGCCACGCGTTTGCCGGCGCCGTCGCGTCGTTGCCCGTGCAGCCGCCACGCAGTCACGCGCGCCGCATCACCACGCCTGCCGATAGATCGCCAGCGCGTCGGCTTCCGTCACCTCGCGCGGATTGTTCACGAGCAGGCGCGTCTGCAGCATCGCGTCCGACGCCATCCTCGGCAGGTCGCCCTCGCCGATGCCGACCTCGCGCAGCGTGCGCGGAATGCCCGTCGCGACGATCAGGCGATCGATCTCGTCGATCAGCGCCTGCGTTCTCGCTTCGTCGCTCCCCGCGGCCGACGGCGCGACGATCGCCGCGAGTTCCGCATACAGCGGCGCGGCAGCCGGCGCATTGAAGCGCAGCACGTGCGGCAGCACGAGCGCGTTCGACAGCCCGTGCGGCACGTGGAACATGCCGCCGACCGGATAGGCCAGCGCATGCACGGCCGCGACCGGCGCGTTCGCGAACGCCTGGCCGGCGAACATCGCGCCGACCAGCATCGCTTCGCGCGCGCGGCGATCGTTGCCGTCGTCGCAGGCCTTCAGCAGGTTGCGCGACAGCAGCGTCAATGCGTGCACGGCCAGCATGTCGGACACCGGATTCTTCAGCCGCGACGACGTATAGGCCTCGATCGCGTGCACCATCGCGTCGATGCCCGTCGCGGCGGTTGCCGCGCGCGGCAGCCCGAGCGTCAGCTCGGCGTCGAGAATCGCGACGTCCGCGAACAGCTGCGGCGACACGACGCCCATCTTGCGCGCCTCGCCGACCGTGACGATCGACACGGCCGTCACTTCGGAGCCGGTGCCGGCCGTGGTCGGCATCTGCACGAGCGGCAGCCGGGACGTGGCAACCTTGTCGACGCCGTACATGTCGGCCAGCGCCTGCCGCCCCGGCGCGAGCACCGCGATCAGCTTCGCGACGTCCATCGACGAACCGCCGCCGAGGCCGAGCACGATCTCCGCATCGGCCGCCACCGCCCGCGCGGTCGCCTCGAGCACGACGTGCTCGGGTGGATCGGCGATCACGTCGTCGATCACGGTCACCTGCCAGCCGTGCGCGGCGAGGCTCTCCAGCGCGGGCGCGAGCACGCCGCTGCGATGCAGGAACGCGTCGGTGACGACGCACAGCCGCGCGAGCGCCGGAAAGCGTTCGCGCAACAGCGCGCCGAGCCGGCGCGCGGCGCCGAATTCGACGATCTGCGTCGGCACGGTACGGAATTGAAACGGGTTCATCGGGTGCCTCCCGGTGGCGTCGCCGTGCCGGTATCCGGCTGCACCATGTACTGCGTCACGTCGCGGCGATCGAGCAACGGAATGATCGCGCCGACACCGAGCCGCTGGAAATGCGGCGTTTCCCGATGCACGTCGAGGCCGTCGGCATCGCGGTAACGCTCGAGGATCACGATGTGGTCGGGATCGACCGGCGAGCGGAAGTACGCATAGTCGAGGTTCTTCGGCTCGGCACGCGTGGCCGGCGCGAGTTCCGCGAGCAATTCGATCACGCGGTCGCCGTTGCCGGGTTTCGCGAAGAAATGGGCGATGACCTGCAGGTAAGGTTCGTTCATGCTGCACTCCGTATTCGCCAGCGGCCCGTCATGACGGGCCGTCATTCGACCATGCGTGGTCGCTCGTCGAAGGCGGCAGTCGGCGGCCCGACACGGTGCCGACGCCTCGTCGTCGCATTGTATTGAATCGGTGCCGCTTGCGCCGCGCACGCGTCATGCAAGCGACGGCACGCTTCGCGCGAAGGGTTCACGGCAGGGCCGTCGAATGCCCGCGCGTCACACCAGCCGGCCGCCCCCGTCGACATGCAGGATTTCGGCATTCATGAAGCCGTTGCCCAGCAGGAACGCGATCGCTCCGCCGACTTCGTCGGCGCGACCGACGCGTCCGCCAGCTGTCCGCCGGTGAGCACGATCGAGCCGGTCGCGGGCAGCAGCGGCAACGCGGCGCGGATCGCATGAACCGGCCCGGCGATACGCTCCTGCAGCGCGGCGAGCAGAATTCCGAATTCCGGCTATTGCATCGCCCCCGGAGCGGCGCCGGTGGGCCCTTCGGCTAAAATGCCGCACTTTCCACCTTGTCCGGCCCGCTCGCCATGCAACCCGCTTCCCCCGCCCGATCCACTACCCACGGCGCCGACGATGCAGACCTGTCGCACGACCTCGTCTACGGTCCCGACGACCGGCCCGCGCCGATGGTCGCCTTCGTCGCCGCGCTGCAGCACCTGCTGGCGATCATCGTGCCGATCGTCACGCCCGGCCTGCTGATCTGCCAGGCGCTCGGCGTATCGAGTCGGGATACGACCCTTATCGTGTCGATGTCGCTGGTGATTTCCGGCATCGCGACCTTCGTGCAGTGCAAACGCTTCGGCCCGCTCGGCGCCGGCCTCCTGATCGTGCAGGGCACCAGCTTCAACTTCGTCGGCCCGCTGATCGCCGGCGGCAGCGTGATGGTCAAGCAAGGCACGCCGGTCGAGACCGTGATGGCCGCGATCTTCGGCGTCGTGATCGCCGGTTCGTTCGTCGAGATGGGCGTATCGCGCATCCTGCCGTTCGTGAAGCGCCTGATCACGCCGCTCGTCACCGGCATCGTCGTGCTGCTGATCGGCCTCACGCTGATCAAGGTCGGCCTCATCAGCATGGGCGGCGGCTACGGCGCGATGGCCAACGGCACGTTCGCGAGCGCCCAGAACCTGACGCTGTCGTGCCTCGTGCTCGGCACCATCATCCTGCTGAACCGCGTGCCGATCGTGTGGGTGCGCAGCACCGCACTCGTGATCGCGCTCGTGATCGGCTATGTCGCGGCCGCCGTGCTCGGCCGCCTCGACTTCACCGGCGTGCACCAGGCCGCGCTGTTCCAGGTCCCGACGCCGCTGCATTTCGGCATCGGCTTTTCATGGTCGCTGTTCGTGCCGATGCTGATCATCTACCTCGTCACGTCGCTCGAAGCGATCGGCGACGTCACGGCCACCAGCAAGATCTCGAAGGAGCCGGTCGAAGGGCCGGTGTGGATGCGGCGGATCAAGGGCGGCGTGCTCGTGAACGGCGCGAACTCGCTGCTGGCCGGCGTCTTCAACACGTTCCCGAGCTCCGTGTTCGCGCAGAACAACGGCGTGATCCAGATCACCGGCGTCGCGAGCCGCTACGTCGGCATCTGGATCGCGGGCATGCTCGTGGTGCTCGGCCTGTTCCCGGTCGTCGCGGGCGCGCTGCAGGCCGTGCCGGAGCCCGTGCTCGGCGGTGCGGCAATGGTGATGTTCGGCGCGGTGGCCGCATCGGGCATCAACATCCTGTCCGGCGTCCAGCTCGATCGCCGCGCGCTGCTGATCATCGCGGTGTCGCTCGCACTCGGCCTCGGCGTGTCGCAAGTGCCGGACATTCTGAACAGCCTGCCGCATGCACTGAAGAACGTGCTGGAGTCGGGTGTCGCGACGGGCGGCATCTGCGCGCTCGTGATGAACTGGTTCTTGCCGGAACAGAAGTAACGCTACGGACTCCATGACGACGCGGCCCGGCCGACGGATCGCGTCGCGCTCGACGAGCCCGGCTTGGCCGGGCGCCCGACTCTCGCTAGAATCGGTTCATGCCTCAAGCCCCCGTCTCCTCGAATGCGCCGGAAGCCAGTGCGGTCCCCGTCAAGGAACGCGCGACCGTCGTCTGCTACCGTGAACAGCAGGTCCTGCTCGTCGCGCGCGCATCATCGCGCTGGGCGCTGCCCGGCGGCACGATCAAGCGCGGAGAAACACCGCTCGAAGCCGCGCATCGGGAGCTACAGGAAGAGACCGGCATCACCGGCCAGGACCTCGTCTATTCGATGCAGTTCACGGGGCTCGCGAAGGTGCATCACGTGTTCTTCGCCGAAGTCGGCCCGGAGCACACGGCCCAGGCGAACAACGAGATCAAGAAGTGCAAATGGTTTCGCATCGACAACGTCGACGAACTGCGCGCGAGCATCCCGACGAAACGCATCGTCGAGCTCGTCTACGAGCACGAGATCCTCGAGTAGGTAGACACCCCACCCCCGCCGGCTCGCGCGAGCCGATATGATGCGCCCACGGTCCATCACCGCGTTCCCTTCCGAGCGAGCTGCAGATGAACAGTGCGTACACCTACCGCGGGTACACGATCGATATCCGCTGCGAATTCCGGCTCGACGAATCGCGCGACGACGCGCCGCCCGCCCAGCTGCGGTTCGGGTTCGTCGCGGTCGTGCAGGTGCGCTCGGCCGGCAGCGCGCCGCGCCTGCTCGGACCGATTCGCCTCGCCGACGACGGCGGCCACCTGTTCCGCAACACCCGCAATGCGTTGCGCGCAGGCCGCGCGGCCGGCGAAATCCTCGTCGACGATCTGCTGGTCGATACGGGTCAGGCAACAGGACGCGCGCATTCCTGAGCCGTCGATCGGCCCGGCATCATCTTTGCGGCGTTTTGCGGAGCGCGCGTGCCGGCGCTCAGTGCAGGCGCTTTCGTCGTAGTTCGTGTGTGGAATAGACGGCGAGGAAGATACCGAGCATCGCAACGCCGGACGCCAGGAAGTCGTTTGCGGTTCCCGTGCTATTCAGCGATTTCGGGAAGATGCCGAGACTCAGTCCTGCGGCAGCCAGAAACACGCCTGCCGCCACACCCCACACCGGTCCGGTGGTCTTTTCGATTGTGTTTTTCATACAGCACCCGTCTACAGTCTTTGCCTGAATGGCGGCGGCGCATGGCGCTCGCATCTACCATTCGTGATTCGACTATAGCGGCGAAATAATCAGGGCGGATTTAGTGCTTTCACCGATCAAGTTTTTTCCGATCGCGAACATGCCGTGTCCCGGCGACTCATGCCCTGCTCGATCGATCCGGACAGGATTCCCTCGCTGTGAGCCTTATTGCCTGCCATTGCGTCGCGAATATCGATCGACGGGCAGCGGTTCTTACGCTCCGACGCAGAATTTACGGTTCGTTTCAAAGCTGCTCATACTGTGGGCGTTCCCCGCGGCTATGCTTCGTTGCACGCACAATAACCTCGAAGGGGGACAAAGCAATGAACAACACATTCTGGAAGGCCGCACTATGCGCGGCGGCGGTGCCGTTCGCACTCGCAGGATGCGGCGGCGGCGACGATGGCGGCAGCCCGCAAACCGGCACGCTGCATGTCGCAATGACCGATGCACCGTCATGCGGCTTCGATCACGTATTCGTGACCGTTTCTCAGGTCCGCGTCAATGCGAATGGGAATGCTTCCGATAACGATGCCGGCTGGTCGACCATCACGCTGGCGACACCGCAGAAGATCGACCTGCTGTCGCTGACCAACGGCGTGCTCGCCGATATCGGCCAGACCGCCTTGCCGGCCGGCCAGTATCAGCAGATCCGCCTCGTTCTCGCGCCGAACCAGGGCAACACCCTCGCGAACTCGGTCGTCCCGACGGGCGGCACGGAACAGGCGCTCGCGACGCCGAGCGCGACGCAAAGCGGTTACAAGATCATCCAGCCTTTCACGGTCCAACCGAACACGCTCGTCGACCTCGTGCTCGACTTCAACGCGTGCAAGTCGATCGTCCAGCGCGGCAACGGCACGTATGCGCTGAAGCCGGTCGTCACCGCGATCCCGACCGTCGTGAGCGGCGCGATCTCCGGCTATGTCGCCTCGGCCGAAGCCGGCGCGACCGTGTATGCGGAACAAGGCGGCAAGGTGGTCCGCGGCACGGTTGCCGACAACACCGGGAAGTTCGTGCTGTCGCCGCTGATCCAGAGCTCGACGCAAGGCAACTACGACGTCGTGATCGTGCAGAACAACTTCGCGTCCGGCATCGTCCGCTCGGTCCCGGTCGTGGTGAACACGACCACGGCCGTGTCGGCGTCGACTGCCCCGATCACGCTGCCGGCATCGACGATGAGCACGGTCAGCGGCACGGTGACGGCAAGCGCCAATGCGTTCGTGCGCGCGTTGCAGACCGTCGATGCGAATGCGTACGAGATCACGTCGATCAACGCGAACCTGGATACGGGTACGTATGCGCTCAACGTGCCCACGGCCGCGCCGATCGTCGGCACGTACTCGGGCTCGCTGCCGGTCGCGCTGGCCGCGTCGCCGACCGCCGCGGCACAATACACGATCGAAGCGGACGCAGCGTCGGGCGCAACGCAATCGACGAACGTCAACGCGACGACCAGCCAGTCGAACGTCAATTTCAGCTTCTGACGCATCTGCAGCATCATCGAAAGGGCCTCACGGCCCTTTCCTCAATAAACGGGAGAACGAAGTGAAGAAAGGGGTTATCGCATTGCTCGCCGCGGCGAGCGTGGTCGGCGCGCTCAGCGGATGCGTCGCATACGTGCCGGGGCCGCCGGTCGTCGTGGCACCGCAGGGCGGACCGGGGAACGGGTTCTGCCCGCCCGGACAGGCGAAGAAAGGCAATTGCTGATTGCACGAGGCCCGCGTACGCGGGCCTTTTTCATGGTCGGTCGCTGCATGACGGGCATCGCGGCGGAATGGCGGAAGGCAGCCGACTCCAACTGTCGGGCGGGAAGCCTCGCCAGGGTTTGACTTCCATCGTTGCGAGTCTCCTCCTACCCTTGCTTCGCGCCAGTTCAACTGCGACCCGCATCACTCGCTGCATGCCGAGAAGCGCTTGCCGCTTCGCACAGATGCGTGGCGGGCGGGCTGACCAATGCGACAACGTCATGGGCATTCCCTCAGCGGCAGACATGCCGCGCACGCGACTACCGTGATCCACGATTGGCCACATTGAACGATACCGTGGAGACCCGCGAGCTGATCAGCAATGTGGCCGCCGAGGACATATACACCGCGGCGTGTCCAAAGCGAATCGCATTCGCCAAACCGCCGCTTCCATCCAGCGTCGGCGCACCGCTTGACGCGGCCGCCCGATAAGTCAACGAGATTAGCCCGCCGGTCACCGCAACACCGATCAATCCACCCATCGTTCGCAGCGCTCGAACTGAGGCAATCGCGATGCCGACCTGTGCAGGTCCGGCCAGCTGATGGCCAATGATCGTCCAAGCCCGAAAACGTAAACCGAAGGCGATCCCAAGCAACGCGACGAGGTCCGTCGTCATTCCGGTCGACCCGCCGCGAAATCCGCGACGTCAAGCCCACCGACAGCCTTCGGCGATAGCTGCCCGCCCGCATCGCGCAACCACGTTGGGCGAGCGGCGCGCCGGCAAGGCATCGACAAACGCGGCGAGAGCTACATTCCCGGCATGCGCACTAAATCGCGAACTCTCCAACGCGCTGCCGCCCGATTTGCGTCGACTATGCGACAGATACGCGACGCACGATCTACGCTTGATCGATCGACTTGACGACACCACGGTGATCGAAAAATGAAGCCAGGTTTGGTCGTTCGACCTGCAATCATTAATCTTGCGTCGCGGCGACTGACGTTGGAACGGCAATAGATTCATTCCCCATGCCCATTATCTCTATCCATCTCCAGAAAAATAGTGACATATCTCGCGAGGAATTATCTCAAATATAGCACACCGAAATAAATTGTTTACTTTCTCGATCCCATCTATATACTTACGATTGCATTTCAACCGAAACACCTGAAGTGCAACATCAAGAACAGTTGTTTTCGCAAATGCTTCCTTACTGAAGGAGAGTGAAATGAATGCTGTCTCGATTCAACCCACCAAAGTCGTCGCCTATGGCTCGTTTCTTGCCGTCATTCTGTCCAAGAAATCTATTCCAGGCGATGGACTCTACGGGCGCGGCGTGAAAGGTATGTAACAGTAGCGCGCTGAATCACACGATGATACGAGGCACGCGCCCAAGTATCGGCCGGGCGCGTGCCTCGCGAATGCTCTCATGGTGGGCATGCATGTCACACAAGCACTCGACAGAACAAGACGCGAAATTGCTTTATCCGAACTATTCGCTCGAATGCGTTTTACTTGATGGTGAGACGATCTTCTATAGCGAGACAAAGAATAGTTATTTCGGCCTGTCAGGGGTAGCAGTCGATATTTTGACGATCTCTCGGAGATTGCACACGGGGCTACGCGCGGAGGATTTTATTAATGAGATTGCAGGTAGCCGAGCACTAACGACCACCGATAAGAAATTGATTTTAGATGGAGTCACCACATTAATCGATCTGGGCGCCCTTTATGAAAAATGACGGCGCGTACATCTTTCTCACCCATAGCCTCGTGCGAGCCATGTTGCTTGGTCGGCCGGTCAGCGACGCCTATCTCGGTATTTTCAAGTCGATCTTTCCCGGCGCGGTTAGAGGCAGGTACGCGGGCGCGGTCGGCCGTATCGACCAACCTTATCTTCAGGAAGTCTGCGATTCCATTTACCAGGCCGACCTGCTCGAAATGGGTGGCGCGTCGTGCTATTCGGCCAGCATCGTCGTGCAGGCCCTGGCATTTCTGCATGGCATTCCAAGCGACCTGGTGATCGGCGTCAAAAGGCAGGATGAGAAGGTCGTCGGACACGCGTGGATCGAATTGTGTCGCACGGGATCCGTGCCGGAAATCGTCAATCCGGGGCGCATGGATTTGAACGAATATCGGGCGCTGACGCGCATGAATCCTGAAACGGCTGTCACGGGATGGGTTGCCTCGCTATGAAACTCTGGACGATAGTGGTGAACGGCACAACGGTGGAAGTCGACGCCTACATCGACGACCTCCTCGATGCTTTGGGCGATGTTCAGGTCGACAGCGCGAAGCGGATGGCTCACGGCTGGGCGACTCTGATCGAGATGGATATACGCCTGTGCGAAGCCGAATGCCGGAGCCCCCGACGGATCGACACATCGGCCGGCGACACCGCGTATAGCGGTTGGTTGCGCGACCTGCACAGCGGCACGCTCCATTCGTCGTTCCGCCAGGACGCGCTTGCGCTCGATCCATCGAAAAACGTCGTGCTCGGCGAGTTCAGCTACGCGTCGATCCGGCCCGAACGCGTGATCCTGATGACCGACCATTATGCGACGCACCCGATTTACTACTGGTGCGGCAAAAACGGGCAATGGGTGGCGAGCAACGATCTGCGGCTGCTCTTGCTATGCCGCCTCGTGCCGCTGAAAATCAGGCGCGAGTCTTGCATCGAGTTCCTGACGCAATCCGTCATGGTCGGCGAAAACGAATTGGCCGGCGAAGCGACATTCTTCGCAGAGGTACTGAAGATGCCGGCGAGTGGCGTTCTGAGCATCGACAGAACAGGCCAGACGTTCGAGCTGACGCAGGCGCGCGACGATGTCGCTTTCCGGCTTGACAGCGCGATCTCCCGTCGGGAGGACTTCGAGCAGGTGTTTCGGGCTCGCCTCGACGCCTGCGTGCTCGACCGCATCGAAGCCGGCGCGGGCGGGATCATGCTGAGCGGGGGCGTTGACTCCAATACCGTCCTCGGGGCGACCCTCTCGGTGCACGGGCGCAGCGCGCCCTTCTGCGCCAACATGGGCTTCAGGGATGCGGATCTCGCGATGAGCCAGGATGACAAGCTCGTCGAGGCGCTCGTTCGGCACTGCGACGTTCCTCATCGGATCATCTACGCCGACGATTTTTTGCGTCTTCCGGCGCTGGACGATGCCTGCGCCTATGTCGACGGGCCCGACGCAGCCGCCAATCCGCTCGCCAAGGAAGCCTGCGCACGCGTGTTCCAGGATCACGATGTTTCGCTCGTCATGACGGGCGAAGGGGGAGACGTCATTCTTGGCGAGTCGACGCATCCCTGGATTCTCGATTCCATTCGCGAGCATGACGGGATCGAAGCACTCCACGACTACGTGACGGAAAACCTCGGCATTCGAGCCTTCTCGCGAGCCTACTTTCACAAGATGCTGACCTCGCTGTCGCCACGCCTGGGGCGACGCGAGTGGCTTGAGAAGGAATCGACCGAAGGGCGCGCGATATTGCCCGACTATCTCGGAAAGTGCCTGCTCGCGGGAGCGCGGCGCCAAGCGCGCGCCGGAAAGGGGTACGCGAGGCATTCGCGGACGCGATACCTGGGCCACGACTACATCAGGGCAATGCTGTTTCCGCGGGCGACTTACTTCGACACCTTGAATGTCTACTGCACCCACTCCCATCCGTTCCTCGACCCGCGGATGATCTCGTTCGCACTCGCGTGTCCGCCGCATCTTCACCACGACTATAGACGCCTGAATCGCGCGAATCCCTACGCGACGTCGAAAATGCTGGCGCGAAACGCCTATCGCGGAGCGCTGCCGGATTTCGCGACGGAGAAAAAGAGCAAGACGAGCTATGCGCTGATGGCACGGCGAATGTTTCGCAATAGCGCGGGGGCGCTGCGGCGCCTGACCGATCGCCCCATGATTCTGAATGACTGGGGACTCGTCGATCAGGCTCGTTTCCGCCGCCACCTGACGGCCTATATTGTCGCGACGGAAGACCCTAACGCACAGCTCGGCACTCAGTACCACTATATTCGCGGCGTGACCGATCTTGAAGCCTGGCTCGTAAGATTCTCCGGAGCGCGGGCTACTGTCGTCAAGCATTTGAAATTCCGTCCACTACGTGCCCTTGCGGGCTGAGCCAGCCGCCATGAAAGTCTGGGAAATCCTGCACAATCTCGGCGAGACGCTATTGCTGCTGTGGCGAGCGGCGCCGCGGGCGCTGAGCCTCGCCATCATGTCGAACCTCGTCGTCGGCGTCATACCGAGCGTGCTGCTCTACATCAACGCGCAGCTCATCGAGCGCCTGACGTCCAATGCGGCCGCAGCCGCTGTCATGGCGCTCGTCATTGCCTACTTCATACTCGGCGGCTTTCACGATGGATTGAACGCGATATCGAGCTTCATCGTCGACTCGCTTGGAGATTCGGCGCGCATGCTGCTGAAGCGAGATGTGAACTCGATCGTCGCGACGTTCCCGAACCTCGGCATACACGAGGATGCCGATCTGCGCGAAACGGCGATTCTCGCGGCCGGCGCGAGCGACCAGGTGGGTGAACTTGTGCTGCATCTTTATGCAGTCTGCATTGGAACCGTGATGATCATTCCGATCCTGCTCCTGACGGGGCAAACGGCATGGTGGATTCCCTTCCTCGTGTTGGCTGGCATGGTGCCGCCCCTCCTGTTCCGGGCGCGGGCCGAACGCGAGAGCTGGAATGTCCAGGAGCATCATGCGGCAACGTTCAACGATCTGCGCCTTCTCGAGCGGGTTCTGACGCAGCCCGAATTCGCCAAGGACTTGCGCATCTACCGCATGCAGGAGCGTCTGCTGGCCAAGTGGCAGGGTCTCTACGACAACTATCTCGAGACCATCAAGCGAGTACGCACGCGCAACGCGCTCAAGCTCGCCGCGACGTCGCTGGCGGCAAGTGTCTGCCTCGGACTGCCGCTCTATGCCGTCATCGACGGATTTCAGCTCGGCAAGTTCAGCATCGCCCAGCTCGCGTTCCTGCTCGGCGCGCTCGTTCAGTTGAAAGACGGGTTAGCCGCGATCGTCTACAACTTCGGCGATCTGTTGCGCGTTTCCTATGCCGTGCGCCCGTTCCGCAAGCTGATCGCCCTTCACGCTGCGCAGCAGAAGCAGGCGGTCGACCCTGCCCGCCGGCCGCCGCCGGTGCGCGAAACGTCGGCGGCCGCACCCTGCGTGACGCTGCGCAACGTGGGTCTGCGGTACGGCGACGCCGAACATGCCGCGCTTGATCAGATCGGTCTGGAGATTCGCGATCGAGAGGTCATCGCGATCGTCGGCGAAAATGGCGCCGGCAAGACGACCCTGCTCAAATTGCTGTGCGGTCTCTACGAGCCGACGACAGGTGTGTTGGCGTGGTCGACGGCCCATCATCCTCCGCGTGTGGTCGGTGTGTTTCAGGACTTTGCGCGCTTTCCGCTCGACGTGCGCGAGAATCTCGTCGAGCACGACATGCAGCAAGCCGACGAATACCTGAAGGCGGTCGGCCTCGAGTTCCTGGGCCGCCGCCCGGACACCCCTCTGACCACGGAGACGGCGGGCGGAACCGATATTTCAGGGGGGCAGTGGCAGAGGCTAGCCATCGCGCGTGCGATGGCACATGCCGACGAAGCCGACCTGCTCGTCTTCGACGAACCCACTTCAGCGCTCGATCCCGAGTCCGAAGCGGACATCATGCGACTCATTCTCGAACTGGCCGAGCAACGGACGACCGTCATCGTTAGCCACCGTCTCGCGTTGACGCGATTCGTCGATCGCATCGTCGTGCTCGACAAGGGCCATCTCGTTGAGGAGGGGTCTCACGACGAACTCATCGCCCGAAACGGGAAGTACGCGCGGATGTTTCATAGTCAAGCCATGTTCTATCACGACAGCGTTCCGGATGGTCCTGCCGCAATACGGCGGTCCGATGTGCTGGTGGGGAGGAACTCGAAGGGATTCGATCGACGACGCCCGCGCTGAATTCGCCCCGGAACCCAGAAACTCCGAAGCTTTCTGCATTTCAACCAGTCCATTTCCATTTCATTACAGACGGCCGCTCGTACACCCCCGAAGCACATTGCTCTCATGAAGAAATCCCCCCAACGCGGGTGCTACGTGGCTACCGGCCTCGCCGTCACCGTCTTGCTCATTGCGTTCGCGTGGCGCTGGCTCGCGCCGGACAAGCGTCCGCAATACCTGAGCGCGAAGGTCGAGCGCGGCGATCTCGAGAGTGCGGTGCTCGCGACGGGCACGCTGCAGGCCTTCAAGGGGGTCGACGTCGGCGCGCAGGTGACCGGCCAGCTCAAGTCGCTGAAGGTCAAACTCGGCGACAAGGTCAAGAAGGGGCAATGGCTCGCGGAGATCGACCCGGTGCTCCCGCAGAACGCGCTGCGTCAAGCGAAAATCAGCGAGCAGAACCTCGTCGCGCAAAGACGCGCGACGGCCGCGCAGCTCGCTCAGGCCGAGCTCGCATTCCGCCGCCAACGGCAAATGCTGCCGGACGACGCGACCTCACGGCAGGACTACGAAGCTGCGCAGGCCACACTCGACGTGCAGCGTGCAACCCTTGCGTCGTTCGACGCACAGATCCGCGCGGCCCGCATCCAGATCGAGACCGAGCAGGCCAACGTCGGCTACACGCGAATCGTCGCGCCGATGGACGGCGAAGTCGTCGCGATCGTCACGCAGGAGGGGCAAACCGTACTCGCGCAGCAGCAGGCGCCCGTGATCCTGAAGCTCGCCGACGTCGACACGATGACCGTCAAGGCGCAGGTGTCCGAAGCCGACGTCATCCGCGTGCACCCCGGCCAGACCGCGTACTTCACGATCCTCGGCGACCCCGACAAGCGCTACTACGGCAAGCTGCGAGCAATCGAGCCCGCGCCGCAGAACTTCCTCGACACGCAGAGTTCGCTCGGCGGTATGGGCGGCGGCTTGTCCAAGCCGAATACTGCGGTGTTCTACAACGCACTGTTCGAGGTGCCGAATCCCGGTCATCGGCTGCGCATCTCGATGACCGCGCAGGTCAGCGTGGTGCTCGACACCGCGCGCCAAGCGCTTAGCATTCCCGTTGCCGCGCTCGGCGCGCAGGCGCCGGACGGCCGCTATGCGGTGCGCGTGATCGGCGCCAACGACAAGGTTGTCACGCGCCAGGTCCTCACCGGACTGAACAACAACGTGAAGATCGAGGTGCGCGACGGCCTGAAGGCCGGCGAGCGCGTCGTGATTGGCGAAGCGGCAGACGACACTCCCGGTTCGGAAATTTAGCGATGACCCGGCCGCTGCTGCAGTTCACCAACGTCACACGGCGCTTTCCGGCCGGCGATCGGGATGTGATCGTGCTGAAAGACGTCAATCTGTCGATCGACGCTGGCGAGATCGTCGCAATCGTCGGCGCGTCGGGTTCCGGCAAGTCGACGCTGATGAACATGCTCGGCTGCCTGGACCACCCGAGCGCTGGCAGCTACCGGGTCGGCGGCCGCGAGACGCGCGACCTCGACGCGGACGAGCTCGCTCAATTGCGGCGCGAGCACTTCGGCTTCATCTTCCAGCGTTACCACCTGCTGCCGTATCTCAATGCGGCGGCAAACGTCGAGATGCCGGCTATCTATGCGGGGAGCGCGCATGCTGCCCGGCGCGCGTGCGCCGAGCACCTGCTTGCTCGCCTCGGGCTTACGGAACGCGCCGGCCACCGGCCGAGCCAGCTGTCCGGCGGCCAGCAGCAGCGCGTCAGCATCGCACGCGCACTGATGAACGGCGGCGAAGTGATCCTTGCCGACGAGCCGACGGGCGCACTCGATTCGAAAAGCGGTCAGGACGTCATCCGGATCCTGCGCGAACTGAATGCGCTCGGCCATACGGTGATCATCGTCACGCACGACGAGCAGGTCGCCGCGCACGCGCGCCGCATCATCGAGATCCGCGACGGCGAGATCGTCGCGGACCGACCAAACTCGCCGGTCGAGGATGGCTCGCCGGCCCCGGCGCATGCTGCCGACGTGTCGTCCACCGTCGCCGGCGACCGAACCGCGCAGGCGAACGCATCGGACGATCGCGGCGTCCGAGCCGCCTCAGCGGACGCACTGGCTGCCGCGCCGCTTCGCCCGCGCCAGTGGTCGGCGAGTGCCGGCAGCTTCGCCGAGGCGTTCCGGATGGCCTGGCTCGCGCTCGTATCGCACCGGCTGCGAACGATCCTGACGATGCTCGGCATAATCTTCGGCATCACGTCGGTCGTGTCGATCGCCGCGATCGGTGAAGGCGCGAAGCGTTACATGCTCGACGAAATCGCCAGTATGGGCACCAACACGATCAGCATCTACCCGGGCCGCGACTGGGGCGACAGCCAGGCAGGCACGATCCAGACGCTCGTGGCCGCCGACGTGGCCGCCCTCGCCGAGCAGCACTACATCGACGGCGCGACGCCCGAAACGGCGCGCAGCCTGCTGCTGCGGTACCGAAATATCGACGTGAATGCGCTCGTGAGCGGTGTCGGCGAGCGTTTCTTCCAGGTGCGCGGAAGGAACTTCACACTGGGTGTCGGTTTCAGCACGGATGACGTGCGTCGTCAGGCGCCGGTCGCGGTGATCGACCAGAACACGCGCCGCAAGCTGTTCGGCGCGAACCCGAATCCGCTCGGCGAGGTGATCCTCGTCGACAACCTGCCGTGCATCGTGATCGGCGTGACGGCGGACAAGAAGAGCGCGTTCAGCGACATGAAGGACCTGAACGTATGGGTACCGTACACGACCGCGAGCGGCAGGCTGTTCGGCCAACCCCATTTCGGCAGTATCACCGTACGCGTACGCGACGGCCAGCCAAGCAAGGCCGCCGAGAACAGCCTTGTGAAACTGATGACTCAGCGCCACGGGCGCAAGGATTTCTTCACGTACAACCTGGATAGCGTAGCCAAGACGACCGCGAAGACCGGCCAGTCGATCGCGCTGCTGCTGTCGCTGATCGCGGTGATCTCGCTCATCGTCGGCGGGATCGGAGTGGTGAACATCATGCTCGTGTCGGTCACGGAGCGCACGCGCGAAATCGGCATCCGGATGGCGGTCGGCGCGCGGCAGAGCGATATCATGCAACAGTTCCTCGTCGAGTCCGTGATGGTATGCCTGATGGGCGGCGCGATCGGAATCGTGCTGTCGTTCGGCATGAGCTTCATCTTTTCGCTGTTTGTCACCCAATGGAAAATGGTGTTCTCTGTCGGCTCGATCGTCACCGCGGTCCTGTGTTCGACGCTGATCGGCATCGTCTTCGGCTTCATGCCCGCGCGCAACGCGGCGCGGCTCGATCCGATTGATGCGCTCGCGCGCGATTGAGGTCGCGATGATCTGCATCCCGACCGCCCCTCGCAGCGTGCTCGCGCTCGCTTGCGCAGCCGCGCTGCTCGCCGGCTGCGCAAGCGAGCGTCGCCAGCCGCTACCCGCCGTGAACCTGCCCGCGCAATGGACCACGTACGACGCGGCCGGCACGGCGCCCGCTTCCGCTGCGTCGAGCGCATCCGCGCCCTTTGCTACCTCGCCAATTCCGGCCGACTGGTGGCGCGGCTTCGGCGACCCGGTGCTCGACCGGCTGATCGCCGACGCGCTCGATGTCAACAACGACCTCGCTGCTGCCACGATCCGCGTCTATCGTGCCCGCCTGCAGGCGGGGCTCGTCGCGACCAATCAGACGCCGAACGTCACCCTCGAGGGCGCCGGCAGCGTGTCGCACTCGCTCGGCGGCAACGACGGCATGTCGCGCAATTTTGACGAAAATGGCAGCGTGCCGCGCACGCTCGATTCACATCGAACGTCGCGCATGAGCAATCTGTCCGGCATGCTCAGCTACGAACTCGACCTCTGGGGCAAGCTCGCCGCGCTGCGCGACGCGGCGCGCTGGAGCGCCAATGCGACGCAGGCCAATCGCGACGCGGCGCGGCTCTCGTTGATCGGCGCGACGGCCGCGCTGTACTGGGAGATCGGTTATCTGAACCAGCAGATCGCGCTCGGCGACGCAAGCATCACGTATGCGGAGCGCACGCTTGCGCTGGTGCGCGCGCGCCATGCGGCGGGCGCGGTGTCCGGGTTCGACGTTGCGCAGGCCGAGCTGAGCGTGTCCGCGCAGCGCGCGGCTCAGACGCATCTGATCCAACAACGCACCGTGAAACGTCACGCGCTTGCGATCCTGTTCGACAGGCCGCCGCACGCGAAAGCCGCGGAGCCGACCGCGCTGCCCGACCGGCCGCTGCCAGCGGTGCCTGCGGGCGTGCCTGCGGATCTGCTTGGTCGACGCCCGGATCTCCGTGAAGCGGAGTTCCGGCTGCGCGAATCACTCGCGAACCTCGACTTCACCCGCACAAGCTTCTATCCCTCGTTCACGCTGACAAGTTCCTTCGGCACGTCGAGCGCGAGTCTCGAGCGCGTGCTGTCGAATCCGATCGCGATGCTCGGCCTCGGGCTCTCGCTGCCGCTCATCGAATGGAATACGATGCGACTGAAGATCAAGGTGTCGCAGACGGAGTACGAGGAAGCAGTCGTCGCTTTCCGCCAGCGGTTGCACACCGCGCTCGGCGAGGTCGAAAACGTATTGTCTGCACGTGCGCAGCTCGAACGTGAAGGCGAACAGCACACGCTGTCGCTCAAGTGGGCACAGCATGCGGAAGCGCTGGCGCGAGTCCGCTTCGTGGCCGGCGCGACCGACGTACGGCCATGGCTCGACCAGCAGCAGCGGCTGCGCGACGCGCAGAGCGCCGTCGCGCTGAACCGCTTGCATCGACTCAACAACCGGATGGACTTATACAAGGCGCTGGGCGGTAGTGATCACTGACCTGATTCCAACGCGTGCGAACAGACTTGTCGATTGCGAAGTGGGAGACGGCGGGTGACGGGCACGCGATTCCGTTTCGAAAAAGCAAGAAACGCCTGATGGGCGGGAGTTTTGGACAGGCGTCCGGAGGACTCGAACGCGGCACAAATCGGCCCGGCGCACTTCCCAAAGCGGATATTGCCGCCATCGCTCGCTGCGTAAATTTCGATGTTCCGCCGTGGAAAGACTGCCCGGAGCGCCAAAATCTTGTAACCCTTGTGGCGGAAGGCAGCCGGAGTCGAACCGACCCGGGAGTGACTGACACCCCCAACTGGATTTGAAGTCCAGCCGTACCACCGGATACGAATGCCTTCCGTGGGGAAAAACCAAAGAACGACGAGCGCCTACGCCTGTACACCCACCCAACCGCTGTCAGGCCGCAGGAAGTGAAGATCGCGGTGGAAGCGAGTATACCCAACCCGATCGAAGAACTCGAGAATCTGGATCGCGCGCTTGCGGCCGAGCCCCGTTGCATCGCGAAACGTCGCCGCGTCGAGCCCGCCGCCGCGCGCCGGCGCGAGATGCGCGACCAGCCCGGCCAGCTCTCGCACGACATCCGCGTGATAGAACAGGTCGCGCACGATCTGATGCACGTCGCCGCGCCGCGCGAGCTTGCGCAGCAGCGTGCGCACGGCCTCCTCCTGCGCGCCCGTGTCGCGCGCCAGATCGCGGACCCACGGCGGATCGAAGCGCCCCGCATGAATCAGCGGCAGCAATTGCCCCGCCAGCGCTTCCTCGCGCGCATCGAAACTCACCGAATGCGACGGCAGATGCAGCCACGGCCCGCTTCGCGCCACCTCCCCGCCGTCCACCAGCGCATCGACCAACGCACGCCACAGCGCATCGCCGACGAGCGGCGCCGCCATCCGCCGCAGGCGCGCCGCATCGAGCCCCTGCTCGTCCGGCACGCGTTCGTGATACGCGCGCAGCGTATCGATCGCCCGCGCCTGCAGCGCGTCCCAATGCACTCGCGCGATCACCGTGCCGTCGTTCGACGCGCGCTCGCGCTGGCCGATCGCCAGTGCGTCGTCCGGCAACGCCAGCACGTCGGGCGCGAAGCCCGTCAGGTGCGTGAGCATCGCGCGTGCGATCCCGAGCGGCGCCTGCGCGAGCAATGCATCGAGCCGCCCTTCGTCGAGCCAAGCGGCCAGTGCGTCGAGCCACGCACGGCGCGCGGGCGTGCGACGCTTGCGTGCGGGACCGAACGGATCGAGCACGCGACCGCCGCCGACGGTGCGCGTCGCCTGCGGATTGCGGACTATGAAGCGATCGCCCGGCAGCGCGAACACGGGTTCGTCGAACACCAGTTGCACGCGCATCATCTGGCCCGCCGCGAGCGTATCGCCGTCGAGCAGCGCGACGTGCGCGACGCGATGCAGCGTGCCGAGATGCACGTGCAGCGGCGCCCAGTGCGTCAGCGTGAGCCCCGCATCGGCCAGGAGCGTCAGTTCGACGTCGAGACGCGGCGACGTCGCGACGAGCCGCGCATCCGCGACGGTATCGCCACGCTCGACGTCCGCACGGTCGACGCCGGCCAGGTTCAGCGCGCAGCGCTCACCCGCGCGGCCCGCGTCGACCGGCCGGTTCTGCGCATGGATGCTGCGCACGCGCGCCGCACCGCCGGTGCGCACGACCGCGAGCGTGTCGCCCGTCGCCACGCGGCCCGCGAACGCGGTGCCCGTCACGATGGTCCCCTGCCCGGCGAGCGTGAACACGCGATCGACCGCGAGCCGGAACAGGCCGTCGTCGCGGCGCGCACGCCATGCGAGTGCCGCATCGGCGAGATGACGCTTCAATGCGGCGACGCCCGGATCGTCGTCGCGCGTCGCGCAGGTTTCGAAGATCGGCGCGCCATCGAGCGTCGAGCCGTGCAGCCACGCAGCGATCTCGTCGCGCACCGCCGACAGGCGCGCGGCGTCGACCCGATCGCACTTCGTCAGCGCGACAGCACCATGCGCGACGCCGAGCAGTTGCAGGATCGCGAGGTGCTCGCGGGTCTGCGGCATCACGCCGTCGTCCGCGGCGATCACGAGCAGCGCGAAGTCGATCCCGCTCGCACCGGCCGCCATCGTATGAATCAGCTTCTCGTGACCCGGCACGTCGATCAGGCCGAGCACGTCGCCATTCTCGAGCGGCGTGTACGCATAGCCGAGTTCGATCGAGATGCCGCGCGCCTTCTCTTCCTTCAACCGGTCGGTGTCGACGCCGGTCAGCGCGCGCACGAGCGTCGTCTTGCCGTGATCGATATGTCCCGCGGTACCGACGATCATGCAGCCGGCCCCGCAGCCTGCACGCATTGCGCGACGAATGCCGCTTCGTCCGCCGCTTCGAGGCAGCGCAGGTCGAGCCGCAGCGCATTGTCGGCGATGCGGCCGATCACCGGGCGCGGCCATTCGCGCAACCGTTTCTCGAGCTGCGCGAGCGCACGGCCGCCGCGCTTGCCGTCCGGCGTGCGCACGACGAGCCCGGCGCTCGGCAACTGGTCGACCGGCAGCGCGCCGCTGCCGATCTGGCTGAACATCGGCTCGACCTGCACGTCGAAGCCGCCGCCGAGCGCGGCCTGCAACGCCGGACGCACGCGCTCGGCGGCCTCGGCGATCTCGCGCTGCGGCCGCGTCAGCAGACGCAGCGTGGTGAGCCGCTCGCGCAGGAATTCCGGCGCCTGGTACAGCCGCAGCACGGGCTCGAGCGCGGCGAGCGTCAGCTTGCCGACGCGCAGCGCGCGCTTGAGCGGATGTTTCTTGATCTTCGCGACGAGCGCGCGATCGCCGACGATCAGCCCGGCCTGCGGCCCGCCGAGCAGCTTGTCGCCGCTGAACGTGACGAGGTTCGCGCCTGCCGCGACGGTTTCCTGCACGGTCGTCTCGTGCGGCAGGCCCCATTGCGACAGATCGGCGAGCGTGCCGCTGCCGAGGTCGACCGCCACCGGCAGCCCGTGCTCGCGCGCGAGCGGCGCGAGTTCGGCCAGCGTCACTTCCTTGGTGAAGCCGCTGATCGCGTAGTTGCTGCAGTGCACCTTCATCAGGATCGCCGTGCGCGGACCGATCGCGTCCGCGTAGTCGCGCAGATGAGTGCGGTTGGTGGTGCCGACCTCGCGCAGTTTCGCACCCGCACGGCTCATGATGTCGGGAATGCGGAACGCGCCGCCGATCTCGACCAGTTCGCCGCGCGACACGATCACTTCGCGTTTCGGCGCAAGCGCCGACAACACGAGCAACACGGCCGCGGCATTGTTGTTGACGACGGTCGCGGCTTCCGCGCCGGTCAGTTCGCACAGCAGATCGTCGATCAGGTCGTCGCGGTCGCCGCGGCGGCCGGTGGCGAGGTCGAATTCGAGGTTGACGGGTTGCGTGAGTGCGTCGACCACCGCGCGCACCGCGTCGTCGGGCAACAGCGCGCGCCCGAGATTCGTGTGCAGCACGGTGCCGGTCAGGTTGAACACCGCGCGCACGGTGCCCGCGCTCTGCTCGGCCAGCGCGCGGGCGACGGCCGCCGCGATGCGCGGCTCGTCGAGCGGCCCGGCCGCCGGCGGATCCTGCTGCGCGGCGGTGCGCCAGCGTTCGAGTTCGGCGCGCACCGCGTTCAGCACGCGCGTACGGCCATAGTCGGCGAGCAGCGGCTGCAGCGGCGCCGACGTCAGCACGCGCTCCACCGACGGCACGCGTGCGAGGACGGCATTCAGTTCATTCAAACCCGGTTCGGTCACGTAATGGTGGCTCCAATTCCATGCGCGGCAGGCAGCCGGCGCAGGCGCTCGCGCGCGCCCCGGCTCCGTACCGTCATTCCGCTTCGCGCGACATGTCCGGCCACAGCAGCGGGTTCGGCGAACTGCGCTGGTAGCCGGCTTCGTTCATCAGCAGGTCGAGCGTGAGGCTCGCGAGATCGTCCGCCAGCGGCTCGAACTCGTAGTCCTTCTCCTGGTAGCCGATCTTGCGATAGGTCTTGCATTCGTCACAGGACTCGGCCTTGACGGCTCCGCTGCCGCCTTCGATCCCGTGGTAAGCGATGCCCTTGGTCGAATCGCAGTGCGAACATTTCGTGCGCACCATGTGCCACTCGGTCGTGCACAGGCCGCACTGCAGGAAACGGTAGCCCTGGTACTGGCCGCCGACGCGCACGACGCTCGCGACCGGATGCGTGCCGCACACGGGGCACAGCCCCGGCTGGTCGAGATACGGGACGTCGGCCGGTGCCACGCGGCTCGCGAGATCGGTCCAGACGACCTGCAGCGCGGCCATCAGGAACGGCGCGGTGGCCGGGTCGACTTCGGCGAAGCGCAACGCGAGGATCGCGTCGGCCTGCGCGTCGAGTTCGGCGGGCGCCATCAGGCGCAGCCGGTCGAGCAGCTTCGCGAGCGACGGATTGACGAGCCCGGCGCTTTCGACGCGGTCGAGCAGTTCGTACAGCACGGCCCGCCACTGCGGGTTGCGCTCGCCGTCGAGCGCCGGCACGAGGGGCATCGAATGCTGTTGCGCGCGTGCGATCGCTTCGGGCGACGGCAGCGGCAGTTCCAGCGCCTGCAGCGTCGCGTGCTGCGCGTCGGCAACGGTCGCCATCAGCCGCAGGTAGCCGCTGATCGGGTTCAGGTCGGCAAGCTTGCGCAGCCGGGCGGCACGCGCGGCGAACGCGGTGCCGCGCTCCGGCAGGCGAAAGCGCGGAATGGCCGAGTGATCGAGCGCCGAAATCTCGGTCGGTTCGAGAATGCGTTGTGTCACGAAAATGTCTTCCAAATAAACAAGCGCCGACAGGTCGGCGCTTCAGGCGGTTCCGACGGCTGACGGAACGGCCCGCCGCGATCGGCGAGCCGCCCCGCTCCAGTGCGTTATTTCACGCTTTCACGGAACCACTTCGGGTGATGCTTGCGGGCCCAGCCCAGCGTGACGGTGCCGCGCACCATCGCCCCGATCGAGCCCTTCACCCACAACGCCGCGTAAATGTGCACGATGATGCTCGCGATCAGCACGAAGGCCGCCACGGCATGCACGACGGCGGCCGCGCGGATCACCCCGATCGGGAAGTAGAACGAGAAGTAGCGCCGCCAGATCACGATCCCCGACAGCAGGAGCAGCAGCAGGCACGCCACCAACGTGAAGAATAGCAGCTTCTGTCCGGCGTTATAGCGCCCGACGGGCGGCAGCCTGTCTTCCTGGTTGGTCAGCACGTCGCCGATCTGCTTCAGCCATTGGCGGTCGTCCGCGTCGAGCGTGTTGTGATGCCAGAAGCGCACCACGAGAATCGCGAACGACACGAACATCACGAGACCGACGAACGGATGCAGGATCCGCGTCCACTGGCCGCCGCCGAACAGCGCGGTGAGCCAGAACATCGACGGATGGAACAGCGCGAGCCCGGACAGCGCGAGCAGCACGAACGTGATCGCGGTGATCCAGTGGTTCGTGCGCTCGTTCGGCGTGTAGCGGACGATCAGGTTGGGGTCGTCGTGCTTCATTTTGCGTCCTCCTTGATGCGTCGCGCCTCGTCGCGGGCGGCGGCTTCCTCTTCCTCGCTGACCTCGTTCGGACCGACCCGGGTGTAGTGGAAGAACCCGGCCAGCGCGGTCAGCGCGAGGCCGGCGACCGCGAGCGGCTTCGCGATGCCCTTCCACAGCTTCACCATCGGGCTGATCGACGGATTGTCGGGCAGCCCGTGGTACAGCGACGGTTTGTCGGCGTGGTGCAGCACGTACATCACGTGCGTGCCGCCGACGCCCTGCGGGTCGTACAGCCCCGCATGCTCGAAGCCGCGCTCCTTCAGGTCCTCGATCCGCTCGGCCGCGTGCTGCTTCATGTCCTCCTTGGTGCCGAACACGATCGCGCCGGTCGGGCAGGTCTTCACGCAGGCCGGCTCCTGGCCGACCGCGACGCGGTCGGAACAGAGCGTGCACTTGTACGCGCGATGATCCTTCTTCGAGATCCGCGGCACGTTGAACGGGCAGCCGGTCACGCAATAGCCGCAGCCGATGCAGTTCTCCTCGTGGAAATCGACGATCCCGTTGTTGTACTGCACGATCGCGCCCGGCGACGGACACGCCTTCAGGCAGCCCGGATCCTCGCAGTGCATGCAGCCGTCCTTGCGGATCAGCCACTCGAGGTCGCCCGCCGGGTTCTCGTATTCGGCGAAGCGCATCACCGTCCACGAGTGCTCCGACAGGTCGGCCGGGTTGTCGTACACGCCGACGTTGGTGCCGACCTCGTCGCGCAGGTCGTTCCACTCCATGCATGCCGTCTGGCATGCCTTGCAGCCGATGCATTTCGATACGTCGATCAGCTTCGCGACGCTCCCGGTCACCGGTTCGCGCGCCGTGGGCGGCGGCGTCGTGGTGGCCGAGACGCGCTTGATATCCAGCGATTGCAATGCCATCTCTTCCCCCTTACGCCTTTTCGACCTTCACCAGGAACGACTTGAATTCCGGTGTGTACGAGTTGCCGTCGCCTACGGACGGAGTCAGGGTATTGGCGAGATAGCCGGGCTTCGTCAGACCCTTGAAGCCCCAGTGCAACGGGACGCCGACCGTCTGGACCTTCTTGCCCTCGATCGTCAGCGGCTTGATCCGCTTCGTGACGAGCGCGACCGCGACGATGTAGCCGCGCTTGGACGACACCTTCACGCGATCGCCGTGCGCGACGCCGACTTCCTTCGCGAGGTCTTCGCCGATCTCGACGAATTGCTCGGGCTGGATGATCGAGTTCAGCCGCGCATGCTTGGTCCAGTAGTGGAAATGCTCGGTCAGCCGGTACGTCGTCGCGACGTGCGGGAACTCCGATGCCTTGCCGAACGACGCGCGGTCGTCCGGGAACACGCGGGCGGCCGGGTTGTTCAGCGCCTGCGGGTTGTCAGGGTGCAGCGGGTTCGCCGCGAGCGGCGTCTCGAACGGCTCGTAGTGCTCGGGGAACGGACCTTCGTTCATCCCCGCGCGGGCGAAGAAGCGCGCGACGCCTTCCGGGTTCATGATGAACGGCCCCATCCCGTTCTCGGGCGGTTCGTCCGCCTTGAAGTCCGGAATGTCGGGGCCCTTCCACGCGCTGCCGTTCCAGCCGATCAGCTTGCGGGTCGGGTCGAACGGCTTGCCGGCGACGTCGCACGATGCGCGGTTGTACAGGATCCGCCGGTTGGCCGGCCAGGCCCACGCCCAGTTCAGCGTCTGGCCGATGCCGGTCGGGTCCGAGTTGTCGCGCCGCCCCATCTGGTTGCCGGCCTGCGTCCAGGCGCCGCAGAAGATCCAGCAGCCGCTCGCGGTCGTGCCGTCGTCCTTCAGCTGCGCGAACGCGGCGAGCTGCTCGCCCTTCTTCACGAGCGTCTTGGCCGGATCCTTCGGGTCGGGCAGGTCGGCGAGCGCACGGCCGTTGAACTCCATCGCGAGCTCTTCGGGCGTCGGGCTTTCCGGGTTCGCGTACGGCCAGGTCAGGTTCACGATCGGGTCCGGATACTTGCCGCCGTCCGTCTGGTACATCTTGCGCATGCGCAGGAACAGCCCCGCCATGATCTCGAGGTCGCTCTTCGCCTCGCCCGGCGGCTCCGCGCCCTTCCAGTGCCATTGCAGCACGCGGCTCGAACTGACGAGCGAGCCGTTTTCCTCCGCGAAGCACGTGGTCGGCAGCCGGAACACCTCGGTCTGGATCTTCGACGCATCGACGTCGTTGTAGTCGCCGTGATGCTTCCAGAACTCGGACGTCTCGGTCGCGAGCGGATCCATGATCACGAGCCACTTCAGCTTCGCGAGGCCGGCCGCCGTCTTCACCTTCGACGGCGCCGCCGCGAGCGGGTTGAAGCCCTGGCAGATGTAGCCGTTCATCTTGCCGGCATTCATCAGCTCGATCGCCTGCAGCAGGTCGTACTGCTTGTCGAGCTTCGGCAGGTAGTCGTAGGCCCAGTTGTTCTCGGCGGTCGCGGCGTCGCCCCACCACGACTTCATGAAGCTGACGTGGAACGCCTTGTAGTTCTTCCAGTAGCTCAGCTGGTTCGGCCGCAGCGGCAGCTGCACGCGCTTCTTGATGTAGGCGTCGAAATCCTGCTCGGCCTGCATCGGCAGCGTCATGTAGCCCGGCAGCAGGTTCGACATCAGCCCGAGGTCGGTCAAGCCCTGGATGTTCGAGTGGCCGCGCAGCGCGTTCATCCCGCCGCCGGCGATGCCGATGTTGCCGAGCAGCAGCTGCACCATCGCGCCGGTGCGGATCATCTGCGCACCGACCGAATGGTGCGTCCAGCCGAGCGCGTACAGGATCGTGCCGGCGCGGCCTGGCACGGCCGTCGTCGCGAGCATCTCGCACACCTTCAGGAATTTCTCCTTCGGCGTGCCGCAGGTCTGCTGGACCATGTCCGGCGTATAGCGCGCGTAGTGCTGCTTCAGCAGGTTGTAGACGCAGCGCGGATGCTGCAGCGTCGGGTCGACCTTCGCGAAGCCGTCGTCGCCCCGCTCGTAGTCCCAGCTCGATTTGTCCGGATACGCGTGCTTCTCGGCGTCGTAGCCGGAATAGATGCCGTCGTTGAACGCGAAATCCTCGCGCACGATGAACGAGAAGTCCGTGTAGTTCTTCACGTACTCATGCTGGATCTTGTCGTTCGTCAGCAGATAGTTGATCACACCGCCCAGGAAGACGATGTCGGTGCCGGTGCGGATCGGCGCGTAGTAGTCGGCCACCGAGGCCGTACGCGTGAAGCGCGGGTCGACGACGATCAGCCGCGCCTTGCGGTGCGCCTTCGCCTCCGTTACCCACTTGAAACCGCACGGATGGGCCTCGGCTGCATTGCCGCCCATCACGAGAATCACGTCCGCGTTCTTGATGTCGACCCAATGGTTCGTCATCGCTCCACGGCCAAACGTCGGGGCAAGACCTGCCACCGTCGGGCCATGTCAGACACGCGCCTGATTGTCGAATGCGAGCATCCCCAGACTGCGGACAGTCTTGTGCGTGAGATAACCGACTTCGTTGCTGCCCGCCGATGCGGCCAGCATGCCGGTGGTCAGCCAGCGGTTGACCTTCGCGCCGTCTTCCGCCGTCTCGACGAAGTTCGCGTCGCGGTCGGCCTTCATCAGCTTCGCGATCCGGTCGAGCGCGTCGTTCCAAGAGATGGGTTCCCACTTGTCCGAGCCGGGCGCACGATACTCGGGGTGCGTCAGGCGGTTCGGGCTGTGGATGAAATCGATCAGGCTCGCACCCTTCGGGCACAGCGTGCCGCGATTGACGGGATGGTCGGGATCGCCTTCGATATGGATGATGCTCGGCTGCGCATTCTTCGCGCCGTCACCGAGGCTGTACATCAGGATGCCGCAACCCACTGAACAATAAGGACAGGTGTTGCGCGTTTCGACTGTGCGCGCCAGCTTGTACTGTCGGACCTCGGCGAGCGCTTCCGTCGGAGAAAAGCCCAGCAGGGCAAGACTCGATCCGGCAAGCGACGTGGCCGTCACCTTCAGGAACTGGCGCCGGGACATTTGTAGCATGATGGTCTCGGCGTTTTTGTGGGGTGGGGTGAAACTGAAAGGAATTATAGACAGTTCAGGCAACTATGATCGATTCGTCGGATCAATACCGATTTGCCGATCCACCGATGTCCTGCGTTCAACGCACAACCGAACCGTCATGAAACGACAGATCACGTCCGAGGCGACCCGCCTCGCGCAACAACAGGCCAACTGGGCACTCAACGCGTTCAGGCGCTTCTCCTCCGACCGCTGCTCGGCGATGGCCGCGAGCATCGCGTTCTTCTCGGCGTTCTCGCTCGCGCCGACGCTCGTGATGGTGATCGCCGTGGCCGGCTGGTTCTACGGCGACGATGCCGCACGCGGCCAGGTGTTCGAGCAGGCCCACCAGCTGATCGGCGACGATGCGGCGGCCAGCATCCAGACGATCGTGCAGAACGCGCATCGCGCGGGCCAGCGCGGCGGCATCGCGACGCTGATCTCGTTCGCCGCGCTCGCGATCGGCGCGTCGGCGACGTTCGCGTCGCTGAACACCGCGCTTTCCGTGATCTGGCCGAGTACGGAAAGCCGCTGGTCGAGCATGCTCGGGCTCGTGCGCGTGCGGCTCATTTCGTTCGGGCTCGTGCTCGGCGTCGCGTTCCTGCTGATCGTGTCGCTCGTGCTCGATACCGCGATCACGTTCATCGGCACCTGGCTGCTCGGCGATTCACCGTATGTCGCGATCACCAACCTGTTGCAGTTCTTCGTCGGCATCGCGGTGCTCGCGGGCGCGTTCGCCGCGCTGATGAAGTTCCTGCCCGATGCGCGCGTCGCATGGCACGACGCGACGATCGGCGGGATCGTGTCCGCGATCCTGTTCTCCGGCGGCAAGAAGCTGTTCGCGCTGTATCTCGCGCACGCGGGCACGGCCAGTGCGTTCGGCGCGGCCGGATCGTTCGCGGTCCTGCTGATGTGGCTGTACTTCTCGGCGGCCGTGCTGCTGCTCGGCGCGGAATTCGCGGCCGCGCGCGGCGATGCGCATCGCCGCAACGGCAACGTCCCGGCCGCGGCCGCGCCGACGGATCGCGCCGCCGATCGCTCAGGCGGCAACTGAATCCCCACG
This sequence comes from Burkholderia sp. Bp9090, assembly GCF_003857985.1. Classification (NCBI taxonomy): domain Bacteria; kingdom Pseudomonadati; phylum Pseudomonadota; class Betaproteobacteria; order Burkholderiales; family Burkholderiaceae; genus Burkholderia; species Burkholderia sp. Bp9090. The sequence goes on from NZ_QTPV01000004.1 coordinate 84,060, forward strand.
TATTTTTTCCCGCGCGGCCGCGCGTCGCGCGCGCCGCATCGTCGCCCTACGCGACTGCCTTCGCTTGCGCAACCCACCCGGCCACCGCGCGTTGATGCGCTCTTTGCATCAGCGCGCGATGCAGCCTGCAACAGCAAACGTTTGCACGCGTCAATTTCCGTGCGCCAACCGGCCAAACCCGCCCCTCCGCCGCCGAACGCACCAACCGCTGCAACAATCGCGGCGCAGCAATTGTCAACTATTTCAAAAAGAGGAACAGTCCTTGATGTGCTTGATATATATAGACTTTTTCTCGCTGTTACCTTTTCGAGACACTTTATTTTTTAAGCTTTCTTGCAGGGATGGCACTGAGCTATTCTCCAATCCGCAACAAATAATGAATGACGAATCATTTGCGTGGAGATACTCAACGATGAAGAAACTCGCACTCTCGACCCTCTCGCTCGCCCTGCTGGGCGCCGCTGGCGCTGCTCACGCTCAGTCGAGCGTGACGCTGTACGGCGTGATCGATACGTCGATCGCATGGGTCCACGGCAACGACGGCCAAGCCAACAACTCGTGGCAAATGCTGTCGGGCAACCTGCAAGGCAGCCGTTGGGGCCTGAAAGGTGCTGAAGACCTCGGCGGTGGCCTGAAGGCGATCTTCCAGTTGGAAAACGGTTTTGATCCGGGCACGGGCCACCTGAACCAGGGCGGTCGCATGTTCGGTCGTCAGGCATACGTCGGCCTCGAGAGCGCCCAGTACGGTACGCTGACGCTCGGCCGCCAGTACGACCCGCTGGTCGACCTGGTCCAGGCAGTCACGGCTGACAACTACTTCGGTAGCGTGATGGCAACGCCGGGCGACGTCGACAACAACGACAACTCGCTGCGCGTCAGCAACGCAATCAAGTACACGTCGCCGGTCTGGGCAGGCTTCCAGGTCGAAGGCATGTACGCCCTCGGCGGCGTTGCAGGCAAGACGGGCTCGGGCCAGACGTGGTCGGTCGCAGCTGCCTACAACAACGGCCCGGTCGGCGTTGCAGCAGGCTACTTCTACGCAGCCAACCCGTCGCCGACGACGGCAATTGCACGCGGCGGCTGGGGTTCGACGACCTCGGACAACATCATCGACGGCCCGATCAACTCGGGTTACGCAACGGCGAAGTCGATCGCGATCGCACAAGTCGCAGGCCAGTACGCACTCGGCCCGGTGACGTTCGGCCTCGGCTACAGCAACGCACAGTACAAGCCGGACGCATTCTCGGGCTTCGGCTCGACCGAAAAGTACAACACGGGCCGCGCGTTCGTGACGTACCAGGTCACGCCGCCGCTGCTGCTGGGCCTCGGCTACTCGTACACGAAGGCGAGCGGCGATACGGACGCGAAGTACCATCAGGTCGGTATCGGCGCGGACTACTCGCTGTCGAAGCGCACGGACATCTACCTGGTCGGCGCATACCAGCACGCGAGCGGCACCCAGCGCGTGGACGCGACGACGACGCAAAGCGCGCAAGCGTCGATCGCTTCGTACGGCTTCGCTGGCAAGAGCTCGGCCGAACTGGTCGCACTCGGCATTCGCCACAAGTTCTAAGAAGTACGTTTCCGGTGTGCATGGCGTCTCCGACGCCATGTCGCCGAACTGCAAAACCAGTCACCGGTTTCGGCCGTGGCTGGTTTTTTTTCGTCCGTTGCCGGCGCCGCCCTGGCGAGCCGCGACCGTGGTCGGCACCGTGGGTACGGCGGCCGGCCGGGAGCGGCGTCTGGGCCACCTGTCGCGCGCCGGAAGCGTGTCCGGAGGCATCCGGTACCTGCACGGTCGGACCGTGGCATACGGCCGGTCAGGCGCATGCCGCGCTGCTGCCACCGCGCTCCCATATTCCTGCTGACGCGCGCCTGGAGGATCTGGCGTCGCAACGGACGCATGTGTGTCCACCCTGCCGATTTCGATACCGCGACGCGAAGCACTATGCTTCGACGTGTCGATTTCGACGGCCTTCGTCCGTCGTATCGATGGCGGCACGCAGATTGCCCCGTTCCTCACCGACACCCCCGACAGGAGACGCTCCATGACGATTCAGAAGATCACGCCGTTCCTCTGGTACGCGACGGAAGCCGAAGAAGCCGCGGCCTTCTATGCGGGCATTTTCCCGGACTCGCGCGTCGTGCGCGTCACGGCGGTCGCCGGCACCAGCGGCACCCGGATGGTCGAGTTCGAGCTGTTCGGGCAGCCGTTCATCGCGATGAGCCACCCGCGCACCGAGACGTTCAACCATGCGATCTCGCTGATGATCAGTTGCGCCGACCAGGCGGAACTCGACCGCTACTGGAGCGCGCTGCTCGACAACGGCGGCACGGCCGACGGCTGCGGCTGGCTGCGTGACCGCTTCGGCGTCTCGTGGCAGATCGTGCCCGACGCATTGATTCCGATGATGGCCGACCGCGACGAGGTCAAGGCGGCGCGCGTGGCCGCTGCCATGATGCAGATGACGAAGTTCGACGTCGCCGCGCTGAAGGCCGCATACGCCGGCACGGCGGGCTGACGAAGCCACGGACGCTGCGCGCCCTTCGCGCGGGCAGCAGCATGCACGTGCAGCGCGCGCGGTTCGCGCACGACCGCGATCGTCCACCGGATTGCATCGCGCCGCGACGCAATCGCGAGCGGCGGCATGCTCGCGAGCCGCTACGTCGACAGCATCGCTTCGACGATCCGTCGCGCGTAGCGCGCGAATGCGCCGACCGTGACCAGCAGGTCGATGTCGCCGCGCGGTGTCGGCCCGCCGTCGCACGCCGAGCCGAATCCGAACGGATGCATCGCCTGCGGCATCGCGCCGGGATGCCGCTCGATCGCCGCACACGCGGCAGTCGCCTGGTCGGCGATCCCGACGGGAACGATCGCTGCGTTCATCACGCGAGACTCGCGCGACACCCGTGCAATGCGCAGCGATACAAGACCGCGCGCCGGCACGAACACGACGATCCGGCCATCCGCGCAAGCGGCCCGCGACACAGGATGCGTGTCACGTCATGCCGTATCCGCGCTGTGCGATGCCGACGCGGCCGCGCGATTTGCGCGGCGCAATAAAAATCCCCGTACGCTTTCGCGTACGGGGATCGTCGGACATCGCAACGGCCGCCGACCTGCAATCGGCGACCGTTACGCGGCATTACGCAGCCGCGTCCTTCAGCTTCTTCAGCGCACGTGCCTTCACGCGCACGCTGGCCGGCTTTGCCGGGAACCAGCGCTCTTCGCCCGTGAACGGATCCTTGCCGAAGCGCTTCTTCTTCGCCGGCACGACTTGCGCCGTGATCTTCAGCAGACCCGGCAGCGTGAACTCGCCTGCGCCCTTCTTGTGGACCGAGCCCAGCACGACGTTCTCGAGCGCGACGAGCACTGCCTTGACCGCCTTCACTTCGACAGCTGCACGCTCAGCGATGTGCGTTGCGAGCGATGCCTTCGTGAACTTGTCCTTCAGCGGCGTCGGAGCGGCCGGTGCTGCCTTCGCGACAGCCTTCTTGGCCACTACTTTCTTCGCGGGCGCAGCCTTTTTGGCAGCCACTTTCTTGGTGGCCGGTGCGGCAGCCTTCTTGGCCACCTTTTTTGCGGAAGTCGCCATGTTTCTCCTACCAGGTGTGGTCGTTGGATACACGAAGCGTGCAACGCGCGCGCTTCAACGCCGGATTCTACAAGCGCCGTGACGCTTCGTGCAGTACTTTTATGCGTTTTCGCGGGGTTTCCCGCAGGTTTTGTTGCGCGCGACCGACTTCGCCGACGCTCGAGCAACGAAAAACGCCTTCACGTATACGTCGAAACGCGTCCGAACGCGAATTACGTTCGATATTTGCGCGCCTATACTGACCTCGCTCAGTGCCCCGGATGCCTTCATGCGCGAAGTCAGATACGTCAAAGGACTCGACGGCCTGCGAGCCCTCGCCGTCATCCTCGTTTTCCTGTCCCACAAGGGCCACGTCCTCGCTGTCGACGTGGGCAAGCTCGGTGTGTGGACGTTCTTCTTCATCAGCGGATTCCTGATCGTCGGCGAACTGCATCGCAACCGTCAGGCAATCGAGAGCGGCACGATGACGCGCCGCCATGCGCTGGCGCTGTTCCTCGCGAAGCGCGCGCTGCGGATCTTTCCCGTCTACTACCTGCTGCTCGCCGCGCTCGCGATCGCGCACGCGCTGTTCTACCAGCGCGGCGTCAATCTCGGGCTCGCGTGGCACGCCACGTTCCTGTCGAACTACTGGATCGGCGTCGTCAAGGACGGCTGGCCGGGCTCCACGTCGCACTTCTGGAGCCTCGCGGTCGAGCAGCAGTTCTATCTGATCGCGCCGCTCACGCTGCTCGCGGTGCCGGCCGCGCGCCACGTCACGCTCGGCGTCGCGGCCGTCGCGCTGTGCGCGCTCGCGCATCTCTCGCTCTACGCGCTCGACGCATCGCCGGTGCTGATCTACGCGTTTTCCCCGTGGAATTTCGCGCTGATCGCGCTGGGCGGCGTCGGCGCAATGGCGCTCGCCGATCGCGGCCAGGACGTCGTCCGCCGCATTCCGCCCGGCCGGCTCGGCGCCGCCGGCGTCGCGCTTTTCCTCGCGCTGCCCGCGCTCACGACGCTGCCGGACGTCGTCACGGGGCTCACGGATCTCGGCCTGTCCGCGTCGCTCGGCGCGCTGATGCTGTGGATCGTCACCGAACCCGACCACCCGGCCGTCGCACTGCTCGACTGGGCGCCGCTCGTCTATCTCGGCACGATCAGCTACGGCTTCTACCTGTTCCACAACCTGATTCCGGCACGTCTCGGCGAGATGCCCACGCTGTTCGCGCGCGTGCCGATGCCCGCAATCGCCCGGGACGTGCTGCCGGAACTGCTGCAGTTCGCACTCGCCGTGCTGCTCGCGCATCTGTCGTGGCGCTATCTGGAAAAACGCCTGCTCGACTTCAAGAAGCCGATCGCCGCGATGCTGGCCCGGTACTTCGTCGCACGGCCGGGCACGTCGCCGCGCTGAGCGGCGCACCGGAATCGTCGCGCACGCACCCGTTCGACGCCGCCCGGATTCAGCACCGCCAATCACTCGCCGCCCCACGCCTGCGCAGCGAATGCACGCAAAAAAGCCCCGGCGCACAAGGCCGCCGGGGCCAACGGAACAACCACCACCTGAAACAGCGGAACAGCGCGGCTGCTTATGCGACAGCAGCCAGCGCGGGCAGGCAGGTACGCAGGTACGCCTCGAATTCGCGGCTCACTTCCGGATGCTGGAGCGCGAGTTCGACGGTCGCCTTGAGGTAGCCGATCTTGCTGCCGCAATCGAAACGCGTGCCGTAGTAGCGATACGCGAGCACCTGTTCGTTCGCGAGCAGCGACTGGACGGCGTCGGTGAGCTGCAGTTCGCCGCCCGCGCCCGGCTTGAGCTTGCGCAGGTGATCGAAGATCGTCGGCATGAACACGTAGCGGCCGACCACGCCGAGGTTCGACGGCGCGTCTTCCGGCGCCGGCTTCTCGATGATGCCCGACAGCTTGATGATGTCCTCTTCCCACTCGCGGCCTTCGATGACGCCGTACGAGCGGCTGTCCTCGCGCGGAATCGTCTCGACCCCGATCACCGAGCTGTGATAGTGGTCGAACACGTCGACGAGCTGCTTGAGCACCGGCTGTTCGCCATGCAGCAGGTCGTCGGCGAGAATCACCGCGAACGGCTCGCCGTGCACGAGCTTCTCCGCGCACAGCACCGCATGGCCGAGGCCGAGTGCTTCCGGCTGGCGCACGTAGAAGCAGTTCACGTGGCTCGGCTTGATGCCGCGCACGAGTTCGAGCAGCTTTTCCTTGCCGCGCGCCTCGAGTTCGGCCTCGATCTCGTACGACTTGTCGAAGTGATCCTCGATCGCGCGCTTGCTGCGCCCGGTCACGAAGATCATCTCGGTGATACCGGCGTTGATCGCTTCCTCGACCGCGTACTGGATCAGTGGCTTGTCGACGACGGGCAGCATTTCCTTCGGGCTCGCCTTCGTTGCCGGGAGGAACCGCGTGCCGAGACCGGCGACGGGGAACACGGCCTTGGTGACTTTCAACATGTTCGCATCCTGATTGCGTTGACTGCGCCGCGTCGCTGGACGACCCGGCGCGATTGTTTTCCGAACGGCATATCGAGAACCGGCGGCACGGCCAATTCCACTCCGCTCATTTTCGATATGGACCGATTGCCCATGTTTCCGGAAAAGAGATAATCTGCGCATCCGGTCGATATTGCCGAACCCGGCGCCGATACAGAAACAAATTACCGATTTTCCGGATACAAATTCTTACGATTCGAATTCCTCGATATACGGGACGCCGCCCCGCTCGAGACCCGGGCGAATCGGCTCGTTCTTCAGCGCCTCGCGGTACGCCGACAGCACGGCCATGACCAGCAGTACTGCCGCGCTCGCGATCCAATGCATGTCCATCTTGCCGCTCCTTGCATCAATCAACTGGAGCTTCAAACTATCAGAAAAAAATCGGCAAATAATTGTGGCGTCGGCGAAACCGCTTTCAGACCGGAATAACACCACCATCTGAAATACCACTATTTCCCGGCGCGATTTTTTTATTCATTCGAGCGAATTCTTGCGCATTACGATTGGACCATCCCCTTCATCCGTCGCAAGGAATCGAATCGCATGCAAGCTTTCAGCGGATCGTCTTTGGCTGCGCCGCCCGTCGCCGACCACAAGGAACACGTGATCGACGCGATGCGCGGGTTCGCGGCGCTGCTCGTCGCCTATTTTCACTGCCGCCAGGTCGTCTGGGTCGGCATGCAGAGCTTCCATCACGCTTACGGTCATGCGCTGAACCCGAGCGCGATCGTCGGCTACCTGACCTTCCCGTTCGCATGGGGCTCCGCCGGCGTGCCGATCTTCTTTGTGATCAGCGGCTACTGCATCCACCGCAATGCAGCGCTCAAGCTCGCGGCCAACCCCGCGTACCGGCTCGACGCGCCGAACTTCTGGGCGCGCCGCTTCGCGCGCATCTACCCGGTGCTGCTCGCCGCGCTGCTGTTCACGCTCGCGATGGACGCGGTCAGCCTGCAGATCGCGCCGGTCAGCCACAAGATCCGCGACGTCGGCATCACCTCGTTCCTCGTGAACCTGTTCTCGCTGCAAGGCGTCGCCGGCTACACGTACGGGTCGAACGGCGCGCTGTGGACGCTGTCGCTCGAAGTGCAGTTCTACGCGATCTACCCGCTGCTGTTCGCGCTGCGCCGGCGCATCGGCATGCCGGCCATCGTCGCGGCCGTCGCGCTCGTCAACGTCGCGTCGGCGTGGCTGCTCGAACGGCACGACCTGCAGTTCTTCACGTCGTACTGGCTGTCCTGGACCGTCGGCGCGTGGATCGCCGACGTGCGCGCGCAGCCGGTGCGCGGCACGGCCGCCGTGCCGTCGCGCGCGTGGTACCTCGCGGCGGCCGTGCTGCTGGCCGCGGGCTGCGGCGCGTTCCATTTCGGCCAGTACGGCGCGTTCCAGCTGTGGGCGGCCGGCTTCGCGTGCTTCCTGTACCGCGCGCTCGCCTGCCCGCCGCGCCCGACGCCGCTGCTGCGCGTGCTCGGCTGGTTCGGCGACTTCAGCTACTCGCTGTACCTGATCCATCTGCCGCTGTTCGTCTGCCTCGGCTCGGTGCTGTTCCACTCCGAACTGCAACTGTCGATCTGGCCGTCGATCGCGTTCATGGCCGCCGCGATTCCGGTCGCCTACGTGTTCTACCGGCTGTTCGAACGCCCGGCGATGATGTGGGCGGCCAGCCTGAAGCCGACCCGCACCGCCCGCGTCGTCGCACCGGCCCCCGAACGGGCCGCCTGAACGGCGCCGTTGGCGCGCTCGCGGCCCCCGCCCGGCGTCAGGCTGGGCGAGGGCTTTTTTACGGGCAGGACGGCGCGAGGATGCATTTGCGCGTCGCGACGCGGCGGGCACGACGTACCGAAGTACGCAAGCCGCGGCGTCATGCGCCGCCTGGGCGGCTGCACGGCGGTCGCGTCGCCGACCCCTCACGCGATCCGCGGCAGGACCGCACGGCGCCGCTCCTGGCGTCCCGCACAGCGATTCCGAACCGGGCGGCGGCCGGATTCACGCCCGCTGCGACGCATCGCTCCGCCGCCCGAGCGCATCGTCGTTGCAGCCCGCATCCCGCGACCCGGGGCGGCCCCGCATTCCGCCGCTCACGCTCACGCAATCGCTCGGCTTTGCGCAGATTACGGATTCGTCACGTGCGGCGTGCCCGGTGCGCGACAGCGCTCGGCCGCGCCCAAAGCGCAAAGCCCCCATGCAGCGCAACGCCGCATGGGGGCCCGGTTCCGCCGGTTCACGACGACACGCTTCACATGCCGCAGCAAGCCGCCACCTACCGCTTCTTCGCCTTCGCGGCCTTCGCGGTATCCGCGAGGATCTTCTCGACCCGCGCTACATAGGTTTCGGTGCCGAACCGGCGCACCGCGGTCGCCCGCCCGCTCACGACGAGCCGCTCGCGCAGCGCGGCGTCGCGCTGCAGCCTGCCCAGCGCGTCGGCCAGCGCGGCCGCGTTGCCCGGCTCGCAGAGCAGCCCGTTTTCGCCGTCCTCGATGATCTCGACGACCCCGCCCGCGCGAGCCGCGACCACCGGCCGCCGCGCGAGCATGCCCTCGACGATCACGCGCCCGAACGGCTCCGGCGTGATCGACGTATGCGCGACCACGTCGACCGCCTTCATGCACGCGGCCACGTCGCGCTGGAAGCCGAGGAAATGGACACGGTCGTCCATCCCGTGACGCGCGACGATCTCGTGCAGCTGCGCCGCGTATTCGTCCTCGCCGAACAGCGGCGCGCCGACCAGCACCACGTGCATGCCGGGATGGCGAGCCGCGGCCTCCAGCAGCAGGTGCTGCCCCTTCCAGTGCGCGAGGCGGCTGAACGAGCCGACCAGCCATGCGTGCTCGGGCAGCCCGAAGCGCGCGCGCAGCGCGGCCTGGCTCGCATCGTCCAGCGCGTCGAACGGTTCGGCCGAAATGCCGTTGAACACGACGTCGACGTGCTGCGGCGTGAAGCCCGTCAGCGCACGAAATGCCTGCGCGGACGCGTCGGAGTTCGCGATCACGCGCGTGACGCCGAACCGCGCGCAGTACTTGATCGCCATCAGCTGCTTGCTGCCGAAATGGTCGCCGCTGACGATGTCGCGCAGGTGCCAGACCACCGGCTTGCGCGCGAGCCGCCCGGCCAGCGCGGCAACCACCATCGCGCGCTGCGTGTTCGCGTAGATCACCTCGGCGCGGCGCGCACGCCGTGCGACGTCGCGCACGAGCGCGATCAGCTGCTTCAACGCGCCGGCCGACACGCCGCCCTGCTTGCGCACCCCGGCGAGCGCGCCCTGGTCGAGCACGTCGACGCGCGCGCCGATCTCGTCGAGCGCCGCGCGGAACGGGCCGTCGTCGAACAGCAGCACATCGGCGTTCGCGCGCATGTGCTTCATGATCTCCAGCAGCGACAGCTCCGCACCGCCGAGCACGCCGCTCTGATCCAGCACGAGCGTCGCCGGGCCGCGCGCGGCCGGCATCGGCGCGACGGCCGTGCCGCGCTGCGCGGTCGAGCCGGGCAGCGCCGTCTCCACGTAATCGAGAAAGCGCCGCCGAAAGGTGTCGGCCGAAAAGCGCTCCGCATTCGCGCGGCACGCGTGCGCCGTGAAGCGCTGCGGCGCGCGCTCGAAATCGTCGACCGCCGCGACGATCGCATGCGGCGTCTGTTCGTCGAAGAACAGCCCGGTCGGCTGCGCGTGCGAGCGCGGCTCGAGCACGGTCTCGAGCGCGCCGCCCTTGCCGTACGCGATCACGGGCGTGCCGCACGCCTGCGCCTCGACCACCGAAATCCCGAAATCTTCCTCGGCCGCGAACACGAACGCCTTCGCGCGCCGCATCCGGTCGTGCAGCACCGCGAACGGCTGGTAGCCCATGATCTCGACGTTGGGGCCCGCCTTCGCGCGGATCTTCTGCATCTCCGGGCCGTCGCCGATCACGACGAGCTTGCGCTCCGGCGTGCGCGAGAACGCTTCGACGATCAGATCGATCTTCTTGTACGGCACCATCCGCGACGCCGTCAGGTAGAAATCGTCCTTCACCTCGTTCAGCGAGAAGCCGTCCACGTCGACCGGCGGGAAGATCACCGCCGCGTCGCGGTGATACACCTTGCGGATGCGGCGCGCGATGAACGCGGAGTTCGCGACGAAGCCGTCCACCGCGTTCGCGGTGCGCGTGTCCCAGTTGCGGATGTAATGCAGGATCATCCGCGCGAGCAGCGACTTCGGCCCGTGCGTCAGGTTCGACTGTTCCAGATACTGGTGCTGCAGGTCCCACGCGTAGCGGATCGGCGAATGCACGTAGCTGATGTGCATCTGGTCCGGCCCGGTCAGCACGCCCTTCGCGACCGCGTGGCTGCTGGAGATCACGAGGTCGTAGTCCGACACGTCGAGCTGCTCGATCGCGAGCGGCATCAGCGGCAGGTAGCTGCGGTACTTGGTGCGTGCGAACGGCAGCTTCTGGATGAACGAGGTCGTCACCGGCTTGCCGCGCACGAACGCGCGGTCGTCGAGAAAATCGACGAGACTGAACAGGTCCGCGTCGGGAAAGCACGCGACGATCTGTTCGAGCACGCGCTCGGCGCCGGCGTACGTGACGAGCCAGTCGTGGACGATCGCCACGCGCAGCGGGCGCGACGCATCGCGTGCGCTCGCCTGCCCGGCCGGTTTGGCCCGGCGCAGCGCAGCGGCGTCGCCGGCTTCGGCCGCGGCGGCATCGGCCGTGGCGAGGTTCAGGATGGCGTGTTCCGCCAGATCGCGATTCATACGGTTTTCCTCGCATTGAGACGGACGAACAAGTCACGCACCAGCGCGCGCAAGGCCGGCGTCATCGTGAACGACCACGCCAGGTTCAGCACCAGCACGACCGCGCAGAGGCCGATCGACTCGCCGAGCCCCGACCACGCTTGCGCGAGAAACAGGCTCGCGAGCAGGAAGGCGAGATGCGCGAGCATGTCGAGCACGATCGCGCGCATCCGGATCGCCGACAGGTAAAGCAGCACGCCGTAGTCGACCAGCGCGCGGGTCGCGACGACCACCGCCGCGCCGATCAGCCCGAAGTGATGGATGCCGAACCACAGGCCGCCGACGAAGAACGGCATCTCGATGAGCCCGGCGAACGCGGCGCGCGCCGGGTTGACCTGCGACTGGATCAGGATCCGCGTGACGCTCGCCTGGCCGACGAGCCACACGCTGATCACCAGCACGCGCCCGACCGGCGCCGAATGCGCGGCGAGATCGGCGCCGACCCACAGCGTGAGAAACGGCGCGAGCGCGAAGATCGCGACGATGCCGACCGGCGTGAACACGCCGTTCAGGAATTCGAGCGACTGACGCGCGAGCGTGTCCGCGTGATCGCGGCCGACCGCCGACAGGCGCGGGAACAGCGTGCGCACCAGCGCGTTCGGCAGCATGTTCAGCCGCGTGACGAGGTTCTGCGGAACCGTGTAGTAGGTGACGAACTTCGCGCCCATGCCGGCGCCGAGCATCACGCGATCGAGCGTGTCGGCGATCATGCTCGCCATGCTCGCGATCAGCATCCAGCCGCCGAAGTTGAACAGCCCTTTCGCGGTGCCCCACTGCGGCGGGTCGATGCGCCGGATCCCGAGCACCTTGATGCTCGCGTGACCGAGCATCACCGCCGCGATCAGCCGCGCGACGACCGCGGCGGCGAGCACCGTCTGCAGGTTCGGCGCGATCCACCACGCGGCGCCGAGCGGCAGCAGCTGGAACAGGAAGGTGCCGATCGTCTGGTTCGTGTTGAACACGCCGAACCGTTCGGCGCCGTTGATCGCGCCGGCGAACACCCACGACACGTTCGCGAGCGGAATCGCGAGCGCGAGCCACGGCAGCGCGAGATACACCTCGTGCTGCATCGCCGCCGACACCTTCGTGAAGTACTCGGTGTAGATGAACGCGCCGAAATAGATCAGCAGCCCGCCGACGATGCCGGTGCCGAGATTCAGCCAGAACGCGCTCCAGAACACGCGCGCGCTTTCGTCGGCGTCGCCACTCGCGAGCGCCTTGGAGATGTGGTTCTGCGCGGCCATGCTCATCCCGAGATCGAGGATCCCGAAATAACCGATCAGCGTCCACACGAGGCTGACGACGCCGTAGCGCTCGACGCCCAGCGCGTGGATATACGCGGGCACCGTCACCAGCGACACGAAGGTCGGCAGGATCAGCCCGATGAAGTTGATCGAAACGTTCTTGAGTATGCCTTTGTCCATGCTTCTGCCTTGTGTGACGGCGACTGCGACGACGGTGCGCCGCCCGTCACGGTTTCCAGCGATACATCAGCACCTTGCCGCGCGCGTCTTCCTCGACGAACACCAGGTATTCGCCGTTCTCGCGCCGGAACGCGCTGATGCCGAACGGCACGTCGACCCAGCCCGACGCCTTGCCGACCTCGGCGCCCGGGCTCATCACGCCGACCTCCTTGCCGGTTTCCTTGTCGTACACGTGGATCTTCCCGACCGGCTCCACCGTGAAGATGTAGCGGCCCTCGACCGTGATCCCGATCAGGTCGAGGATCGGCTTCGCGTCGAGCTGCCACGGCAGCGCGACCGTATAGCGCACCACCGGCGAGCCGCTCGACCACTTGTCGAAGCGCACCAGCACGCGGCCGACTTCCTTGTTGATGCCGGGCTGCGGCGGCGCGTCGGCCGTGTAGCCCGTCACGTACAGCGTGTCCGTCTGCGGCTCGTAGATCGCGCGGCGCAGCTGCGTGAACGGCTGCGGCATCGGATAGGTCGTGACCTTGTCGTACGAATAGATCGGGTTGCCGGCCTTGTCGACGCCGCCGTAGCCGAAGCGATGAATCCCGCGCACGTCGCTCGTGCGCCAGATGTCGCCCTTCGTGTCGACCCACCAGCCCCAGCCGCCCGCCTTCGCCTTGCCGGTCGTGTTGGTCGTGAACTCGTCCTCGTCGAGCCGGCCGTTACCGTTCGCGTCGCGCCAGATCCAGTCGCCGCCCGGCGGCTTGTTGGGCACCTTGTCGACCGGCCGCGCACGGCCCGCGATCAGGCCCGACGGAATCGCGACCTCGCCGTCGCGCTTCGCGTCGAAGCGGTAGATCTTCAGGTGATCGGCGTACATGTCGGTCAGGTACAGGAACGTGCGGCCGTCGACGCGCCGCGCGAACGGCATGCCGGGGTACTGGTCCGTGTGGAACACGGGATCGTCCGGATACTTGAAGCGGTTCGACAGGAAGCCGGCGTATTTCCAGTCCTGGCCGGGCGGCTTCGACAGGTCGAGCTCGAAGCGCTTGTTGCCCGTGTACACGCTGTTCGGCCGTGCGGGATCGAGCCACGCGCCGTCGACGAACAGCAGCCCCTGCACCTGCCAGCGCAGCTTGCCGTCCGGCGTGTAGCTCTCGAGCACCGCGCCGAGCCCCGCACCGATCGTGTCGTGGCGCGGCCCGATGCCGTTCATCGACACGTACACGTTGCCCGCGCGATCGACGCCCACGCCCGTCAGCCCGTTGAAGCGTTGCGGCCCGGGGCGGCCCGGCACCGGGCCCGCGAAGATCCCGCCGCGCTCGCCGAGCGTGCCGGACGGCGCATAGCCGTTGCCGCCTTTCGAGAAAATCAGCACCTGCTGGCGCGGGCCGTTGTCCGCGACCAGCACGCGCCCTTTCGCGTCGACCGCCACGTCCACCGCATCGGTCCCCTCGGGCAGCGCGGGCGCGTCGTCGAGCTTGCGGCCGTCCGCGCGCACGTGCACGAGGTGCGCGGGCCCGTTGAGCGTATCGGTGAGCAGCCACAGCGTGCCGTCGCCGGCGAGCGCGATGCGGCCCGGCTCGTGCGCACTCCACGTGCCCTTCTTCTGCATCGTTTCGGCGTCGTACACGTCGACTTCGTCATGCGAAGGATTCGTCGCGAACAACGTCTTGTCGTCGGCCGCGAGGCCGCCCACTTCCGCCTTCAGCTCACCGACCTCCGACCGCGCGGGTGCCGCCACCTCGTTCATCACCATGAAGCTCGCGGCCATTCGCGCCCGGCCGGCATCGGCGCGCCCGCCGGGCGCGACCTGCGGCGCCGCGCGGAACGGCGCGGGCTGCTTCATGTCGCCGATCGTGCGCCGCGAAATGCCGTACCACTGCTTGCCCTTGTCCGGCCAGATGCCGGGCGACTGCAGATGGCCGCGCTCGTTGCCGACGCCGATCGCGACGTACGCATACTTGCCGTTCACCGCGACCGCGTTGCCGCCGAGGTTGCCCCAGCCATGCGTGCCGCCGGCGAAGCCGAGCATCTTCCCGTCCTGGTAGACGCTCGCCTCGGCGCCGCTCTCGTCCCACGGCGCGTTCGTATACACCTTGCCGTCGGGCGTCACCGCGATCGCGCGAATGTCGATCTGCGTCCAGCTGCCGTCGCCGTAGCCGAACGTGTTGCCGATCCACGACGTGGTCGCGGGCAACACGGTTTCAGCCGGTGCGGCGCTCGCGGACAGCGCCGCGCATACCGTCATGCCAACCAGAATCAGACGTCGCAATGCGCTCTCCAGACTCGATGCAAAAGCGACCGGCGCCCGCGGCGTGCTGCGTGCCTGGATGACCTGTCGCTAAATGGGTTTCAAACGTCGCGATGCAGGTTACAAGCAAAAATAATCACAAGAAATTTGGAAATATTTGGGGATGTTTCCGCCTGAAATATTGAACCGGAATCGTCCGGAATAACCCCGGCGAAGCGGAAATAACGACCGCCTTTCACGCGACGATCCGTAGAAAATTCCGCTCCGGCCCGCCCGACGGCCTCCCTGGCCTGCAAATCTTTCATCTCGTGATTGAAACGACCGGCATTTGAATGTTTTCAGCCGAATAAATGACATGCGTTTTTTTGCCGATTTCTTTTCCCTAGAATCGATTTCGAATCAATATCCCCTTTAAACGCATGCATTACGTTCACGCATCGAATGCGCGGCGCGCGTCGGCATCGGCCGCGCGTCGCGAAGGAGCGGCGCGATGACGGGCATCTCGCGCACCGCCGACCTCGCCCCGCCGCAACACGGCCGCATCGTGCAGCTCGACGGGCTGCGCGCGATCGCCGTCGGCGCCGTGTTCCTGCAACACGCGCTGAAGGCGCCGCTGTGGATGGGCGTCGACCTGTTCTTCGTGCTGAGCGGCCTGCTGATCACCGGCATCCTGCTCGAGCGCAAGGCGCGCGGACAGTCGTACTTCAGCCACTTCTACGCGCGCCGAGTGCGCCGGATCCTGCCGCCGTACGTGTTGCTGCTGGTCGTGTCGACGCTGCTGTTCGGCGCGAGCTGGCTGCCGCACTGGCCGTGGTTCGCGTTCTTCTCGACCAACATCGGGCTGTCGCTCGGCAGCATCGGCCACGACAGCCTGAACGTGCTGTGGTCGCTCGCCGTCGAGGAGCAGTTCTACATCTTCTGGCCGTTCGTCGTGCTGTGGTGTTCGGAGCGCGCGCTGCTGTGGATCGCCGCCGCGCTGATCGTCGCGGCGCCCGTGCTGCGCGCGATCGCGACGCCGTGGTTCGATTCGTTCTGGCCGATCTACTACCTGACGCCGTTCCGGATGGACCTGCTCGCCGCTGGCGCGCTGCTCGCGATCGTGCTGCGCCGCGACCGGCGCGCGCTGGAGCCGTTCTATCCGCTCGCGATCGTCGGCGCGCTCGTGTCGCTCGCGATCCTCGGCTGGCTGCACCTGTCGTTCCCGCGTTTCCGCGCCGCGAACACGCCGCTGTCGAACGCCGCGCTCTACAGCATCTCGCTGCTGCTGTGCACATCGATCGTCGTGATCGCACTGCGCGGACGCGGCGTCGTGCAGCGCGTGCTGACGAACCCGCTGCTCGTGTACGTCGGCACCGTCAGCTACACCGTCTACCTGATTCACCTGAGCGTGCTGTACGCGCTGTGGCCGCTGCACCTGAACCGCTTCGTCACGGCCGCGCTCGCGCTGGCCATCACGCTCGTGTACGCCACCGTGAGCTGGTACGGCTTCGAGCGGCGCCTGACCCGCGGCCCCGCGCGCAGCACGGTACCCGCCGCCGCGCGCACGACCGCCTGACTTTCTCAATCCATCGTTTCGACCAGGACATTGCCATGAGCCAAACTCGCAAGAAGGCCATCATCACGGGGATCACCGGGCAGGACGGCGCCTACCTGACCAAGCTGCTGCTCGACAAGGGCTACGAAGTCACGGGCACCTACCGCCGCACCAGCTCGGTCAACTTCTGGCGCATCGCCGAGCTCGGCGTCGACACGCACCCGAACCTGTCGCTCGTCGAGCACGACCTGACGGATGCCGGCTCCAGCCTGCGGCTGCTCGAACGCACGCAGCCCGACGAGCTGTACAACCTGGCCGCGCAGAGCTTCGTCGGCGTGTCGTTCGACCAGCCGGCGACGACCGCCGAGGTCACGGGCGTCGGCCCGCTGAACCTGCTCGAGGCGATCCGCGTGGTGAGCCCGAAGACGCGCTTCTATCAGGCGTCGACGTCCGAGATGTTCGGCAAGGTGCAGGCGATCCCGCAGACGGAAACCACCGCGTTCTACCCGCGCAGCCCGTACGGCGTCGCGAAGCTGTACGCGCACTGGATGACCGTGAACTACCGCGAGTCCTACGGCCTGTTCGGCTGCAGCGGCATCCTGTTCAACCACGAATCGCCGCTGCGCGGCCGCGAGTTCGTCACGCGCAAGATCACCGACACCGTCGCGAAGATCAAGCTCGGCAAGGCGACCCGGCTCGAGCTCGGCAACCTCGACGCGAAGCGCGACTGGGGCTTCGCGCTCGAATACGTCGAAGGGATGTGGCGGATGCTGCAGGCCGACGAGCCCGACACTTACGTGCTCGCGACCAACCGCACCGAGACCGTGCGCGACTTCGTGCAGATGGCGTTCGCGGCCGCCGGCTATCAGATCGAATGGACCGGCAAGGGCGAGCAGGAACGCGGCCTCGACGCGTCGAACGGCGACGTGCTCGTCGAAGTGAATCCGAAGTTCTACCGCCCTGCCGAGGTCGACCTGCTGATCGGCTCCGCCGACAAGGCGAAAGCCAAGCTGGGCTGGGCGCCGGAGACGACGCTCGAACAGCTCTGCCAGATGATGGTCGAAGCGGACCTGACGCGGAACCGGCACCATGACACGTACTGAAGCCAGGCGCCCGTCGCGCCGGGCGTTCGTCACGGGCCTGGCGGGCTTCACCGGCCGCTACATGGCGCAGCGGCTCGCTGCGGCCGGCTACGACGTGTGGGGCACCGTGGCGCCCGGCGCGGCGCGGCCCGACGATCCGGCGCTCGCCCACTGCACGCTGCTGCCGGTCGACCTGCTTGATGCGGACGCGACCCGTGCGGCACTCGCCGATGCGCGGCCCGATGCGGTCGTGCATCTCGCCGCGCGCGCGCACGTCGCGCAGGACGAGCCGTCGCAGACCTACGCGGTCAACATCGTCGGCACGCGCAACCTGCTGGCCGCGCTCGCGGGCCTCGACCGCCGCCCGTCGGCGGTGCTGCTCGCCAGCAGCGCGAACATCTACGGCAATTCGACGGCCGGCGTGCTCGACGAAAGCGTCGCGCCCGCGCCCGCGAACGACTACGCGGTCAGCAAGCTCGCGATGGAATACGCGGCGAAGCTGTGGGCCGACCGCCTGCCGATCGTGATCGCGCGGCCGTTCAATTACACGGGCGTCGGCCAGGACGACGCGTATCTGCTGCCGAAGCTGGTATCGCACTATGCGCGCAACGCGCCGCGCATCTCGCTCGGCAATCTCGACGTGAGCCGCGATTTCTCCGACGTGCGCGACGTGACGGCCGCCTATCTGAAGCTGCTCGAAGCCGCGCCGGCCGGCGAGACGTTCAACATCTGCTCGGAGCGCGCGTATTCGCTGAAGGAGGTGCTGGCGATGCTGTCGCGAATCGCCGGTTACGTGATCGACGTGACGATCGATCCGCGCTTCGTTCGGCATAACGAAGTAAAGAGCCTGAGCGGGTCGCGCGACAAGCTGCGGCGCGCGGTGGGCGAGCTGCCCGTGACGCCGCTCGACGAAACCTTGCGCTGGATGATGGACGCGATGCGCGACGCGCGGGCCGGCTGATTCCGGCAACGTTCGTCGTACTTCGTCATGAAAAACACCCCAAAGATTGGATCTAGTCCAACTTTTGGGGTGCAGTTCATGTCGAGCGGCCCGTCGTCATGCCGGCCCTGAAACCGGCGTCGCCGCGCTCAGCCCTCGAGGCCGCGCGCGAGATCGTTGCGCAGGTCGCCCGCGTTTTCCAGGCCGACCGCGAGGCGGATCAGCCCTTCGGTGATCCCCGCGGCCGCACGCGCTTCCGGCGTGATGCGCGCGTGTGTCGTCGTCGCCGGATGCGTGATCGTCGTGCGCGTGTCGCCGAGGTTGCCGGTGATCGAGACCAGCTTCGTGCTGTCGATCACGCGCCACGCGTTCGCGCGCTGCTGCTCCGGCGTGTCGCCCTTCAGCTCGAACGATACGATCGCGCCGCCCGCCTTCTGCTGGCGCTTCGCCAGCTCATGCTGCGGATGCGATTCGAGCCCCGGATAGAACACGCGCTTGACCGCAGGATGCGAATCGAGCCAGCGCGCGATTTCCAGCGCGTTCGCCGACTGCTTCTCGACGCGCAGCGACAGCGTCTCCATCCCCTTCAGCAGCACCCACGCGTTGAACGCCGACAACGTCGGGCCCGCGCTGCGCACGAACGGGAACACCTTGCCCATGATGAACTCCTTCGAGCCGACCAGCGCGCCGCCCAGCACGCGGCCCTGGCCGTCGAGGAACTTCGTCGCCGAGTGCATCACGACGTCCGCGCCGAGCTTCAGCGGCTGCTGCAGCACCGGGCTGCAGAAACAGTTGTCGACGACGAACAGCGCGTTCGCGGCCTTCGCGATCTTGCCGATCGCCTCGATGTCGGCAAGTTCGGTCAGCGGGTTCGACGGCGTTTCGAGGAAGAACATCTTCGTCTCGGGCCGCACCGCTTCCTGCCAGGCGTTCAGGTCGGTCGGATCGACGAAGGTCGTCGTGATGCCGAACTTGCTGAAGATCTGCGAGAACATCCCGAGCGTCGAGCCGAACAGGCTGCGCGAGCTGACGAGGTGATCGCCCGCCTGCAGCGCGGACATCACGACCGACATGATCGCGGCCATGCCCGACGCCGTCGCGATACAGGCCTCGCCGCCTTCGAGCGCGGCGAGACGATCCTGGAACATGGTGACGGTCGGGTTCGTGAAGCGCGAATAGGTGAAATAGTCTTCCGAATTCGCGAAGCGCTCGGCTGCCTCGGCCGCGCTCGTGAAGCAGAAGCTCGACGTGAGGAACAGCGCTTCCGAGTGCTCGTTGAAGTCGCTGCGCAGCGTGCCCGCGCGCACGGCGAGCGTGTCGAAGTTGAGGGAGTCGTCCATGTTCCGTTATCCGTATTCGAGGGTCGCGCCGACGGTCGTGCGTCCGGCGCGCGCCCAGCCACAAAAATCAGGCCAAAACAAAAAGCCCGCTATGCGTCGGCATCAGCGGGCTTCGGTGCGGTACGACAGCGATCGACTCGGGCCGGCTGCCGCCGGCCTTCGCTTTAGCTGTTTTGGGAAGTCGCCCCGCGTCCGCAAGCTGAATCAAATCGACGCAAGGCCACATCCTATCACGCTTCATCCGAAGCGTGCGCCGGTATCACTCGACCGACAGCTGCAGGTTCATCTGCGAACGCGCGGTGTCGCCTGCCGTGTCGCGATCGGCCTGCGACGCCGGTGCGAGACGGGCGCGCTCGATCGCGTCGAGGTACTCGGGCGTCACGGCGCCGGTGATGTAGTTGCCGTCGAAGCACGACGCCTCGAAGCCCTCGAGCTTCGGGTTGATGTCGCGCACCGCGCGGCGCAGGTCGTCGACGTCCTGATAGATCAGGTGGTCGGCACCGATGATCTTCGCGACTTCCTCGTCGGTGCGGCCGTGCGCAACCAGCTCGCCGCGCGTCGGCATGTCGATGCCGTACACGTTCGGGAACTTCACGGGCGGCGCCGCCGACGCGAAGATCACCGACTTCGCGCCCGCATCGCGCGCCATCTGCACGATTTCGTGCGAGGTCGTGCCGCGCACGATCGAGTCGTCGACGATCAGCACGTGCTTGTCCTTGAACTCGATACTCATCGCATTGAGCTTCTGGCGCACCGACTTCTTGCGCACGGCCTGGCCCGGCATGATGAAGGTACGGCCGACGTAGCGGTTCTTGAAGAAGCCTTCGCGATACTCGACGCCGAGCTTCGCGGCAACCTGCATCGCAGCCGGACGCGACGAATCGGGAATCGGCATCACGACGTCGATCGGCACGTTCGGCAGCTCGCGCTTGATCTTCTCGGCGAGGTAGTCGCCCATGCGCAGGCGCACGTTGTAGACCGGCACGCCGTCGAGGCACGAATCCGGACGCGCGAGATACACGTATTCGAACATGCACGGATTCAGCGTCGGGTTCTCCGCGCACTGCTGGCTGTGGAAGTTGCCGGCCTTGTCGATGAAGATCGCTTCGCCCGGCTGCACGTCGCGCACGAATTCGAAGCCGATGCCTTCGACCGCCACCGACTCCGACGCGACCATCCATTCGGTGCCGTGTTCGGTCTCGAGCTTGCCGATGCAGAGCGGACGGATGCCGAACGGATCGCGGAACGCGACCAGGCCGTAGCCGGCGATCAGCGACACGATCGCGTACGAGCCCTGCAGGCGGCGATGCACGCCCTCGACAGCCTTGAACAGCGCGGCCGGATCGAGCTCGAGGCCGGTCGTCGACAGCTGCAGCTCGTGTGCGAACACGTTGAGCAGCACTTCGCTGTCGGAATTGGTGTTGATGTGCCGGCGGTCGATCCGGAACATCTCGTCCTTCAGCTGTTCCCAGTTCGTCAGGTTGCCGTTGTGCGCGAGGATGATCCCGAACGGCGCGTTCACGTAGAACGGCTGCGCCTCGGCTTCGCTCGACGCCGAACCGGCCGTCGGATAGCGGACCTGGCCGATGCCGAAGGTGCCGGGCAGGCTGCGCATGTTGCGCGTGCGGAACACGTCGCGCACCATGCCGTTCGCCTTGTACATGTGGAAATTGCTGCCGTCCGCCGTCGCGATGCCCGCTGCGTCCTGACCGCGATGCTGCAGCAGCAGCAGGCTGTCATAGATCAGCTGATTGACGGGGGCTTGGGAGATAACACCTACGATGCCGCACATGGCATGTCCTTCAAGATGACAAAATCGGTTCCGTCCTGCCCGGCCGCGTCGTCACACGCGTACATACTGGGCCATGCCGTCGGGCAGGAGCTGCTTCAGCTCGTGCACGCCCTGTTCGGCGAAAGGACGCAATAGCGCATTGCGCCAGAAATCCTGTTTGGGCAATTCGGTCAGCCCGGCCGCCGCGACCAGCAGCACCACCAGCACGCAGCCGCGGACGAGCCCGAACATCATGCCCAGCGAGCGATCGACCCCGCCGAGGCCCGTCGCCTGCGCGATCCGCGACAACAGCGCGTTCGCGACACCCGCGACGAACACGACGCCGATCACGATCAGCGCGAACGCGATCACCCACTGCGTCAGCGCGCCGCCCGGCCAGTTCGCCGGGATATACGGCACCACCAGTCCGACATAGCGGGCGGCGATCGCGATCGCCGCGATCCAGCCGATCAGCCCGAAAATCTCGGAGACGAAACCGCGCCACGCGCCACGCAGCGCAGACAACGCGATCACCGCCAATACAGCGTAGTCGAAAGCCGTCAGCATCGCACGTTACTGCGTGAGTCCGGCTTCGCGCACCTTCGCGATCGCGGCGGACGCCGCCGCGCGATCCGCAAACGGTCCGGCACGCAGCTGGCTAGCCGTGCTGCCGTCCGCCTGCTTGCGATGCTCGACATATGCGGGCACGCCCGCCGATTTCAACTTGGTGGCCCACGAACGGGCCGTTGCGTCGTCCTTGAACGAGCCGAGCTGCACCGCGAAGCGCGCACCGGCCGGCGAGGCCGGCGACGACGCATCGCCGCTGTCGGCCGCGGCGTCGGCGTTCGCGACCGCCGCGGGCGCCGGCTTCGGCGCGGCCGGCTTCGGCGCAGGTGCGGCCGCGGCTGGCTTGGCAGCGGGCTTCGGCGGCGTCACGCTCGCCGTGGTCGTCGAGGGTTCGGGCTTCGCGGCCGGCTTGGCCGTGTCCTTCTCCGCGGGGGCCGGAACGGCCGCCACCGCGGCGTCGGAGGCCGGCGGCTCGTCGTGCGCGACGCCCGCCTGCACGTCGGACGCGTCGTCGTCACGCGGCGCGACCGCCTGATGCGCGGGCCGGTTCGGAATGTCGATCGCGATGTCGTCCGTCACCGGCTTCGGGTGCGAATCGAGCACCATCGGCAGCACGATCACCGCGGCGACGACGAGCGCGATCGCGCCGACGAGGCGCCGGCGGGCGCGTTGCTTTTCAGGAAGGGTCGGATCGAGGAGCAGCGCGTCCGATTCCGGACGCTCGGTGCGACGCGTGCGCCGCTCGACGCGTTCAGTGCGCTCCGTGCGCACGTTCCGGGAGGCCCCGGTACGACCGCCGCGCCGCGGGGGCGCGTCGTCGTCTTTCTTGCCGAACGAGAAAATTCCCATGAATGGCTGAGTCCGAAACTGCCCTTCAGTCAGTGTTGCTGCGATTTCCGGTAGGCCATCACACCCGCCACCGTATGGAAACTGCCGAAAACCACGATTCTATCATTCTCGGATGCTCTTTTTAGTGCATCGCGAAACGCTTCGGCGGGCGACGCGTACCGCGTCACGCTCGAATCGGCCCCGTCCTCCACGCCGGCCTTCCGCAGCGCGGCTTCGAGCTGCTCCGCGCTCGCCGCGCGCGGCAGCGGCAGGTCGGTCACGCACCAGTGGTCGATCTCGCCCTTCAGGTGCCGCAGCACGCCGTCGATGTCCTTGTCGTGCATCGCACCGAACACCGCGTACGTGTATGGGAAGAAGCCCATGTTGCCCAGATTCTGCTCGAGCACGGCCGCCGCATGCGGGTTGTGCGCGACGTCCAGCACGATCGCCGGCTTGCCGGGCAGCACCTGGAAGCGCCCCGGCAACTCGACGTTCGCGAGCCCGAGCCGGATGTCCTGCGCGGACACCGGCAGCACCGGGCGCAGCGCCTCGAGCGCGGCCAGCGCGGCCGATGCATTGATCAGCTGGTTCGCACCGCGCAGCGCCGGGTAAGCGAGCGCCGGATAGCGCTTCTCGCGGCCGAGGTAGCTCCATTGCTGGCGCTCCGCGCCCGGCTGCGCTTCGTAGCGAAAATCGCGGCCGACCAGCCACAGGTCGGCGCCGATCGCTTCGGCATGCTCGACCAGCGTGTTCGGCACCGCGGGATCGCCGCAGATCGCCGGCTTGCCCGCGCGGAAGATCCCCGCCTTCTCGAACGCGATCTTCTCGCGCGTGTCGCCGAGGTATTCGGTATGGTCGATGTCGATACTCGTGACGATCGCGCAATCGGTATCGATGATGTTGACCGCATCGAGCCGGCCGCCGAGGCCGACTTCGAGGATCACCGCATCGAGCCCGCGCGACGCGAACAGGTGCAGGATCGCGAGCGTCGTGAATTCGAAGTACGTGAGCGACACCGGCTCCGGCAGCGACGTGCGCGCCGCTTCGACGGCTTCGAAGTGCGGCAGCAGCTCGGCGTCGCTGACCTGCTGGCCGTTCACGCGCGCACGCTCGCCGAATTCGAGCAGGTGCGGCGACGTGTGGCAGCCGACCTTGTAGCCCGCGTGAACGAGGATCGCCTCGAGGAACGCGCAGGTCGAACCCTTGCCGTTCGTGCCGCCGACCGTGATCACGGGGCACGTGAATTCGAGCTGCAGCGCCGCCTTGACCTGCCCGATGCGGGTGAGGCCCATGTCGATGCCGACCGGGTGCGCGCGTTCGAGATGCGAAAGCCACGCGTCGAGAGTGGGAAAAGTGCTCATCGGATCAAATCTGAATCGGTACCGCCACTACGCCAAAAAACGAAACGCGCCGCCCGGCGGTTCAGCCGGGCGACGCGCGCAGTTCACAACGCCGCGCCAATCAGGCCAGCGCGTCGGCCGGCTGTCGCTGCAGCAGCGCGAGCAGTTGCGCGATCTCGTCGCGCATCTTGCGGCGGTCGACGATCATGTCGATCGCGCCCGTCTTCAGCAGGAATTCCGCGCGCTGGAAGCCTTCCGGCAGCTTTTCGCGAACCGTCTGCTCGATCACGCGCGGGCCGGCGAAGCCGATCAGCGCCTTCGGCTCGGCGATCACGACGTCGCCGAGGAACGCGAAGCTCGCCGACACGCCGCCCATCGTCGGGTCGGTCAGCACCGAAATGAACGGCAGCTTGGCCTCGGCCAGCTTGGTCAGCATCGCGGTGGTCTTGGCCATCTGCATCAGCGACAGCAGGCTTTCCTGCATCCGGGCGCCGCCCGAAGCGGTAAAGCAGATGAACGGCACCTGCTGCTCCAGCGCGTTCTGCGCGCCGCGCGCGAAGCGCTCGCCGACGACCGAGCCCATCGAGCCGCCCATGAACGAGAACTCGAAGCAGGCCGCGACGACGGGCAGCGTGTGGATCGCGCCGCCCATCACGACCATCGCGTCGGTCTCGCCCGTCTCGTCCATCGCTTCCTTCAGACGATCGGGGTACTTGCGGCTGTCCTTGAACTTCAGCGAGTCGACCGGCACGATTTCCTGGCCGATTTCATAGCGGCCTTCCGGATCCAGCAGCCCGTCGAGGCGCTCGCGCGCGCCGATGCGCATGTGGTGATCGCACTTCGGGCACACGTGCAGGTTCGCGTCCACGTCGTTGCGGTACAGCACGGCCTCGCAGGACGGGCACTTGACCCACAGGCCTTCCGGAATGCCCTTGCGGCTTTTCGGGTCGGTCTGCTTGATCTTCGGCGGCAACAGTTTGTCGAGCCAGCTCATCGTATGGTTTCCTGTTCCGTGGCGGGGCGGGCCGACCGGCCCGTTCCCGCTTCCTGTGTTGTGTTTATCGCGCCGTGTTGCCGGCGCCGTCCAGGGCGGCGCGCAGCTCGGCGATGAAAGTCTTCAGCGCGGCGGCGGCGCCCTCCGGCGCGGCGCTCTCGAGCAGCTGCACCAGGCGGCTGCCGATCACGACGGCGTCCGACACTTCGGCCACCGCGCGCGCCGTTTCGGCGTCGCGGATGCCGAAGCCGACGCCCACCGGAACCGGCACGCGCGACTTGATGGCCGGGATTTTACCCGCAATGCTCGAAACATCCAGATTTCCGGCGCCGGTCACGCCCTTGAGCGACACGTAGTACACGTAGCCGCTCGCGATCTTGCCCACGTCTGCGATGCGTTCGTCGGTCGACGTCGGCGCGAGCAGGAAGATCGGATCGATCTGCGCGGCACGCATTTTCTCGGCGAACACGCCCGCTTCCTCGGGCGGATAGTCGACGACGAGCACGCCGTCGACGCCGGCCGCCTGCGCTTCGGCCGCGAACGCGTCGACGCCCATCCGCTCGATCGGGTTCGCATAGCCCATCAGCACAACGGGGGTTTTCTGGTCGGTCTCGCGGAAGCGCTTCACGTCGGCGAGCACGCTCTTCAGCGTGACGCCGCGCGCGAGCGCGCGTTCCGACGAGCGCTGGATCACGGGGCCGTCGGCCATCGGGTCCGAGAACGGCACGCCGAGCTCGATCACGTCGGCGCCGCCTTCGGCGAGCGCGTGCATGAATTCGACGGTCTTCGCGGGATCGGGGTCGCCGGCCGTGATGAACGGGATCAGGCCCTTGCGGCCTTGTTCGGCGAGTGCGGCGAAGGTCTGCTGGATACGGGAGGACATGGCAATTTTCCTTGATGCGATCGGCGACTCGGCGGCGCGACTCACGCGCACGCCGGCGCGACGAGCGCGCTCACGCGCTCGTGCGCGATCGCACAATAACTTTCGTTGATCTCGTAGCCGACGAAGTCGCGCCCCTGCCGTGCGCAGGCCACCGCGGTCGTGCCGCTGCCCATGAACGGATCGAGCACGCGGCCGCCCGGCGGGCAGCTTGCGAGCACCATCCGCTCGATGATTTCCAGCGGCTTCTGGGTCGGATGATCGACGCGCTCCGCGTGCTGCCGATGCAGGCGCGAGACCGACCAGACGTCCTTCGGGTTGTAGCCCATCTCCAGCCACTTGCTGCCTTCGAACAGCTTGCGCGAGCGGGCCTTCTTCGTGTCGGCGTCGTACGGGATGCGGACCGGATCGAGATCGAAGTAATACGCTTTGGAAACCGCGAAAAAGCCGATGTTGTCGTGCACCGACGTGAAACGGCGCGTCGTGCCGCCCATGCTCGGCACGCGCCGGTCCCAGATGATCTCGTTGACCATCGTGAGCTTCGTCTTCAGGAAGCTGAAGATTTCCGGCGCGTACTGCCACGTGCAGAAGATGTACATCGACCCGCTCGGCTTGAGCTTCGGAATCGCGAGCTCGAGCCACTCGCGCGTCCACGCGAGGAAATCGTCGCCCGAACGCTTGTCCGAGTCGTTGCCGTAGTCCTTGCCGAGCCCGTACGGCGGATCGGCGACGATCAGGTCGATCGACGCATCCGGCAGGCGCGCGGCTTCGGTCATGAAATCGCGGTTGTGCAGCTCGATCCCGGACGGCCGTGCGCGCGGCACGGCGACGGCAGGCTGCACCGCCTCCGCTTCGCTCGCGGCGCCGCCGCCCGGTTGTTCGATCAGGTCACGCATCGGTCGGGGTCAGAGCGCGATGCCCGATCGCTCGGCGACCGTGTGCATGTCCTTGTCGCCGCGGCCCGACAGGTTGACGAGCAGGATCTTGTCCTTCGGCAACGTCGGCGCGAGCTTCACGCCGTACGCGATCGCGTGGCTCGACTCGAGCGCGGGGATGATCCCCTCGATCCGGCAGCAGTCGTGGAACGCCTTCAGCGCCTCGTCGTCGGTGATCGGCACGTACTGCGCGCGGCCGCTGTCCTTCAGCCATGCGTGCTCGGGGCCGACGCCCGGATAGTCGAGGCCGGCCGACACCGAATGCGTCTCGATGATCTGGCCGTTGTCGTCCTGCAGCAGGTACGTGCGGTTGCCGTGCAGCACGCCGGGGCTGCCGGCGATCAGCGACGCCGCGTGACGGCCGGTGTCGAGGCCGTCGCCGGCCGCTTCGACGCCAATCAGCTGCACGGAAGCATCGTCGATGTACGGATAGAAGATGCCCATCGCGTTCGAGCCGCCGCCGACGCACGCAATCACCGCGTCCGGCTGCCGGCCGGCGAGTTCCGGCATCTGCACCTTGCACTCGTCGCCGATCACGCGCTGGAAGTCGCGCACCATCGCCGGATACGGGTGCGGGCCCGCCACCGTGCCGATGATGTAGAACGTGCTTTCGATGTTCGTGACCCAATCGCGCATCGCTTCGTTCAGCGCGTCCTTCAGCGTGCGCGAACCCGATTCGACCGGCACGACCGTCGCGCCGAGCAGCTTCATCCGGTAGACGTTCGCGGCCTGGCGGCGCACGTCCTCGGCGCCCATGTAGACGATGCACTCCATGCCGAAGCGCGCGCAGATCGTCGCCGTCGCGACGCCGTGCTGGCCGGCGCCGGTCTCGGCGATCACGCGCTTCTTGCCCATCCGCTTCGCGAGCAGCGCCTGGCCGATCACGTTGTTGATCTTGTGCGCGCCGGTGTGGTTCAGGTCCTCGCGCTTCAGGTAGATCTGCGCGCCGCCGAGCGTCTCGCTCCAGCGCTGCGCGTGATAGATCGGCGACGGACGGCCGACGAAGTACTTCAGTTCGCGCTCGTACTCGGCGACGAAATCGGGGTCGTTCCGGAATTTTTCATACGCCGTGCGCAGTTCGTCCAGCGCGTGAATCAGCGTTTCGGCGACGAACACGCCGCCATACGGGCCGAAGTGGCCGCGATCATCAGGAAGGTTGTACATGGTGTCACTCTCGATCGGTCGGTGCGCCCCGCTGTCGGGGCCGCACCTTCTTGCATCACCCGGCGTCCGCTTCGCGCACCGCGCGTACGAACGCCGCCATCCGGGCGTGATCCTTCACGCCCTTCGCGCCCTCCACTTCGATGCCACTCGAGACATCGACAGCAAACGGACGCAACTGGCGAATCGCATCACCGACGTTTTGCGCGCTCAAGCCACCACTCAAAACGGCCCGATGCGCGAGCTCTGCGGGAATAAGAGACCAATCGAAGACCTTGCCGCTACCACCGTAGTCCGGCACCAGGGTGTCGAACAGGAGGCCGCGCGCTTTCGAATAATGAAGAGCCGATTCTACCAAATCGGCCGGCTGCGTCGAGGGGCCGACGCGCACCGCGCGCAACCACGGCAGGCGCGCCGCGCGGCCGAGGGCGTCGCACTGCTCGGGCGTCTCGTCGCCGTGCAATTGCAGCATCGTGAGCGGCACGTCGCGCACGACCGCCTCGATCTCCGCTTCGGTCGCGTTCACGAACAGCCCGACCACCGACACGAACGGCGGCGCGAGGCTCGCGAGTTCGGCCGCCTGCGCGATCGACACCGCGCGCGGGCTCTTCGGATAGAACACGAGGCCGATCGCGTCGGCGCCGAGCGCGGCGGCATGCAGCACGTCCTCGGGGCGCGACAGGCCGCACAGCTTGATGCGCGTGCGCGGCGCGAGGCCGGCCGCGGCGGAGGTCGAAGAAGACACGGCGTGATCCGTCATGATTGTGGGTCCAGATCGGCCCAGACGCTGCTCCACGGCACGCTGCCGAGCTGCGCGGGCGGGACGGCGAATTCCGCCGGGTAGCCGACATGGGCGAGGTACAGCCCGTCGGCCATGAACGTGGGCGCCGCGAGATTGCGATCGCGCCCGGCCAGCACGTCGGCGAGCCAGTCGGCCGGATAGCGGCCGCGCCCCACCGCGACGAGGCAGCCCATCAGGTTGCGCACCATGTGGTGCAGGAACGCGTTCGCGCGGAAGCGGAAATGAATGAAGTGGCCCGCGCGCCGCACGTCGATCTGGTACAGGTGTTTGACCGGCGTCTTCGACTGGCATTCCGACGACCGGAACGACGAGAAGTCGTGCTCGCCGATCAGATGCGCGGCGGCCGCGCGCATCGCGTCGTCGTCGAGCGGCGTGTGGATCCAGCCCGCGCGGCCGGCCAGCATCGGCGAGCGCACGGGATGCACGTACAGCGCGTAGTAGTACGTGCGTTCGAACGCCGAGAAACGCGCGTGGAACGCGTCCGGCATCGGCTTCGCCCACTGCACGGACACGGTGGGCGGCAGAAATGCGTTGGTGCCGCGCACCCACGAGAAATCCGCGCGATCGAGCTCCGTATCGAAATGCACGACCTGTCCGAGCCCGTGCACGCCCGTGTCGGTCCGCCCCGCGACCGTCGTGTGCAGCGGCACGCATGCGAACGCGCCGAGTGCGCGCTCGAGCGCATCCTGCACGGTCTTGCCGTGCGGCTGCGCTTGCCAGCCGCAGAATGCGGCGCCGTCGTACTGAATCCCGAGCGCGATCCGCATCACGCCTCTTCCGCGAGTTTCGCGAGCAGCGCACGCGCATCGTCGCGCGTGGCGGCGTCGTTCGCGTCGACCACTTCCTGCAGCAGCGTGCGCGCGCCGGACAGATCGCCCAGTTGCACGTACTCCGACGCGAGATCCAGCTTGTTGCGGGCGATGCGGGCGAGTTCTTCCGGCGTCAGCGCGGGCAGCACGGCACCCGGCGCGGACGGCAGGTCGAGATCGAAATCCAGCTTCAGCGCGCCGAACTGCGCGACGCCGAGCGGCGGCAGCGACGACGGCGCGGCGGCACCGCCCGTGTGAGGCGCTGGCGTTGCCGCGTCCGGATCCCAGTCGAACTCGTCGTCGTGGTCGGCCGGATGTTCCGGGGACGGATCGGTCGCGCCAACTGGCGGGTGCGCGGCGGATTGACCGTTAGTTGCGATTTTCTCGCCTTCGGCTTGCCCTTCCCGTGCGGACGGCTCATCGGCCGTACGCGGCGGCAGCGGCATGTCGAGGCTGTTGAGCGCGCTGATCGCGTTCTGCATCAGCGCTGCGTGCTGCGCGTCGTTCGTCGCGGGTGCGGCGGGCGTGACGAGCGGCTCGTCCGCGGCCGGTTCCGCGACAGGCTTCTCGTCGTGCGGGGCCGGCGTTGCTTCGCTGTCGGGTGCGATGCGCGCGGACGATGCTTCCGCCTGAACGTCGTGCGGCTTCGCCGTTTCCGACGGCGACGGGATTTCGGGTTCGTGCGTCTCGAACGTCTCCGCCGCTGCGGCCGCGGCCGTGACCAGACTCAGATCGGCGGCCGCGTCGCGGGCCAACGGCGTCTCGGGGAGAATCGGCGGCACTGGCTCGGTGGATGCGACCGGCGACGACGATGCACCGCCGTCGGCAACAGCCGTCCCGCCGGATGCCGGTGCGGTTTCGTTGGTCGGCCGCGCTTTCCGGCGCTTGCGCCACGCAAAACCGGCCGCCAGCACGACCACGGCGGCGCCGGCCGCTGCGGCCGGATGCCAGTCGATCTGTTCCGAACCGCGTGCAGGCGCGGCGGTCGCCGCCGGCACGGCTGGCTGCACGGGCGCCGATGCCGGCTGCACCGCACTCGCGGCCACGCCGGACGACGCTTCGCTCGCAGCCGACGACGACGCGGCAGCTGACGCCGCCGCATCATTCGTGCCGCTCGTGCCGCTCGTGCCGTTCGTGCCGTTCGTGCCGTTCGTGCCGTTCGCAGCGGGACGCGGCGCAGCGGGCGCCGGCGCCGGTGCAACGTTGTTCGTGGCGGCCGGCTTCCCGATCCCGTGCTTCTGCAGTTCCATCAGCACGCGGTTCTTCAGCGCGAGCAATTGCTGCAGGCTCGACGGCCGCGGCTGCGACGCACCCGCGACGGGTGCTGCCGCGGACGGTTCGTGCATCCCTTGAGCCGCACCGCCCGGTCCGGCCTGCGTCACGGCCTCGCTGGCGGACGACGGTGCGGACTGGATCGCGCCGTTCCACACGTGCGGCCCGCTTGCGCCGGCCGCAGCCGCGGGCGACTGGACGGATTCGACCGTCGACGCGCCGTGCGCGGCGGACGCGCCGCTCGAAGCCGACGCTCCTGCCGCCACCCCGGCTGCGACCGTGACGCTCGCCCCGCTGACCGGCGCCGTATGCGCGGCCGATACGGCCGGCGCGGCTTGCGCGGCCGACCCAAGACGCGGTGCGGATGCGCCATGCTGCGCGACCGCCACCGTGCCCGACGCGGCAACCGGCGCGGACGCAGCCGACGCCCCCGACGCAGCAGCCGGCACGAGCGCCGCGCCGGTCGCATCGAGCGCCGGCACCGTCAGCGTCGCGCCGACTTTCAGGCGGCTCGGGTCGTGCTTCATGAACGCCTGCGGATTAGCGTCGAACAGCGCGCGGCCGGCGCGCGCGAGCACGCCCGGATCGTGCGATTGCGTCGCGGCTTTCGCGAGGTCGTTCAACGATTGGCCCGGCTGGACCGTCACGTTGAGCGGCGCGGCACCGCCGGCGGCGGACGCCGGCAGCTCGCCGGAACCGGCCGCCCAGGCCGGAGCGGCCGCGCCGAGCGCCAGGATCGCCAGCGCGCCACGCACGGCGCGCGCCAGACGGGACTGACGCGGAAACAAGGAAATTCGGGACATCGTAGGCTCTATCGCCGCGCGCGGGCGCGGCTCGGATTCGCGTAGGAAAGCGTCAATAAAGTCGCCGCAGAAATGCAAAAGCGTCGCGCAGAACGCGACGCTTTGGGCGGCTCTGCGCGTCGTAACCGCATAGTTTACTTCACACGATCGCGTTCCGGCCGAATTCGTCGCCTGCGGATGCGGCCGTCCGCGCCTGCGCCGCGACCTTACGGCCGACCGCGTCGGGCCGTCGGTGCGCGAATCGCGCGAAGGCATCGCCGATCCGGGCACAGAATCGCACGCGCCGGTTTTGTCAAAAGAGGATCATCAATCGATGAAAAACCGGACGACGGCATCGGGTTCCGGAACGAATTCGGCCCCTCCTTGTACTTCGCGTCGCATCGATTCCTCGTGCCAAAGGATGGCGATGCAGGAAAAGCCCCGGCCGCGCGAGCGGTTCGGGACTTCCGCGCAATCGGCGGTCCGCACAAGACCTGACGCCGGACAAAAAAAACGCCTGCCGCCCCGCGAAGGGCTGGCAGGCGTTTCGCGTCACGCGCGCACTGCGCGCGGCGCGGCCCGGCTTACTTGTCGAGCAGGATGCGCAGCATGCGGCGCAGCGGCTCGGCCGCGCCCCACAGCAGCTGGTCGCCGACCGTGAACGCCGACAGGTATTCGCCACCCATCGCGAGCTTGCGCAGGCGACCGACCGGCACCGTCAGCGTGCCGGTGATCTTCGCCGGCGACAGGTCGCGCATCGACGCTTCGCGCTCGTTCGGCACGACCTTCACCCAGTCGTTCGCCGACGCGAGGATGCCGTTGATTTCGTCGAGCGGGACGTCCTTCTTCAGCTTGATCGTCAGCGCCTGCGAGTGGCAGCGCATCGCGCCGATCCGCACGCACAGGCCGTCGACCGGGATCGAGCCCGGCTCGCCCATGGCCGGCTTGCCGAGGATCTTGTTGGTTTCCGCGCCGCCCTTCCACTCTTCCTTCGACATCCCGTTGCCGAGATCCTTGTCGATCCACGGGATCAGCGAGCCGGCGAGCGGCACGCCGAAGTGGCTCGTCGGCATCGCGTCGCTGTTCATCGTCGCGAGCACGCGGCGGTCGATGTCGAGAATCGCGGAAGCCGGATCGGCGAGTTGCTCCTGCACCGAACCGTGCAGCGTGCCCATCTGCGACAGCAGTTCACGCATGTTCTGCGCGCCCGCGCCCGATGCGGCCTGGTAGGTCATCGCCGTCATCCAGTCGACGAGGTTCTCGCGGAACAGGCCGCCGAGCGCCATCAGCATCAGGCTGACCGTACAGTTGCCGCCGACGAAGTTCTTCGTGCCCTTGACGAGCGCGTCCTTGATCACGTCGAGGTTGACCGGATCAAGGATGATGACCGCGTCGTCGTTCATCCGCAGCGACGAGGCCGCATCGATCCAGTAGCCGTTCCAGCCGGCCGCGCGCAGCTTCGGGAACACGTCGTTCGTGTAGTCGCCGCCCTGGCACGTGATGATCACGTCGCACTTCTTCAGCTCGTCGACGTTGGTCGCGTCCTTGAGCGTAGTCTCGTTTTTCGCGAACGACGGCGCCTTGCCGCCCGTGTTGCTGGTGCTGAAAAACACCGGTTCGATCAGGTCGAAATCACCTTCTTCCTGCATGCGCTGCATCAGCACGCTGCCGACCATGCCGCGCCAACCTACGAGACCTACGTTCATGACTAACCCTTTGCTTGAATGGAGCTTCCCCGCCATTTCCGTCCCCGCGTGACCGCGCGGGGAAACAGGCGGGCACGACGGCGATCAGCGTTTAATGATCGTTTTCGTGGTAATGGTTTTCGTGATGACGATGGCGCGCGCACCCGCACGGGCAGTGTTGCCGTGGAGTTTCAGGACCGGGGAGATCAGGGAAATCAGCGCCATCGTTCGAGTCTACACAAAGCCGGTTGCCCGCACAACGGCCAACCGCGCGCGAACCGGCCGATTTCGCGGCCCGTTCGCGCCCTTTTCTATCTTGACTGCCTGTTGCCTTGCCGCGCGCTTACAGCGCGGCGACCACCGCGTCGCCCATCGCCGCCGTGCCGACCTGATGGCAGCCCGGCGTCGCGATGTCGCCGGTGCGGTAGCCTTGTTCGAGCACCGTTTTCACGGCGCGCTCGATGCGGTCGGCCTGCTCCGCGCGATTCAGCGAATAGCGCAGCAGCATCGCGGCCGACAGGATCGTCGCCAGCGGATTCGCGATGCCCTTGCCCGCGATGTCCGGCGCCGAACCGTGCGACGGCTCGTACAGACCCTTGTTGTTCTTGTCGAGCGACGCCGACGGCAGCATGCCGATCGAGCCCGTCAGCATCGACGCTTCATCCGACAGGATGTCGCCGAACATGTTGCCGGTCACGATCACGTCGAACTGCTTCGGCGCCTTCGCGAGCTGCATCGCCGCGTTGTCGACGTACATGTGCGACAGTTCGACGTCCGCGTATTCCTTCGACACGTCGATCATGACGTCGCGCCAGAACTGCGACGTCTCCAGCACGTTCGACTTGTCGACCGACAGCAGCTTCTTCGCGCGCTTTTGCGCGGCCTGGAACGCGACGTGTGCGATGCGGCGCACTTCCGGTTCCGAGTAGCGCATCGTGTCGAAGCCTTCGCGCGCGCCGGCGAACGGGCCGTCCGGTGCCGCGCGCACGCCGCGCGGCTGGCCGAAGTAGATGTCGCCGTTCAGTTCGCGCACGATCAGGATGTCGAGGCCCGCGACCAGTTCCGGCTTCAGCGGCGACGCATCGACGAGCTGCGGATAGCAGATCGCCGGACGGAAGTTCGCGAACAGCTCGAGATGCTTGCGCAGCCCGAGGATCGCCTGCTCGGGGCGCAGCGCGCGCTCGAGCGAGTCGTACTTCCAGTCGCCGACCGAGCCGAACAGGATCGCGTCGGCTTCCTTCGCGAGTTTCAGCGTCGCGTCCGGCAACGGATGACCGCTCGCCTCGTAGCCCGCGCCGCCAACCGGCGCCTGCTCGAGCTCGAACTTCTCGTCGAGGGCGTTCAGCACCTTGACCGCTTCGTTGACGATTTCCGGACCGATGCCGTCGCCGGGCAGCACTGCAATCTTCATGCGTTATTCCTGACTGGATAGGTATGGGTGGCAGGTCGGCGAGCGCGCGTCATGCGCGCCCGCCCGGAGGCAATCTCAGCCGACCAGCTTGTTGTTGAGCCACGGCTGCTTCGCGAGCCGCTCGGCTTCGAACTGGCGGATCTTGTCCGCGTGACGCAGCGTCAGGCCGATGTCGTCGAAACCGTTCAGCAGGCAGTACTTGCGGAACGCGGTGATGTCGAACGTATACTCGCGGCCGTCGCCCGTGCGCACGACCTGCGCATCGAGGTCGATCGTCAGCTGATAGCCGTTGAACGCATACGTGTCGTTGAACAGGTGATCGACCTGCTGCTCGGTCAGCACGATCGGCAACAGCCCGTTCTTGTAGCAGTTGTTGAAGAAGATGTCGGCGAAGCTCGGCGCGATGATCGCGCGGAAGCCGTACTGCTGCAGCGCCCACGGCGCGTGCTCGCGCGAGCTGCCGCAGCCGAAGTTCTTGCGTGCCAGCAGCACCGATGCGCCCTGGTAGCGCGGCTGATTCAGCACGAAGTCCGGGTTCAGCGGGCGCTTCGAGTTGTCCTGGCCCGGCTCGCCGTGGTCGAGGTAACGCCATTCGTCGAACGCGTTCGGACCGAAGCCCGTGCGCTTGATCGACTTCAGGAACTGCTTCGGGATGATCGCGTCGGTGTCGACGTTCTCGCGATCGAGCGGCGCCACGACGCCGGTATGTACAGTGAATTTTTCCATGATCCGTCTATCCGGTTGGAGGGCCGGCAGTCAGCCGGCGCACATCGACAAATTCTCGGTGGGCGTCAGTCCGCGGCGCGCTGCAGCGCATTGCCGGCGGCGTTGACGTCCTGGCCGAAGCCTCGGACGGTATTGCAGCCCGCGAGGCCGAAGCCCAGCCCCGCGAGCGCCAGCGCGGCCACCAGCCGCGCGATGAGCTTCGATGCCGTCACGCGTTACCCCAGCTGGCGAATGTCGACGAAATGGCCTTCGATCGCCGCCGCCGCCGCCATCGCGGGGCTCACGAGGTGCGTGCGACCGCCCGCGCCTTGCCGGCCTTCGAAGTTGCGGTTCGACGTCGACGCGCAGCGCTCGCCCGGCTCGAGCCGGTCGGCGTTCATCGCGAGGCACATCGAGCAGCCCGGCTCGCGCCATTCGAAGCCCGCGTCGGTGAACACCTTGTCGAGGCCTTCGCGCTCGGCCTGCGCCTTCACGAGGCCCGAGCCCGGCACGACCATCGCGAGCCGCACGTTCGACGCAATGCGGCGGTTCAGCTTCTTCACGACGTAGGCGGCCGCGCGGATATCTTCGATGCGCGCGTTCGTGCACGAACCGATGAAGATCTTGTCGACCTTGATCGACTCGATCGGCGTGTTCGGCTCGAGCGCCATGTAGGCCAGCGCGCGCTCCATCGCGTCGCGCTTGACCGGATCCTTCTCGCGCTCGGGGTCCGGCACGCGACCGTCGATCGACGTGACCATTTCCGGCGACGTGCCCCACGTGACCTGCGGGACGATCTCGGCCGCGTTCAGCTCGACGACGCGGTCGAACTGCGCGCCTTCGTCGGACTTGAATTCGCGCCAGTACTCGACGGCCTGGTTCCATTGCGCGCCGGTCGGCACGAACGGACGACCCTTCAGGTAGTCGATCGTCGTGTCGTCGACGGCGACCATGCCCGCGCGCGCGCCGGCTTCGATCGCCATGTTGCAGACGGTCATCCGGCCTTCCATCGTCAGCGCGCGGATCGTCGAGCCGCCGAATTCGATCGCGTAGCCCGTGCCGCCGGCCGTGCCGATCTTGCCGATGATCGCGAGCACGATGTCCTTCGCGGTACAGCCGCGCGGCAGCGTGCCCTCGACCTTCACGAGCATGTTCTTGCTCTTTTTCTGCAGCAAGGTTTGCGTCGCGAGCACGTGCTCGACTTCCGACGTGCCGATGCCGTGCGCGAGCGCGCCGAACGCGCCGTGCGTCGACGTGTGCGAGTCGCCGCAGACGATCGTCATGCCCGGCAGTGTCGCGCCCTGCTCCGGCCCGATGATGTGCACGATGCCCTGACGCACGTCGTTCATCTTGAACTGCGTGATGCCGAACGCATCGCAGTTCGCGTCGAGCGTGTCGACCTGCAGCTTCGAGACCGGATCGGCGATGCCGTGGCTTCGATCCGTGGTCGGGACGTTGTGGTCCGACACGGCCAGGTTCGCGCTGATGCGCCACACCGGGCGGTGCGCGACGTTCAGCCCTTCGAACGCCTGCGGGCTCGTGACTTCGTGCAGCAGCTGACGGTCGATGTAGAGCAATGCCGTGCCGTCGTCCTCGGTGTGGACGACGTGGGTATTCCACAGTTTGTCGTAGAGAGTCTGTGCCATGGGTATGCGGGGTCGTTGTGACTACAAGCCTTGCGGATGCGGTCGATTATGCCACGCAGAACGCGCCGCGGCGCGGGCGCGGTGCGAAAAAACCCATTAAAAACAGTGGTTTGGCTGGTAGTGTCAATACCTGTATCGGCATTACCAGCCAAACGGGGAACGTCAGCCGTTCGGGTATTCGCGGTTGATCAGCGCGAGCCGCAGCATGCCGAGCTGCACGCCCGCGTTGCTCAGCAGGTAGAGATCGCGACGCCGCAATGCAGGCAATTGCGCGGCGCTGTCGTAGAACACCGGCAGCGTCAGCCCGGCCGGTACCGCGGCCTGCATTCCCGCAGCGCTCGACACGCGCACGGCGAGCGACGCCTGATCCCGATGCGTGACGATGCCGACCTTGCCGAGCGCCGCGGCCGAGCCGGCCTGTCGGACGATCGCGGCGACGACGCCGTCGGGGGTCGGGATCGGGCTGCCGGCGGCCGGTGCCCGCGTCGCGATCGACGTCACGCCGGCCGTCAGTCCGTACTTCGACGCGAGCACGCTCGCGACTTCCTGCTGCGCGTAAATCGGCGCCGCGGCCTTTTGCCGAAGCTGGAACACCGCATCGGCGATCGCCTCGTTCACCGGGCCCGGGACGGGCGCGGCACCGGACGCGCCCGCGCGACTGCCGAAGCCGAACGCGGCGATCGTGTTGATGGCGGCCGCATCGACGCCCGGCGGCGTCCATGAGAACAACGTGTCGAGCAGGTAGCCGGTCTCGTCGGCCGCGGTCGCGCGATCGTTCAGTTCGTCGGTCAGCTTGCCGAGCATCTGGCGCTGGAGTTCCGCATCGGACACGGGAGCACCGCTCGCGCGCGCGGGCGCGACGGCGGCGCACGATGCAGCGAGCAGCGAAGAGGAAGCGAGGAAATGGCGGCGGGTCGTCATGGTCATGAGATTCGAGTGGAGAACGGCAGACGTCAGCCCTTCGGAAACGCCTGCATCGTCGCGGCGATCGCGCGGGTCAGCATCTGCGCATACATGTCGTGCACGAGGTAGAGGCTGCGGTTGCGCGTCCACGGCTGGCCCGATTGCGGGTCGTACACGGTCGGGAGCGGCACCTCGGCGACGGCGGCCGCCTTCATGCCGGCCTGCTGCGAGGTCTGGATGCAGCGCTTCGCATGGTCGCGATGGCCGACCACCGCGACGGTGCCCATCGCAGCCGCGCCGCCCGCGCGCGTAACCGCCTCGGCCGCGACGCCGGCCGTGCTCAGGTACACGATCGTGCCGTCGCTCGCGATCACCGGCTCGACCGACGACAGCACGTCGGCGCCCATCCCGTATTTCGACACGAGAAAGCGCGCGATTTCCCACTGCGCGTAGACCTTGACCGGCTTCAGCTGGCGGATGCGGTACACGGCGTCCGCGAGCGCTTCATTGACGGGCCCCGGATCGGGCAACGCGGACTGGTTGCCGCCCGTGCTCGACGTGTTGCCGCTCGCGGCGTTCGGGCGATTGCCGAAGCTGTACGCGACGATCGCGCCGATCTGCGCGGCCGGCACCGTCGGCAGGTCCCAGGTGAAGCCGACATCGGTCAGCGCGGGCAGGATCGCGTCGACCGTCGCCGCATCGCCGAGCTGGCCGTTCAGCTTCGCGGACATCTGCGCGGCCAGCGCCGCATCGGTGAGCGGCGCCGATGCGACGTCGTCGCCACCGCATGCGCTCAACAGCGGCGCCGCCGCGATGCCGGGTGCGGCGGCAAGGAATTTTCTGCGTGAAGCAGTCGATGCATTCGAATTCATAAGAAATACGAAACAATGCGAATCGCATGCGGCGGCATCGCGCGGCGGTGCAATTCGCGGGGTCAGGGGAAATGGCAATCTGGCGAATCGCGGAGATCCGCGACGGGCGGCAGCATCGAAGCGTGAAACGCAGCACGACGCTCCGTCGATTGACGATGCGCGATCGTAGTGCGCGTTTATTAAATTGCGGTGAAGCTGTCGCACGCATGCCGACGATCGCCGCGCCGTTTCGCCGGCGGACCGATTCGTTTCATCGGTGGTGAGATCGTGGTGCCGCCGTTTCATCGATGGCGCGCGACGCGATTCGCAGGCAGGGTCGCGCACCGCCCGCCGAGCTGCGGATTTCGCGCTACGATGGTGCAACCCGCATGCCCTCGTTCCCACGATCCGTAACCCGGAGCCCACGACGATGAAGCTCGGCATCAACGAATCGCTCGCCCGCCTCGACGATGAAGGCACGCTGTTCACCACGCTGTTTCGACACGGCACGCTCGACATCGAGCTGTACCGGCCGCGCGGCGAGGATCTGCAGACGCCGCACACGCGCGACGAGGTCTACGTGATCGCCGCCGGCACGTCGCGGTTCATCGTGGACGGGCGCGAATGCGGCGTCGCGACGGGCGACGTGCTGTTCGTCCCCGCAATCGCGTCGCACCGCTTCGTCGGCTTCTCCGACGACTTCTCGACCTGGGTGTTCTTCTACGGCCCGGAAGGCGGCGAGCGCGACGAGCGCGGTGCGTGATGCGCGGCAAGCACCGCACTTCCCGCACGATCTCCTAGACTGTCTATTCGCAACGGGCGGCGCGCGGCCGCCCTTCCCGCCATCACGATGCTGGCATCGCCCGACGCATCGACCGGACAGGAGCACTGCATGCGATACGAACTCTATTACTGGCCCGAAATCCAGGGCCGCGGCGAATACGTACGGCTCGCGCTCGAAGCGGCCGAGGCCGACTACGTCGACGTCGCGCGCGAATCGGGGCGCGGCATGGGCGTGTCGGCGATGATGCGGCTGATGGACAGCACGAAGGCCGAATGCGTGCCGTTCGCGCCGCCGTTCCTGAAGGCCGGCGACATGGTCGTCGGGCAGGCCGCGAACATTCTGCTGTTTCTCGGCGCGCGGCTGGGGCTCGCGCCCGACGACGAAGCCGGCCGGCTGTGGGTGCATCAGCTTCAGTTGACCGTCGCCGATTTCGTCACCGAGATCCACGACACGCATCACCCGATCGGCAGCGGCCTTTACTACGAGGACCAGAAGGCCGAAGCCGCCGAGCGCGCGGCCGATTTCCTCGAACATCGGCTGCCGAAATTCCTCGGCTACTTCGATCGCGTGCTCGCGCAGAATCCGCACAAAGGCGGGCACATCGCCGGCAGCGCGCTCAGTTACGCGGATCTGTCGATCTTCCAGCTGATCGAAGGCCTGCGCTACGCGTTCCCGAAGGCGATGAAGCGCGAGGAACGCAAGGTCGCGGGGCTCGTCGGGCTGCACGACCGCGTCGCGGCGCATCCGCCCGTCGCGCGCTATCTCGAGTCGGAGCGCCGCATCCCGTTCAACGACATGGGGATCTTCCGGCACTACCCGGAGCTGGACAAGTAGCGGCGCCACGCCTCCCGCGCGGGTGAATTTCATGAAGGCGCAGCGGCAGCACGCCTGCTTCACCGGAGCCGGCCGCGTTGCGCGAGCCGGCCCCGTCGCCGCGCATGCGCCGCGTCACGCTCAGTGCGGCTGCCCGTGCCGCGCGACCGCCGCATCGACGGCCTCGACCGAGCGCGTGAGCCACGGCCCGATCTCCATCTCCTCGTAGTGCACGAGCCGGCTCTTGCGCACGCGGCGATACGCCCACCAGATCGCGACGAACAGCGGGATCCACACATAGATCGACAGCACTTCCATCCAGTCGACGCGGGCGGCGAAGAACGCCTGGTAATCCTGCCCGAGCGAGATCACGATGCAGATCGCGATCGCGAACAGCGGCCCGAACGGGAACCACTTCGCGCGATACGGCAGCTGCTCGAGCCGGTAGCCTTGTTTCAGAAAGCCCTTGCGGAACCGGTAGTGGCAAACGGCGATGCCGAGCCACGCGATGAAGCCGGTGATGCCGACCGTATTGAGCAGCCACAGATAGATGCTCTGGTTGTTGGTCAACGACGTGAGGAAGCACAGCCCGCCCACCGCCATCGTCGCGAACAGCGCGTTGCGCGGCACGCCGCCCGGCGACAGCGTCGCGAACATCGCGGGCGCACGGCCTTCCGCCGCGAGGTTGTACAGCATCCGCGTGGCCGCATACGTGCCCGAGTTGCCGGCCGACAGCACGGCCGTCAGGATCACGAGGTTCATCGCGCCCGCGGCGAGCGGAAAGCCCGCATGGCTGAACACGAGCGTGAACGGGCTGACGCCTATATCAGTCACGTCGCTCTTGAGCAGGTTCGGATCGGTGTACGGCACCAGCAGGCCGATCACGAAGATCGCGAGCACGTAGAACAGCATGATGCGCCAGAAGATCTGCTTCACCGCGCGCGGGATCGTCTTGCGCGGGTTTTCCGACTCGCCCGCCGTGATCCCGACCAGCTCGGTGCCGAGGAACGAGAAGCCCGCGATCAGCGCGACGCTCATCATCGCGTGCACGCCGCCGACGAACGGCGCGTCGCCGGTCCTGAAGTTGCGCCAGCCGACAGGCTGCCCGTTGCCGAGCAGGCCGGCCGCGATCAGCAAGCCCGCCGCGATGAACGCGATCACGGTGACGACCTTGATCAGCGAGAACCAGTATTCGGATTCCCCGAAACCGCGCACGGACAGCGTGTTCAGCAGGAAGATCAGCACCAGGAACCCGGCGCCCCACCACACGCCCGGCACCGCCGGAAACCAGTAGCGCATCACGATCTGCGCGGCGACCAGCTCGATCGCGATCGTCACGGCCCAGCTGTACCAGTAGGTCCAGCCGAGCGCGACGCCGAAGCCTTCGTCGACGTACTTCTCGCCGTAGATCGCGAACGAGCCCGACACCGGCATCAGCGCGGCCATCTCACCGAGCCCGGTGACGACGAAGTAGACCATCAGCCCGATCGCGATATACGCGGCGATCGCCCCGCCCGGCCCCGCCTGCGCGACCGACGCGCCCGACGCGACGAACAACCCCGTGCCGATCGAGCCGCCGATCGCGATCATCGCGATGTGGCGGCTCTGCAGCCGGCGCTTGAGCGCCGTTCCGGACGGCGCGGCCGTCTGCGCTGCCGCTTGCAAAGCATCCATAGTGTTCACCCTGTTGGATTCGGGCCGCTCGAATTGATTCGGAATACCAATCGATCGGCCCGGTTATTCGCGTCAAAAAATGGTCCTGCCGCCGGGTCGCGCGTCCGATGCCGGCGGCCCGGACGCGCACGGCCGCGTCAGACGACGCTGCGCTTGATCGCCTGCAGCTCGGCCGTCGTCACGATC
The DNA here is from genome assembly GCF_003857985.1 of Burkholderia sp. Bp9090. Taxonomy (NCBI): domain Bacteria; kingdom Pseudomonadati; phylum Pseudomonadota; class Betaproteobacteria; order Burkholderiales; family Burkholderiaceae; genus Burkholderia; species Burkholderia sp. Bp9090. Next base: position 126,271 of record NZ_QTPV01000004.1, read on the forward strand.
TTCTCGATCCGGAACCGCGGGCTTTCCAGCCACGCGTTCGCGATCCGCCGGTATTCGTCGAGATCCTCGCACGCGAGCCGCACGAGAAAATCGAACGTGCCGCTGACGAGCCAGCAATCGAGCACGGCCGGATTGGCCCGCATCTCGTCCTCGAACGGCGCCTGCGAACGCCCGTGATCGGCCAGCACGATCTGCGCGATCACGACGATCGGCTTGGTCGCGCGAGGCGCGTTGATCACCGCGCGGTAGCCTTCGATCACGCCGAGCGCCTCGAGCCGCTCCACGCGCGCCTGGCACGGACGCGGCGTGAGGTTCACGAGCTCGGACAGCTTCCGGTAGGAAATCCGCCCGTCGGTACGCAAGATGTCGAGGATCCGGAGATCGATCTTGTCGAGCTGCATCTTCTTGTCGGTCATCCGCGTTCGCTCCGGTCGGGTCGTGGCTGGTGCGCGGAGCGTCTCCTCCGGTTCCGCGCGGGGGCCACATTATCCGGCCGAAGCGGCCGCGCGCCAATCGGCTAGAACCGCAGCGACAGGCAGGTCAGGCCGCCGTCCATCTTGCGGAACTCGCTCGTGTCGATCACGTGCAGCGGCATCCCGAGCGACTGAATCGCGTCGTGCACGCGCGGATAGCCGGCTGGCGTGATCAGCGTGCCGTTCACGCGCAGCGTGTTGCCGGCGTATTCGTCGGCGGCCGAGATCGCGATGCGGCGATAGTCGGCGAACGCCGGATGCGCGGCCAGCGCCTCGGTCACGAGCAGCGTGTCCTCCCCGAGCGCGTTGACGACCGATTTCAGATGCAGCCCCGCGCCGACCGGCACCGCGACGACCGAATAACCATAGCGCGCCACCAGCGACTCGAATGCGGCGATGCCTTCGGCATCGGTGCGGCCCGTCAGGCCGATGTAGAAACGCTTGCCGACCTGCATCACGTCGCCGCCGTCGAGACGGCCTTCCTGCATCGACAGCAGGTCGCGATGCGCGGCGAGCGCCGCTTCGATGTGCACCGTCTCGCCGCGCCGCGCGGGTGCGCCGGGACGCGTGATCACCGCGAATTCGGGCGTGACGACGGCGACGTCCTCGACGAAGTGCGAATCGGGAAACGCGTCCAGCGGCGGCAGCTCGGTCAGCTCGACGCCGAGCCCGCGCAGCGCGTCGCAGTACGCGTGGAACTGCGTGAGCGTCTTGTCGTAGTCGGGCGCGCCGAGCGCGGCGGTGGTGAGACCCGCGCCGCAGGACGGCGCGGGACGGCGAACGATCGCTTGCGTGAATTGCATCGACTCCTCCATGGTCACGCTGCCCCCGTGCGGCGCACGGGGCAGCTGCGTTGTGTCCGGACCATTATCGGAAGCCAAATTCCGCAATTCGCGTCGAATTCGGGCACGCCCGCAGCCGATCGCGTCGAATTGCAGGCAGGATGCAGCGGATTCGGCAGACGGCCGCCGGGCGCGGCGCAAACGGCCGTTCCGCGCGGTGCGGATGCGGCCGGTGCATGCGGCGCATCCGTCACGCGCCGACGGGCGCGAACCCCATTTGCGCACGGCCCAGCGGTGTGAGATCGCCCTCGCCGCCGCGTCCGTCGAAGTCGACCTCGAAATGATCGGCCGGGAAATCCGGCGGGCTGTCGCCGCGCAGGAATGCGAGCCGCTGGCGCTGCAGGTACGCGTCGTTCTTCGCGCACCCGGGCGCGGCCGCGATGTACATCACGTTGCTGTCGCCGCTGCCGCGATGCGCATCCTCGACCGCATGCACGACGTCGCCGTGCCAGAACACCGCGTCGCCCGCCTCCATGTGCGGGATCGGCACCAGCGCGTCGAGCAGCAGCGCGTGCCATTCGGGCAGGATCGACAGCGCGCGGCCCGGACGCGCGCCGCACAGGTCGTCGTCGGCGACGTCGTCCTGCAGCGCGCGCAGCACGACATACGCCATCGCGTTCGCGACCGGAATCAGCTGCAGGGTGCCGTCGCCGGGCCCCTGCGGCGTCAGCGCGGTCCAGCCCTGGAACGTGCGGAACATCGAGCACACGGCCGGCGACGGGATCTCCTCGACGTCGGAGCGGAACGCCGCGTCGAACGGATCGTAAGCGCGCCAGCGGCCGGCCAGCACGTGACGATAGACCAGCCGGAAATTCGCGCCGAGCCAGCGTTCGACGGAGCCGCCGTCGACATGCGGCGACAGCCCGAGCGACGTCGAACCCGGCGGCCGGCGGCGGATCCGGTCGGCGTAGGCCGGCACCTGGTCCGGGTCGAAATGCCTGCGCGCGCCGTCGGCATGACGCCACAGGCTGTTCAGGAACACGCGCGCCTGCGTGAGGGCCGGCGACTGCCGCGCGGCCACCTGCGGCTTCGACCAGTAGACGCCGTAGATCTGCGGCTTGCCCGATGCGAGATTGCCGAAGTAGCGGTCCTCGGCGCGTGCATGCAGCCGCTCGGCGAAGCGGTTCGCATCCAGATAGGCGCCGATCTCGTCGTTCCAGTCGCGCGCCTGCTGCGCGTCGAATACGCCGCGGATCACCGCGGCGCCGTGCGTGCGGATCGCGGCGATCGCCTGCGGATCGACGGTGCCGTTCGCGATATCCGCGAATCGCAATACCGGGATCACGTCGCGGCCGTGCGCGTGCGCGCGACGGATCGCGTCGACCTGCCGCGCGATATCGCCCTCCAGTTCGCGGAACGTGGCCGCGTAACCGGGCAGATCGGCGCGCAGCGCCCTTTTCGCCGTGCGGATCGCAACCGGCAGATCGTCAATCGTCAGGTGCATCGTCGTCTCCTCGCTGAATCGTGTGGTGATGAGCATTCAGCGTACGGCGGACACATCGCCGCCATCGGCACTATCCGGCCAACTATCGATACAATCCTGACAACCGCCTGCTACTCCGGACGATGGCAGACCACGCACAGCTTGTTGCCGTCCGGGTCGCGGAAATACGCGCCGTAGTAGTCGGGGTGATAGTCCGGCCGCAGGCCCGGCGGCCCTTCGCAGGTGCCGCCCTGCTGCAGCGCGAGCGCGTGGCAGCGGTCGACCTGCGCGCGGGTCGGCGCGTCGAATGCGATCGTATGGCCGTTGCCGGGTTCGGGCGCGCGGCCGTCGAGCGGCCGGCCGAGGAAGAACAGCGGCCGGTCGGTATCGGCCGGCATCCAGCCCGACCAGCCGTCCGGCTCGCTGAACTTCAGCCGCAGCCCGAGTTCCGCGAACAGCGGCGCGTAGAAGTCGTACGCGCGCGCGGTATCGCTGACGCCCACGCAAACATGTGAAAACATGGCATCGCTCCGTCGTGACGATCGATCACGATCATGCCACGGCGCGCTGCCCGCCCTCGCCCGGAGGCCTCGATGAAACCGCAGTACGAGCACGTGACGTTCGCCCCCGGCTGTTCGATCCGCGTGTACCACCGCCAGCTCGCGCGCATTCCGTTCGAATGGCACCGTCATCCCGAGTACGAACTGACGCTGACGCTGAACAGCCGCGGCCAGCGCTTCATCGGCGATCACGTCGCGCGCTATGCGGACGACGATCTGGTGCTCGTGCCGCCCAACCTGCCGCATACGTGGTCGTCGAATGCGCGCATCGATCGCGCGGCGCCGGAAGTCGCGCTCGTCGTCTGGTTCGACGGTGACTGGGCACGACGCGTGGCCGACTGCTGCCCCGAGTACGCGCCGCTGCGCTCGCTGCTGCGGCGCGCGGCGCCCGGCCTTGCATTCGACGCCGATACGGCCCGTGCGATGCGCGCGCGGCTGCCGCAGTTGCTCGACCCTTCGCCGCGCATTCGCCTCGCGGCCGCACTCGACACGCTCGCCGATCTCGCGGACGCCGGCGGAGAACCGCTCGCCACCGCGCAGGCCTACGATCAACCCGATGCAGCGTCGCCGTCCGCGAACGCCGCCGCGCCCGAAGCAGAGCGGCTCGATCGCGTGCTCGACGCGATCGACCGGCAGTTCCACGAGCCGCTGCGCGTCGATGCGCTCGCGGCCGTCGCGCACATGTCCGAACGCACGCTGCAGCGGTTGTTCGTACGGCACCTCGGCGAAAGCGTCGGCCGCTACGTGCAGCGGCTGCGGCTCGCGCATGCGTGCCGCCATCTGGTCGGCACCGACTGGCCGATCGCGACGGTCGCCGCGCGCTGCGGCATTCCGAACGCCGCGAACTTCAACCGCCAGTTCCTCGCCGCGCGCGGGATGACGCCCGGCGCATACCGGCAGTTCTTCGCGCAGCACGGCCACGCGCCCGACAGCGACACCGGCACCGACTCGCCGCCGCTCGACACACGCCCGCCGTCGCTGGAACGCCGCGCCGGCTCGGGCCAGCGTCGGCCGCGCAAATGAAAACACCCCGGCGGGATGTCCCACCGGGGTGTCGGGGCGTTGCAGTTGCCGGACGCGAGCGGCCTTGCGGCCGTTCGCGCCGCGCACGACTTAACGTGCGTTGATCGGCTTCGCTTCGCGCGGCGTGTCGCCGATGAACAGCTGACGCGGACGGCCGATCTTCTGTTCCGGATCCGCGATCATTTCGTTCCACTGTGCGATCCAGCCAACCGTACGTGCCATCGCGAAGATACACGTGAACATCGACGTCGGGATGCCCAGCGCGCGCTGGACGATACCCGAGTAGAAGTCGACGTTCGGGTACAGCTTGCGCGACACGAAGTATTCGTCTTCCAGCGCGATCTTCTCGAGCTGCATCGCGAGCTTGAACAGCGGGTCGTCGTGCAGGCCGAGTTCGTTCAGCACTTCGTAGCACGTTTCGCGCATCAGCTTCGCACGCGGGTCGTAGTTCTTGTACACGCGGTGACCGAAGCCCATCAGCTTCACGCCCGAATTCTTGTCCTTCACCTGCTTGATGAATTCGGGGATGTTGTCCGGCGAACCGATCTGCTCGAGCATGTTCAGCGCGGCTTCGTTCGCACCACCGTGCGCCGGGCCCCACAGACACGCGATACCGGCCGCGATACACGCGAACGGGTTCGCGCCCGACGAGCCGGCCAGGCGGACCGTCGACGTCGATGCGTTCTGCTCGTGATCGGCGTGCAGGATCAGGATGCGGTCGAGTGCGCGGACGAGCACGTCGTTGACCTTGTACTCTTCGCACGGGTTCGAGAACATCATGTGCATGAAGTTCGCGCTGTACGACAGCGAGTTCTTCGGATACACGAACGGCTGGCCGATGCTGTACTTGTACGCCATCGCGACGAGCGTCGGCAGCTTCGCGATCATGCGGATCGCCGACACTTCGCGGTGACGCGGGTCGTTGATGTCGAGCGAGTCGTGGTAGAACGCGGACAGCGCGCCGACCGCGGCGACCAGGATCGCCATCGGGTGCGCGTCGCGGCGGAAGCCACGGAAGAAGAAGTGCATCTGCTCGTGCACCATCGTGTGCTTCGTGACGGTGTCGACGAATTCCTTCTTTTGCGCCGCGTTCGGCAGCTCGCCCTTCAGCAGCAGGTAGCAGGACTCGAGGAAGTCGGCGTTCTGCGCGAGGTTGTCGATCGGGTAGCCGCGGTACAGCAGTTCGCCCTTGTCGCCGTCGATGTACGTGATCGCCGAATTACAAGCTGCCGTCGACATGAAGCCCGGGTCGTACGTGAACTTGCCGGTCTGGCCGTACAGCTTGCGGATGTCGATCACGTCCGGGCCCATCGTGCCCTTGTAGATCGGCAGTTCGACGCTCGGCGAGTTGTCGCTGAACGATAGCGTGGCTTTAACATCAGACGGAGTCATGGCACATCCTCAATCGAAAATAGAAACGGGATTCGATAACGGGCACAGCGCGTTACACCTTGGCGTTACACGTTGCGCAGCATCTCCAACAGCCGGTGAATATCCTGGCTGTCTAGGTCGCCCTCTGGTTCCTTGCGCGCGAGGAGCAAGTCCATCAGGTCGTTGTCGCTCAGATCGAGCAGGCGCGACAACGCGCCTACGTCTGCATCGGTGAGGTCATGCTCGTATCTGCTGAAGAAACGCTCGAATACGATGTCGTTTTCCAGCAGACCCCGCCGCGCGCGCCAGCGGAGGCGCGCGCGACGGTGCGGGTCGGATTGATGCGAATCGTCGCTCATCACAAACTTTAAACCGCGCGGCGAACCATCAGTTCCTTGATCTTGCCGATCGCCTTCGTCGGGTTCAGGCCCTTCGGGCAAACGTCGACGCAGTTCATGATCGTGTGGCAACGGAACAGACGGTACGGGTCTTCCAGGTTGTCGAGACGCTCGCCGGTGGCGGTGTCGCGGCTATCCGCGATGAAGCGGTAAGCCTGCAGCAGGCCGGCCGGGCCGACGAACTTGTCCGGGTTCCACCAGAAGCTCGGGCACGACGTCGAGCAGCTCGCGCACAGAATGCACTCGTACACGCCGTCGAGCTCGTCGCGTTCTTCCGGCGACTGGAGGCGTTCCTTCTCCGGCGGCGGCGCGTCGTTGATCAGGTACGGCTTGATCGAGTGATACTGGTTGAAGAAGTGCGTCATGTCGACGATCAGGTCGCGCACGACGGGCAGGCCCGGCAGCGGGCGCAGCACGATCTTCTGCGGCAGATCGTTCAGGTTCGTCAGGCACGCGAGACCGTTCTTGCCGTTGATGTTCATCGCGTCCGAACCGCACACGCCTTCACGGCACGAACGGCGGAACGACAGCGTCTCGTCGACGGCCTTCAGCTTGACCAGTGCGTCGAGCAGCATGCGCTCATGCTGGATCTCGAGCTCGTACGTCTGCATGCGCGGTGCCGCGTCCTTGTCCGGATCGTAGCGGTAGACTTCAAAAATGCGTTTTGCCATTTCGGATTCCTTTGACTCGGCTTAGAACGTGCGCGGCTTCGGCGGCACGGAGTCGACCGTCAGCGGCTTCATTTGAACCGGCTTGTAGTCGAGGCGATCGCCTTCGCTGTACCACAGCGTGTGGCGCAGCCAGTTGTCGTCGTCGCGGTGTTCGTAATCGCTGTGCGCGTGCGCGCCGCGGCTTTCCTTGCGCGCTTCCGCCGACACCATCGTCGCGCGGGCGACTTCGATCAGGTTCTCCAGCTCGAGCGCTTCGACGCGCGCGGTGTTGAACACCTTCGACTTGTCCTTCAGGTGGATGTTTTCCACGCGGGCCTTCAGGCCGGCCATCTGGTCGACGCCTTCCTTCAGCAGCGCCGACGTGCGGAACACGCCTGCGTGCTTCTGCATCGTCGCACGGATGTCGTTCGCGACGTCCTGCGTGTACTCGCCCGAGCTCGACTTGTCGAGCTTGTTCAGACGCGCCAGCGAGAACTCGCCTGCATCGGCCGGCAGCGGCTTGTGTTCCTTCTGGTTCTTCACATGCTCGACGATGTGGTTGCCGGCCGCACGGCCGAACACCACGAGGTCCAGCAGCGAGTTCGTGCCGAGGCGGTTCGCGCCGTGCACGGACACGCACGAGCACTCGCCCACTGCGTAGAAGCCGTTGACCGGATCCTTGTGGCCGCGCGACGTGCCGACGACCTGACCGTGGATGTTGGTCGGAATGCCGCCCATCTGGTAGTGGATCGTCGGGACGACCGGGATCGGTTCCTTGATCGCGTCGACGTTCGCGAACTTCAGCGCGATTTCGCGGATCGACGGCAGACGCTTCATGATCGTCTCGGCGCCGATGTGCGACAGGTCGAGCAGCACGTGATCCTTGTTCGGACCGACGCCGCGACCTTCCTTGATTTCCTGGTCCATCGAACGCGACACGAAGTCACGCGGCGCCAGGTCCTTCAGCGTCGGTGCGTAGCGTTCCATGAAGCGCTCGCCGTTCGCGTTGCGCAGGATACCGCCTTCGCCGCGCACGCCTTCGGTGATCAGCACGCCCGCGCCGGCCACGCCGGTCGGGTGGAACTGCCAGAACTCCATGTCCTGCAGCGCGATGCCCGAGCGGGCAGCCATGCCGAGGCCGTCGCCGGTGTTGATGAACGCGTTGGTCGATGCCGCGAAGATCCGGCCTGCGCCGCCCGTCGCGAACAGAGTCGTCTTGCCTTCCATGATGTAGACGTCGCCCGTCTCCATCTCGAGGGCCGTCACGCCGAGCACGTCGCCGTCCGCGTCGCGGATCAGGTCGAGCGCCATCCATTCGACGAAGAACTGCGTCTTCGCCTCGACGTTCTGCTGGTACAGCGTGTGCAGCAGCGCGTGACCGGTACGGTCGGCGGCCGCGCATGCGCGCTGGACCGGCTTCTCGCCATAGTTCGCGGTGTGGCCGCCGAACGGACGCTGGTAGATCGTGCCGTCCGCGTTACGGTCGAACGGCATGCCGAAGTGTTCCAGTTCGTACACGACGTTCGGTGCTTCGCGGCACATGAACTCGATCGCGTCCTGGTCGCCGAGCCAGTCGGAACCCTTGATCGTGTCGTAGAAGTGGAAGTGCCAGTTGTCTTCGCTCATGTTGCCGAGCGACGCGCCGATGCCGCCCTGTGCGGCCACCGTGTGCGAACGGGTCGGGAACACCTTCGACAGCACGCCGACCGACAGGCCCGCGCGCGACAGTTGCAGCGCTGCGCGCAAGCCCGAGCCGCCCGCGCCGACGATCACCACGTCGAACTTGCGGCGCGGCAGGGAAGTTTTGATTGCAGCCATTCTTTACACTCTCCAGAGAATCTGCGCGGCGTAGCCCGCACATGCGAGCAGCCAGACGATGGTCAGCGATTGCAGCAGCAGGCGCACACCGACGGGCTTCACGTAGTCCATCCAGATGTCGCGCACGCCGACCCATGCGTGGTAGAAGAGGGAAAGCAGCGTCACGAAGGTCGCGAGCTTCATCCATTGCGCGGAGAAGATCGATGCCCAGCCTTCGTACGAGAAGTCATGCGCGCCGAAGAACAGGACGAGCAGAATGACCGTGTAGACCGCCATGATCGTGGCGGTGACGCGCTGCGCGAGCCAGTCGCGCAGGCCGTAGTGAGCGCCGACGACGAGGCGCTTCGAGCCGATTCGGTTATTGGCTGCCATTTTCTTAGAATGCTCCGAACAGTTTGAGTGCCATGGCGATCGTCAGCGCGATCGAGACGACAAAGACGACGACGGCCGTCCGCTTGCCGCCTTCCTTCGAGACGGCGTCGTGGTTGACGTCCATCAGCAGGTGGCGAATGCCGGCGCAGAAATGGTGGAGGAACGCCCAGGACAGCGCGAGGACGATCAGCTTGACGACGATGTTGGAGAGGAAAGCCTTGAAGACTTCGAAGCTGAGCTCGGAGGTGAGGCTCTGGTCGAAGAGGAACAGCAGGAACGGCAGGAACAGAAACAGCAGCGCGCCGCTGACTCGGTGGAGAATCGACAATATCGCCGCCAGCGGCATGCGATATTTCAAGGTGATGTCGCCGATTCCGATGTTCCGGTATTCCGGCCTCGGCTTTCTTACTGCGTCAGTCATGCTAGACCCCTACTATGTTGTCACACTAATCCGCGATTTTAGCGCCTTTTTATATCGCGCTGCAGCGAAAGTCTGCTCTGGATCATTACGCGAACGGGAATAAAGGCGGCCCGAAACGTGCTACGCGAAAACGGGAAACCCGCGTGCACGCTGCTTGTGCCGATCCGTCGTCAGCTCAAGTCATTCTGATAGTAATACCCGGTTGTGACATACCAGCCGCGCCGCACTTCCACCGGCCGGTCTCCGTATGTATAGGACACGCGCTCGACCGACAGCAACGGAAAACCCGCCGGCACGTGCAGCAGGTCGGCCACCGCCGGCTCCGCCGCCACCGCGCGGATCTTCTCCGTCGCGCGGATCATCCGCGTGCCGAATTCCGTCTCGAACATCGCGTAGAGCGGGCCCTTGTACTCGCTCAGCCGCTCGAACGTCAGCCCGCGGAACATCGCGCCCGGCAGCCAGATCTCGTCGAGCACCGTCACTTCGTTCTCGAATTCCAGCAGGCGACGCACCTGCACGACCGGATCGGCCGGCTTCAGGTCGAGCTGCCGCGCGATCTCGGCCGGCGCGCGCAGGCGCCGGCATTCGAGCAGGCGGCTCACGTGCGGATGCTCGGCGCCGTCGTCGGCCAGCAGCCGCAGGAAGCGGAACTGCGCGCGATCCTCATTGTGCGTCGCAACAAAAGTACCCTTGCCTTGCCGCCGGACCACGAGGTTTTCCGCGGCCAGCTCGTCGATCGCCTTGCGAACGGTGCCCTGGCTGACCTTGTAACGGGCAGCCAGCTCCACTTCGCTCGGGATGATCTCGCCCGGCTTCCATTCACCGGATTCGAGACTTTGCGTGATCAATGACTTGATCTGCTGGTATAACGGACTGAAGGTCGGCGACGGCGAAGCGGCCGGCGCAGGCGCCGGCACGGAATCGCCCGCGCCCGGCTGCCCTGGGCCGCCTGCGCCGGTCGGATTCGCGTTGTTCGCCTGGTTCGATGTCATGGCGCGCATTTCATCACAAACCGCGCTTTTCCGTCCACTCAAATTCCGCAAAACATCTGTCTTATATAAGACATATGATACCGTTTGACTTTGGGTCCATCGGCTCCTACACTCCGGGGCGAGCAAGGGTTCGCGGGTGCAAAATGCGTCCCCGGCTACGTGCCACGGCCGTCTCCAGGTTCACCGCGTCTGCCTTTCGCGAATCCTCCGCCCTGCTTCAATGCAACGCTACGCGTAACGCGCATAGAATGGCGTTTTGCCTAGCGTCCACCGCTTCACCCGTCCTGGAGATTTTCAATGGCTAAGCCCGCAAAGCGCGTTGCCGTCACCGGCGCCGCAGGTCAAATCGCTTACTCCCTGCTGTTCCGCATCGCGAACGGCGACCTGCTCGGCAAGGACCAGCCGGTCATCCTGCAACTGCTCGACCTCCCGCAAGCCCAAGCCGCCGTCAAAGGCGTCGTGATGGAACTCGACGATTGCGCGTTCCCGCTGCTCGCGGGCGTCGTGATCACCGACGATCCGAAGGTTGCATTCAAGGATGCAGACGTCGCGCTGCTGGTCGGTGCACGTCCGCGCTCGAAGGGCATGGAGCGCAAGGACCTGCTGTCGGCGAACGCCGAGATCTTCACGGTCCAGGGCGCTGCGCTGAACGAAGTCGCGAGCCGCGACGTGAAGGTGCTGGTCGTCGGCAACCCGGCGAACACCAACGCGTACATCGCGATGAAGTCGGCACCGGATCTGCCGAAGAAGAACTTCACGGCGATGCTGCGCCTCGACCACAACCGCGCGCTGTCGCAGCTCGCCGCCAAGTCGGGCAAGCCGGTCGCGTCGATCGAGAAGCTCGCCGTGTGGGGCAACCACTCGCCGACGATGTACCCCGACTTCCGCTTCGCGACCGTCGAAGGCGAGTCGCTGCTGAAGCTGATCAACGACGACGTGTGGAACCGCGACACGTTCATCCCGACCGTCGGCAAGCGCGGCGCGGCGATCATCGAAGCGCGCGGCCTGTCGTCGGCGGCGTCGGCAGCCAACGCGGCGATCGACCACGTGCGTGACTGGGTCCTCGGCACGAACGGCAAGTGGGTCACGATGGGCATCCCGTCGGACGGCTCGTACGGCATCCCCGAAGACATCATCTACGGTGTGCCGGTCACGTGCGAAAACGGTGAGTACAAGCGTGTCGAAGGCCTCGAAATCGACGCGTTCTCGCGCGAGAAGATGGACGGCACGCTGGCCGAGCTGCTCGAAGAGCGCGACGGCGTCGCCCACCTGCTGAAGAACTAAGCAGGCTGCACGGCCGGGCCGCCTGCGGGCGGCCCGGCCACGGCACGGGCGGCGGGGCTGCAACCGGCCCCGCCGCCCGATCCGATCCGGGCACGTTTTGCCGCTCCAGGCGCCCCGCGCGCCGGCCCAGAACGTGCCCGAATCCGATTTTCTCCACGTTGCCCGCTTCCTTGACGTAGAAGAGATGTCCGCGCTCACTCCTGCACAAGTGCTGTACGACGGGGCGTCGCCGCCCGCGATCCTGCCCTGCTGCGATCACTACGCGGGCAGCGAGAAGCTGATGCGCAAGTCGCTCGCGCTCCAGGCCGAACTCGGCCCCGTGTTCGACATCACGCTCGACTGCGAGGACGGCGCGGCCGTCGGCCAGGAAGCCGCGCACGCGCAGCTCGTCGCCGAACTCCTCGGCGGCGCCGAGAACCGCTTCGGGCGGGTCGGCGTCCGCATCCACGACTTTTCCCATCCCCACTGGCGCGACGACGTGCGCATCGTGCTGCGCGCCGCGCGCGCGCCGGCCTACGTCACGCTGCCGAAGATCGCGAGCGCCGCCGACGCGGCCGAGATGGTCGCGTTCATCGAAGGCACGCGCCGCGAGCTCGGCCTCGCGCAGCCGATTCCGGTGGATGTGCTGGTCGAGACGCACGGCGCGCTCGCCCAGGCGGCCGCCCTCGCCGCGCTGCCGCTGGTCGGCACGCTGAGTTTCGGGCTGATGGACTTCGTGTCCGCGCATCACGGCGCGATTCCCGATGCGGCGATGCGCTCGCCCGGCCAGTTCGATCACCCGCTCGTGCGCCGCGCGAAGCTGGAAATCGCCGCCGCCTGCCATGCGCACGGCAAGACGCCGTCGCACAACGTGACGACGGAAGTGCGCGACATGGCCGTCGTCGCCGGCGACGCACGCCGCGCGCGCGACGAGTTCGCGTTCACGCGGATGTGGAGCATCCATCCCGCGCAGATCCGCCCGATCGTCGACGCGTTCGCGCCGCGCACCGATGAAGTCGCGCTGGCCACCGACATCCTGCTGGCAGCGCAGGCCGCCGACTGGGGCCCGACGCGCCACGGCGATACACTGCACGATCGCGCGAGCTACCGCTATTACTGGTCGGTGCTGCGCCGCGCACGGGCGACCGGCCAGCCGGTGCCGGCCGAGGCCGCGCCGCTGTTCGGCCCGGCCGCCGGAGACGCGCGGTGAGCGCGCGCCGACACACGAATTTCATCGAATCACCGGGGCGCGAACCCGAGACGGGTTGGCGAAACGACAAAAAACGTAACGGAGCCCGAAAACCTGATATGAGCGCGGCCAAATAGGTGAAAATAGCGGCCGCTGCGCGCTTCCGGGGCGCGTGCAGTTTCAAACCGGCCGGCGGTGTCAGCTGCCGGCCCTTGTCAACTGATTATCGAAAGGTTCTGACTCCATGAAGAAACTCCTGATCGCTACCGCCATCGGCGCCTTGTCCGCCACGATGCTGGTGTCGGCTCCGAGCGCGTTCGCCCAGGATACGGCGACGACTGCGAAGAAGACGGCCAAGCGCCCGGCGCCGGCCAAGCGCATCGTTCCGCGCAGCAAGAAGGCACAGGCGCGTGCCGCGGCCAAGGTCGATCCGGTACCGGACGGCGCGGCCAAGTGGTCGTGCAAGGACGGCCTGTCGTTCGACCTCGCCGGCGACATGAAGCGTGACCAGGTCGTCACGGTTCACTGGGCGAAGAAGAACTACAAGCTGCCGCGTCAGGCCACGACGACGGGCGCCGACACGTTCTATGATCCGGCAGCAGGCTTCAAGCTGGTCGTGATCCCGAGCAAGGCGATGCTGTTCAGCGACGCGAACGGCGGCGAGCGTCTCGCCGACGAATGCGTGACGCCGGAAATGGCGCAAGGCACGCCGGCTCCGACGCAATCGAACGAGCTGAAGCCGGCAACGAACTAAGCGCGCTCTCCCGAGCTCCTCGATGTCCGCCTCGGTCTCCAACGTCCGCCCCGCTCCGGATACGGTACTCGTCGATATCGTCGACTACGTGCTGAACACCGGCATCGACAGCGCGCTCGCGCTGGAGACGGCGCGTCATTGCCTGATCGACACGCTCGGATGCGGACTCGAGGCGCTGTCCTACCCGGCCTGCACCAAGCTGCTCGGCCCCGTCGTGCCGGGCACGATCGTGCCGAACGGCGCGAAGGTGCCCGGCACGTCCTTCCAGCTCGATCCCGTCCAGGCTGCTTTCGACCTCGGCGCGATGATCCGCTGGCTGGACTTCAACGACACCTGGCTCGCCGCCGAATGGGGTCATCCGTCCGACAACCTCGGCGGGATCCTGGCGACGGCCGACTGGCTGTCCCGCACGGCCGTCGCGGCCGGCAGGAAGCCGCTCGCCATGCGCGACGTGCTCGTCGCGATGATCCAGGCCCACGAGATCCAGGGCTGCCTCGCACTCGAGAATTCATTCAACGCAGTCGGGCTCGACCACGTGCTGCTCGTGAAAGTGGCGTCGACGGCCGTCGTCGGCCGCCTGCTCGGGCTCACGCGCGACGAGCTGATCAACGCGGTATCCAACGCATTCGTCGACGGCCACGCGCTGCGCACCTACCGCCACGCGCCGAACACCGGTTCGCGCAAGTCGTGGGCGGCCGGCGACGCGACGTCCCGCGCGGTGCGCCTCGCGCTGATCGCGAAAACGGGTGAAATGGGCTACCCGTCGGCGCTCACCGCGAAAACCTGGGGCTTCTACGACGTGCTGTTCGACGGCAAGCCGTTCCGCTTCCAGCGCCCGTACGGAACGTACGTGATGGAAAACGTGCTGTTCAAGATCGCGTTTCCCGCCGAATTCCATGCGCAGACGGCCGCCGAGGCCGCGCTGCAGCTGCACGCGCAGCTCGCCGCGGCGGGCCGCACGACCGACGAAATCAGCCGGATCACGATCCGCACGCACGCGGCCGCGATCCGCATCATCGACAAGCAGGGCCCGCTCGCCAATCCGGCCGATCGCGACCACTGCATCCAGTACATGGTCGCCGTGCCGCTGCTGTTCGGCCGGCTGACCGCGGCCGATTACGAAGACGCGGTCGCCGCCGATCCGCGCATCGACGCGCTGCGCGCGAAAACCGTGTGCGTCGAGGATCCGCAGTTCACGAAGGATTACCATGACCCCGCCAAGCGGTCGATCGCGAATGCGCTGACGATCGAATTCGCGGACGGGTCGACGCTTGCCGAAGTAGCGGTCGAATACCCGATCGGCCATCAGCGACGCCGTGCGGACGGCATCCCGCTCCTGGTCGAGAAGTTCCGGACCAACCTCGCCCGCCGTTTCCCGGCAAAGCAGCAACAAGCGATTCTCGACGTGTCGCTGGACCAGGCAAAGCTCGAAGCGATGCCGGTCGATGAGTACGTCGACTTGTATGTGATATAGCCGTCATCTACAGGACTCTTTGTTTCCTAGCCTTAAACCCAGGAAAATCACCATGGCCCACAATCTCCACAAGACCCTCAAGGAATTCGACAGCGGTTCCGGCAAAGGCAAGTTCTACTCGCTGCCGCAGCTCGGCAAGGAACTGAAGACGAAGATCGAGCGCCTCCCGGTGTCGATCCGTATCGTGCTCGAGTCCGTGCTGCGCAACTACGACGGCAAGAAGATCACCGAAGAACACATCGAGCAGCTCGCGAACTGGCAGCCGACCGCGAAGCGCGTCGACGAGATTCCGTTCGTGGTGTCGCGCGTCGTGCTGCAGGACTTCACGGGCGTGCCGCTGCTCGCCGACATCGCGGCCATGCGCGGCGTCGCGGAGCGTTCGGGCAAGAATCCGAAGAAGATCGAGCCGCTGGTCCCGGTCGATCTCGTCGTCGACCACTCGGTGCAGATCGACTACTTCCGCCAGAAGGACGCGCTCGACCTGAACATGAAGCTGGAATTCCAGCGCAACAACGAGCGCTACCAGTTCATGAAGTGGGGCATGCAGGCGTTCGACACGTTCAAGGTCGTGCCGCCGGGCGTCGGCATCGTCCACCAGGTGAACCTCGAATATCTCGCGCGCGGCGTCCACAAGAAGACGGACGGCGGCGACACCGTGTACTACCCGGATACCCTCGTCGGCACGGACAGCCACACGACGATGATCAACGGCATCGGCGTGGTCGGCTGGGGCGTGGGCGGCATCGAGGCCGAAGCCGGCATGCTCGGCCAGCCGGTGTACTTCCTGACGCCGGACGTCGTCGGCGTCGAGCTGAAGGGCAAGCTGCGCGAAGGCGTGACGGCCACCGACCTGGTGCTGACGATCACCGAAATGCTGCGCAAGGAAAAGGTCGTCGGCAAGTTCGTCGAATTCTTCGGCGAAGGCACGAAGTCGCTGTCGCTGCCGGACCGCGCAACGATCGGCAACATGGCGCCGGAATACGGCGCGACGATGGGCTTCTTCCCGGTCGACGAAAAGACCATCGAATACTTCGAAGGCACGGGCCGCACGAAGGCGGAAATCGCCGCGTTCGAGAACTACTTCAAGGCCCAGAAGCTGTTCGGCATTCCGAAGGCGGGCGACATCGACTACACGAAGACGGTCACGCTGGATCTCGCCACGGTCGCCCCGTCGCTGGCCGGCCCGAAGCGCCCGCAGGACCGCATCGAGATCGGCAACGTCAAGTCGACGTTCACCGAGCTGTTCTCGAAGCCGGTCGCGGAAAACGGCTTCGCGAAGAAGGCGGACGACCTGAACGCGCAGTACACGACGAGCAACGGCGTCGACGTGAAGAACGGCGACGTGCTGATCGCCGCGATCACGTCGTGCACGAACACGTCGAACCCGAGCGTGCTGCTGGCTGCCGGCCTGCTCGCGAAGAAGGCCGTCGAAGCCGGCCTGACCGTCGCGCCGCACATCAAGACCTCGCTCGCGCCGGGATCGCGCATCGTCACCGAATACCTGACGAAGACGGGCCTGCTGCCCTACCTCGCGAAGCTCGGCTTCGAAGTCGCCGCCTACGGCTGCACGACCTGTATCGGCAACGCGGGCGACCTGACGCCGGAACTGAACGAAGCGATCACGAAGAACGACATCGTCGCGGCAGCCGTGCTGTCGGGCAACCGTAACTTCGAGGCGCGCATCCACCCGAACATCCGCGCGAACTTCCTCGCGTCGCCGCCGCTGGTCGTCGCCTACGCGATCGCCGGCAACATCACGCGCGACCTGATGACCGAGCCGGTCGGCAAGGGCAAGGACGGCTACGACATCTACCTCGGCGACATCTGGCCGACGAGCGAGGAAATCCACGCGCTGCTCAAGTTCGCGCTCGACCCGAAGAAGTTCGAGGACAACTACTCGAAGCTGACCAAGAAGGGCGACCTCTGGAGCAAGATCGAGGGCGAGACGGGCCAGGTCTACGACTGGCCGAAGTCGACCTACATCGCGGAGCCGCCGTTCTTCGGCAACGACTTCTCGATGGAGCCGGCCGATTCGATCCCGACGGTCAAGGGCGCGCGCGCGCTGGGCATCTTCGGTGACTCGGTCACGACCGACCACATCAGCCCGGCAGGCTCGATCAAGGAAGACTCGCCGGCAGGCAAGTGGCTGAAGGAGAACGGCGTGCAGAAGGCCGACTTCAACAGCTACGGTTCGCGCCGCGGCAACCACGACGTGATGATGCGCGGCACGTTCGCGAACGTCCGGATCAAGAACCTGATGATCCCGGCGAAGGCGGACGGCACGCGCGTCGAAGGCGGCCTGACGATTCACCAGCCGAGCGGCGAACAGCTGTCGATCTACGATGCGGCGATGAAGTACGTCGACGCCGACACGCCGACCGTCGTGTTCGCGGGCGAAGAGTACGGCACGGGCTCGTCGCGCGACTGGGCCGCGAAGGGCACGCAGCTGCTCGGCGTGAAGGCCGTGATCGCACGCAGCTTCGAGCGGATCCACCGCTCGAACCTGGTCGGCATGGGCGTGCTGCCGCTGCAGTTCAAGGGCGCGGACAGCATCCAGTCGCTCGGCATCACCGGCGAAGAGACCTACGACATCGAAGGCCTCGGCGACGACTTCAAGCCGCAGCAGGACGTCACGCTCGTGATTCACCGCAAGAACGGCGAAACGACCCGCGTGCCGGTGCTGCTGCGCATCGATACGCCGATCGAAGTCGATTACTACAAGCACGGCGGTATCCTGCCGTTCGTGCTGCGCTCGCTGCTCGCAGCGTAAGCGCGCGGCTTTTGCAGGTGCCGCAGCCGCCTCGCGGCGGTTGCGGCCGATTTGGATGCCCGACCTCGTGTCGGGCTTTTTTTTGCCTGCGCGGCGGTGTGCCGGCGCGCCGGTGCGTCATGCGGCCTTGTCGGCGCGCGTCCTGCCGCCTGCGGCCGGCCGCGCGTTCTTCTTCAGGTGCGCGCGGTTGTAGTCGATGGCCGCGCGAACGAGACGCTTCAGCGCCCGTTTGTCGAGCTTGTCGCCTTCGAGGAAATCGATCGCACGGCGCGCATTGCCTTCAAGGCCCGCATTGAACAGCCCGTCGGGATCGGGCAGCTGCGCGCCATGCATGAACGTGAGCTTCACCTTGCCCTTGTGCGCGTTCGCGACCGCGATCATCCCGGCGCACGACCACACCGGGCTGCCCATCCATTTCCACTCCTCGACGATGCCTTCGTCGGCGGCGACGATCGTCTCGCGCAGTTCGGCGAACGTCTTGCCGCGCCAGTCGGCGATGCCTGCGATCAGCGCGTCGATGCGAGCCGACGGTTCCAGGTCGGAGGCGCTCATGCACGGCCCTCCTCGTCGTCATCGGGGCGCGCGAGCACCTGCTCGAGCGACGCGAAGAACTGCGTCCAGCCGTGCTGCGCACCGCGGTACGCCTGCTCCTGATCCGCGCGGAAACCGGCCTGCTCCATCCGCAACAGCGTGCCGACCGGCGTCGGCGTGAGCGTCCAGGTGACGACGCTTTCCAGTCCGTAGGCGGCCCACGTGTAGGACAGCACGCGCTGCGGCTCGATCGTCAGCAACGTGCAGTCGACCGAACCCCAGTCCGCGCGGAAGCTGAACGCGCGGCCCGCGACGGGCTCGAAATCGCTCTGCATCAGCCATGCCTCGATCAGATGCGGTTGCGTGAGCGCACGCCAGACCTTCTCCGGCGGATGCGACAGTTCCCGTTCGACGACGACGGTGCGTGTTTCAGTGGTGGCCTGGTTCATTACTGATCCATCCTCTTGAGCAGATCTTCGAGCGCGTCGAACCGGTTCTGCCAGAAGCCTGCCATCTGGCTGGTCCAGTCGATCAACGGAGTCAGCGCTTGCGGCTGCGCGCTGTAGTGCGTCTGCCGGCCTTCGTGACGGTCGCTCACGAGCCCGGCCTGCTTCAGTACGCCTAGATGCTTCGACACGGCCGGCTGCGAGACGCCCGCATGGGTCGTCAGCGCGGCAACCGTCAGCTCGCCCTCCTCGCACAGCCGCTCGAAAAGCGCGCGGCGTGTTGGGTCGGCAAGCGTCCTGAAAAGCATGTCGTGAGCGTTTTGCATGTTTGAATTCATAACCCGATGGTTATGTATTGAAGGATATCGGCTGAACGAGGTAAGTCAAGGAGAAATTTTGCGGATGCCGAGGCGCACCGCTACTGCACGAGACACGCCTTGCGTCGGGTGCAATCGCACTGACAGCTGGCATGCCGAAGGTCTCGCGAACCGCCGCATCACGTCGGCGGCCTCACCCGTCCGGATTCGCGTGTTTGTTCTAATTCTCTTCGATCGTCGCGCGCTTGATGCCGTGCCACACATCACGCGGCCTCATATCCAGACGCCCATGCCCCGCAGTTGTCGGTAAAAATCGTCTTCCAGCAGGCGACGCCTCAGGAACGAACCGCCAAGCTGGACGAGGAACAGCAATACGAATCCGGCCAGGCATGCCCGGAACCATCCCGTGGATGCGCCGATGGCATCCAGCCCGGCCATGATCAGGATCAGGCAACAACTGCCGCCCACGCTGACCGACAAGCTAAGCCGACGCACATAGCCCGCCTCGACGCTAGGCACCGGTGCGCACTGCGCTCCGATCAAATTCAGCCGCACCTGTTGAGCACTCGGCGAAGCAACCAGTTGTGCGCCCTGGCCATGTGCCACCATCAGCGCCGCGAGCGCCTGAAGCAACAAGCCACTCACCGGCCCAGGTTTGCCGATCGCGCGATCGACATCATGCGTCGGTAGCGCCAGTCCGGCATCCTTGACGGCGCCGAGCGCCGCGTGACGGCTCTGGGGCGGCAAATCACTCAACCACACATGGCGGATGCGCCCGCGAGGCGTCTGCTCCGAAGCCAGTAGCGTTTCCAGCGCGTCCGCCACGGAATCGGACGGCATCGCAATCGGGCGGAATAACCGCGCCTGAGGCCTGAGCTTTCCCTTGCCGCTCTCGACCGCGCGCGGCGAAGCAAGCAACATCGCCACGGCGACCTCGGACCAGGCCGGCTCCGTGCCCTCCGCATGCAGTTGGCAGGCCAGCAATAGCCGAAAATCGGCTTTTCCCGCCTCGTCGAACCACGTCTCGATCTTCGTCTGCTTCGCACCGAAAGGCACCCATCCGAACTGCACGAGGTCGGGCAGATTCAGCTTCTTCCAGACCGCCCGCAGTTCGGTCAGATCTTCCTTGTCGGCGGATTGCAGGATCACGTCGACGGCCCGGGTCGGTGCATAACGTGCGAGGCTGGCCGCAAACGGCGTCACCAGTTGCTCCAATACCCGCCCAAGCCGCGACACCCCTGCCGAACTTTCCGTCACCGGCAAGGACAGGATCTTGCCGGGATTCATCGGCGCACTGCCCTCCAGGCCCAGCAGACGTTCGGCCAACTCGGGCTCAGGCGTCAACGCAATGCTGTTGACGATCGCCATGTGAGCTTGCGCCCATTGCCGCCATGCAGCCCGCTCGCTGCGGCACAGGAAATTCCACCAATCAACCCGCTCGATCCACTCCTCGTAGCCGACATAGATCACCCCGCACACGGCCCCCGACACCAGCAGCGGCAACAGCAACGCGCGCTCGAAGAAGAGTTCGGACATCACCGGCTTGCCCTGCTCCCAGTTGAGTAGCGCGATGAGCATGCCCGCGGTCTGGATGACGACGACGGCAAGCACGCCCCACCAGATCGACGGTGGCTTGCCGTACTGATACTCCCCGATGTCCGGGATCGTCCACGTTCGGCTCATGCGATTTTCATCCCTTTGCTGCTGGCGATCACCTGGCTGCCACACCGCGTTCGGCACATATGCACTGCCCATTTTCGGCCGCCTTCGCTGTAGCCCTCCGTGCACTCGATGATCGGGTTGTCGCCGTGCTCCGGGTACGAGACGACGTCATGCAGCAGCGCCACCTTGCGGCCATCGAGATCGAACGTCGATGATGCGGTCTTGACGACACCGCCGTGTGTCGTTGCATCGCCCAGGCATACTGGGTTTTTCATGATGGTGCGCTCCATGCGGGGTGGTGAAACCGAGTACCTCATTGGGGTACCAGCAGTGCATCCGGGTTAGTCGGCTTGATTGACGAATCGCAAGTGATGCGGTCCTGGCCCGAGGGCGTGCGAAGCCCGTCCGGCATTAGCTTTCTTTTGGATGCCCAAGCACCGTCCGATTCAAAGATTGGTGGGTGAGGCTTGCCAGGATCAACAGCACGGACAAGAGAATACTGCCGCACGCTTAAATCGTATTCCGGGCGATCCATTCTGTATTGATATTTCTTTGCTATAAACAGCTTGTCGCTTGTGGCTGCCACTATATAGTCCTTCGAATTCTCGAAGGCATCAAAGCCGTGCTCCATGTAAATCTTCGTAGCAAAGGTTTTCCCGCCGTCCGTCGAATACCAAAATGGCACCACGCAACCTTTTTCGCCGTTACCGCAAACCAATCCCTCCGGATAGGCCAGCGGTAAAACAATGTTCCCTCCAGTTGGGTCAGCATTAATGAGGCGCCCTTGGAAATTTTCAAACATGCCTCGCCCTAGATACTTTCGGATGCCGGCACGGGTATCGTTGTAGTAGGTTTCCCCGTGATGACAGTCCCGATAACGTTCCAACGTTACAAAACGGTGGTCATCAATCCGATAGATGATTTGCGGCGGCGAGTCATACGGCAATTCCTTGAGCGCTGAACTCATGAAGTCTCCGAGCCCGAAGCTCGAATGTTGCGGCGTCTGCGCCGTGCATCCCTGCACGAGAGCGACCAGCGCGATTATCGCAATGGCGTATCTCATCACGCTCCCCCCTTCCATTGCTGTTGCCTGAGTTGCTCAGCCTCGGCCTTGTTTTGTTCGTCCGCAACCGTGTCCCAATCGATGCAGGATGGTTTGATGATGTTTTGGAGTCCGCCAAGCTCAAAGTAATCGTCATAACCGAGCGTCCAGTCGGCGAGTTTCATCAGGCGGTTCCAGAACGCCGGCCTCTCATACGCATCACAGAAACCGATCGGCAGGTCGTAGGCGGCCACCCGACGCATGAATGCCATATGCTTGGGCAACGTGCTGTGATTGGTAGGCTCGGCGCGATAGGTGTTGAGTCGTTGCAGCATTTCGTCCTGCGTCCCAAGCCGGGTCGTACGCTTGGACGTATAAATGTCCTCGGTAGTTACGGTGCGCTTGGGTTGATAAATCGAGCGCATATAACGGTAGTCGGGATCAGCGTAGCTCCCGGTGCTGGGATCATTCGGATCGGGAACCCACTTACCCATTTCATCGACGCCTTTACGTGAATTTTCGAACTGTCGCATCTCGTCCGCCGTAACCGGCTGCGGCACCTCTTCAGCGTTGATCGTCACGGTCTTGTCGGGATGCGGCACCGCCCACAGCTTCAGGAGGGGCGTAAAAATAGTCCGATTGCCGTTCCAGAAATCGGTCGACTTCGCTCCGAGTACAAGCTTGTTTTCAGGAGTCGGCGGCAGCGTGCCGAACTTCTTCATTCCCGGCGCGTCGCCCACCGGCGTACCGCGCGCCAGCATGCGCTGCTTGACGGTATCGCCCAACTCTGCCAGCAATTTGTCATCCACGCCCTGCCAGCCGATGCTTTGCAGCGGCGTTGCGCCCATCACGCGATCGTGCGGCGTGAAGTACACGTACAGCCGGCCGTGATTGTCGCGCTCGTGCACACCGGATTTGCGCCGGTTGTCGGGCCGCCAGAAATCCATGTCCTCGGACGCGCCGCACTGAAGCTGCTTCAATTCCGTCTCGGTGAACACGTGCTTGTCCTGCTTGATCCGGTTTGCGATGTTCCGAAACGTGTTGATGCGCGCCTCCTGAGTAGGGCGTTCCGCACCACAGGTCAGAGCATCCGTGATCTTGTCATCGAGGGCATACGGCGAGTTCATCACGAACACTGCATCGGGCGCGCGTGTCTTGCATAAGGCGGTCGCCGCGAGCGCGATCATCGTCCCTTGGCTATGCGACATCACGGTCACCGTATCACGCGGACACTCGTCGCGAATCCGGTCGATCAGGTCGGCCAGACGTTGGGCCGCATGCGCGTAGTATGTGCGCGGCGGAGAGTCCTGCAGTTGGCGATCGGCCTCCGTGTTCAACGACTCCATATCGAACCTGAGCACGTGACGCTTGAATCCCTCGTGGCTCCACAATTGCGGCAGGTTGTTGGTGCCGTTCTGGAAAGGGCCGCCGCCCCAATACCACGGACCTGTTTCGTTCGTGCACGCGAGGGCCCACGCATCGAAGCCGCGCGGGTTGCGCATCGGGATGCGCCAATTGCGCTCGGTGCCGGGCATCGCGCTGTAACCCCAGTAGAAGCGGATCACAGGGGAGATGCCTTCATCTCCCTTCTTGACATACCTAGGTACGACACGTTCACCATCTGTCGTACTGTAGGTATTCGCCTTCAGATCACTCCGTTTCAGCCGTTCGTTGAGCCCTTGGCACAACGCCTGTTCCGCTTCGTCATACCACTCCCCCGTGGAATTAACGCCATGCACAAAGATGATCACGCCCGGCATGTGCGGCGGGATGCGGCACTCGGCGCGCACCTGAAAACTGCTCGGCGTGTGATAGGACTCCCAATAAGGTTGCCCGAGATGATCGCGCTGCATCGGCACGATGCGCGTTGCGGTGTCGTGCCGATAGGGCTTCGGCGTACCAGCATCGTCGCCCCTGTCGTCCGGCTGATTGGACTGGTCCGTCATGAATCAGGCTTCCTTATTGTTCTGAAGCAGCAACTTGAGCCCCCCCGCAACATCCTGCCGGCTCAACGAGGTCTCCCCCTTGTCGCTGGTTATGCCCTCGATAATCTGTCCGCTGGCGAGCTGAATCTTGTACGATCGGTTCGCAACCGGTCGGCCAGTGATGTCGTCGCTGAGAATGAACCGCTCGTCATTCGCGATATCGATCTGGTTGAACTTCGGTACCGGCAGCGACAGCGCACTCGGTCCTTCCTTCTGGATTTCGATGATTTTTAGGATCAGGCAGCCTGCCCCGCCAATCTCGACGTTGTCGCCCTGCACCTTGATGTAGGCCGTGCCGCCACCGCCGAGCACAACCCCGTTGGCAGCATTGACCGTCGTGGTGCCATCGGCACTGGTGATCCGCATGTCCTTCTGCGCCACCAGTTCCATCGCGTCCGACTGCGCCTGGATTTGAACCTTGCCGCGCGCGGCGTAGAGCTTGATGCCGAACTTGTGCGCAAACAGCGACAGCACCTCGCCCGCCGCGATCGCGACGTTCCGGAGCGCATTCACGTTGAACCGTGACGACGTACCGACACTCACGTCCTTGCCCGCCGATACCATCACTCGATCGGGCGTCGCCAGGCCAATGCCGTTCGGTGCGGACAGCGCGATCACGGCCGTCTTCAAGCTCGCCAGTTCGTCCTTCAGCCACGCGTTTTCCGCCCTCAGGTCCGCGATTTCCGCCTGCGCCACAGCTGCGGCATCGGTCAACCCCTGAGCCTGCGCCTGCGTCAGCGCAAACTGGTTCGTCGCCGGCCTCATGTCGGTCATCTGCCCGACCGCCTTCTCCTGCCTGTCGGACGACACCAGCAGACCACCGCCCGCGCGCACGTGCCCCCGATCGTCCGTGCGCAACTCGAAACCCTCGCCTCGCCGCTGCTGGTCCCGGTCCACCGTATAGCCCAGATTCAACTGCGTCTTGCCGTGCTCGGTCGCGACCTTGATGTGTTCCTTGCCTTTCCGGTCGTCCAACTCGACGGTGTTGTTCGAGCGCGTGCGAATCGTATTGCGCGTGCCCCACGGTACGCCCGCGACGATCGGATCCGTGTGTTGGGCGGTATGCAGCACGTGGCTGATGAACGGCAAATCCACGCAGCCCCACAGGAAGCTCACGCCGACCACCGTGCCCTCGACGAGCCCGAAGTGAAAACCGGTCTGGTTCGGCCCCGCGAACGGCTTCGCCAGCCGCATCGGGCAACTTTGCAGCCCCGGTGCCCGCGTGTCGCGATCCAGATGGAGATCGACGATGTATTCGCCCTGACCATCCAGATACGGGTCTTTCCAGCCGCCCGACGACGCGATCGTCCCGGTGATGACCCCGTCGACTCTCGGCCACGTTTCTTCCATCAACGGCATTCGATACTGGCGGTCGGACGGAATCGCGTCGAACTTCACGCGATACGCCTTCTTCCGGCTCGCGCCGCACGTCACCCGCACCACAACCAGCCCGTGCTTCGCATCGGGCAACGCCCGGCTCGACAGTTTCAGCACCGAGGCGGGCGTGAGGTCCAGCATGTCGCACTCGCCGCGATACGCGACCTGCCCGGCCAGCGCTGCCTCGCGACGCAGTTGCGCCTCCTCCTTCGCCTCGTCCTCGCTCTGATTCGGTGCTCCCCACGTATACGCTTCACCATACGTGGTGCGGTCGTCGCGGATCGGGCTGGCCGCCTCGATCGGATCCGATATCGCCGTTTCGGTGCTGAACGTGCGTACCATGTAGGCCGCCGACAAGGTCTTCGCGTGCATTTCGAGCGCGCTGATCGACTCGATGCCTCCGGCTTCCAGCCCGCCGTGCGGCCGGTACGCAACCGTCAGGCGTTCTGGATCGCGGCGATAGTGCGCATAGTCGTCGCCGAAGCGCACCCGCTCGCAACGTTCGCCTTCTTCGCACACGAACCAAATGCCCGAGCGTCGGCACAAGCGCGTAATGAACGCCAGGTCATCCTCGCCCCATTGCATCACGAAGCTGCGCTTGCGATAGGTCCGATACAACTGGAATTCGAAACTCGCAAAGATCCGGTTGAATTCATGCTCCCGCAGAATCCGCTCGATGATTTCGGGAATGCTCATGTCCAGAAAGAACCGGTATTTCGACGTATTGCGCAACAGCGCCAGACGCGATTCCAGCACGATCTCGTATAGCGACTCGTCGCGATTGGTGGCCTTCAGCGCAAAGCTCGTTACTACGCCTTGCACGCGTGGCGCGCCTTCCGGCTGGCTCCAGCGGTCACGCGGCGGCGGCTGGATCACAAATGCGCCCATCCGGTTCAGGAATTCGCTGCGCGACAAGTCGTGACGGGGATGCGTGAACTGGATCGTGTACTTCGTCGGCTCGCCGATCCCGCGCGCCCCTTCGAACTGGTAAATGTCAGCGAGCGCAGCAGCAGGTGCGCCCTTGAGGTCCAGGCTGTAGAACTGGTGAATGTTGACGCCCGCGCGCGCGGGTGTGTCGGAAATGGCCGTGCTCGCGGTCAAAGAGCCCTCCGAAAACGTTTGCGGAATAACCCGCGAGACTTTAACGGCGCGAGGGGCGAAGCCGCCATGGGACGAGTATGAAATTAGCAAAAGCCGGGATTCGAAGCCGAATCGATTAACGGGCTCTGGTCGAACACAAACAAACTTCGTACTTCCCAGATAGCAATTCGCTTGATTAGCACCACGCTGCTGGTGCATAGACCTTCACTACGCAACATGCCCGGTGCATCAAGGACAACGGGTCGTCGTGCCGAAGTGCGACCGAACGTCACCCTCGGGACGCCGACGACTCGAAAGCACTTCGTGAAAATCGGGATGGCCGGCTGATAACCGAACATGCAATACGAAAAGCTCCCGCTCGGCACTTCACGAAATATGCGTTGAGAGCCTCCAATCCAATTTCGGCGACGGCAGAGATCAAACGTCAGCGATCGCTACCGCATATCATTGCGCACCGCACCAGGGAGGATCGCCCACGCAACGGCGACGTCGCTTCACGAGAGCACCGCGGACAGTTCCGACCTCCCTCTCCAGACTCGAGCGTTTACTCTAATTCACGGCAACATCCTCGCAATCGAAAGCCGTCCGCAAGACTGCTCGGCACGCTGTTCCACAGTTCGGGAAACGCCGGCCGTCAGCCGGCCCCTTTTTCGTGCATCCACGCCCCACTCTCGGCCGCTTCGCGCCGTTTGACCACATAGTGCGCCGTCGCGTACGGCCGCGGTCGATCGAGAAACATGGGTGCACTCACCCGTCCGCGGCCGTCATTGCGCACATTTCGACGTGACAACGAACGACCCGCGCGCATGAACAGCACGCATCGCGTGGCCGCCGTTCCGCAAACCGGTTCCCTCGCGGCGTCCGGCCGCTCGCCGCATGCGCCATGCGATACCCACCCGGCCGCACGCCGATGTCAGAACTGACAGCTATGGAAACTGGCAGCTACCTGAACGGCACCGACGCCCTACGCTCGTCACCGCTCGCGGCCCCACAAGGGCCGGGGCTTCCAGCAACGTCGTCTCTCCTAAAAAGGACTCCCGATGAAAAGGAACGCCTGGTTTGCCCTTCCCCTTCCGTCGCCGCGCCGCCTCGCATGCGCGTGGCCGCTCGTGCTCGCCGCCGGCGCGGCACATGCGACGACGGACTGGGTCGACACCCACACGAAGGCCTTTCTGACCGGCCCGCAATTGATGGCGCGCAGCGCCGCACCGTCGCTCGAACTCGCGGCCGGCGAAACGGCCGACATCGTCGTCAGCCTGAAGCTGCGCAACGCCGCGCAGCTCAAGCAGCTCGCGCACGACGTGAACCGGCCCGGCAACGCGCATTACCGCCAGTACCTGACGCACGAACAGTTCCTCGCCAGCTACGCGCCGACCGACGCGCAAGTGAAATCGGTCGTCGACTATCTGCGCAAGAGCGGCTTCGTGAACATCGAGGTCGCGCCGAACCGGCTGCTGGTGTCCGCGCGCGGCACGGCCGGCACGGTGAAGACCGCGTTCAACACGTCGCTCGTGCACTTCGAGTACGCGGGCCGCTCGGGCTTCGCGAACGCGTCGACCGCGCAGGTGCCGCGCGCGCTCGGAGACGTCGTCGGCTCGGTGCTCGGGTTGCAGAACGTCGCGCGCGCACGGCCGATGCTGCGCATCGGCAACGTCGCGAAGCCGCAGGCGCTCGCGGCCGGCACGGCCACCGGCCACTATCCGAAGGAATTCCCGGGCCTCTACAACGCGACCGGCGTGCCGACCGCGGCCGGCGTGAGCGTCGGCATCATCACGATCGGCGGCGTATCGCAGACGCTGCAGGACCTGAAGCAGTTCACGTCGAGCAACGGCTACGGCACGGTCGCGACCCAGACCGTGAAGACCAACGGCACCGGCACGACCGGCAGCTACAGCGACGACCAGGACGGCCAGGGCGAATGGGATCTCGACAGCCAGTCGATCGTCGGCTCGGCCGGCGGCCAGGTCGGAAAGCTCGTGTTCTACATGGCGGACCTGAACGCCGCCGGCAACACGGGGCTCACGCAGGCGTTCAACCGCGCGGTGTCGGACAACACCGCGAAGGTGATCAACGTGTCGCTCGGCTGGTGCGAGACCGACGCGAACGCGGACGGCACGATCGACGCCGAAGAGCAGATCTTCACGACGGCTGCCGCGCAGGGTCAGACGTTCTCGGTGTCGTCGGGCGACGAAGGCGTGTACGAGTGCAACAACCGCGGCTATCCGGACGGCGCGAACTACACGGTGTCGTGGCCGGCCGCGTCGCCGCACGTGCTCGCGATCGGCGGCACGACGCTGTACACCACGTCGGCGGGTGCGTTCTCGAACGAAACGGTGTGGAACGAAGGCCTCGACGGCAACGGCAAGCTGTGGGCGACGGGCGGCGGCGTCAGCACGGTGCTGCCGGCGCCGGCGTGGCAATCGGGCAGCAATCGTCAGTTGCCCGACGTATCGTTCGATGCCGCACAAAGCACCGGCGCGTACATCTACAACTACGGCCAGTTGCAGCAGATCGGCGGCACGAGCCTCGCTGCGCCGATCTTCACCGGCTTCTGGGCGCGTCTGCTCGCGGCGAACGGCACGGGTATCGGTTTCCCGGCTGCGAAGTTCTATGCGGACATCCCGTCGAATCCGTCGCTCGTGCGCTATGACGTCGTGTCAGGGAACAACGGCTATCAGGGGTATGGCTACAGAGCAGGCACCGGCTGGGATCTGACGACCGGCTTCGGCAGCCTGAACATCGCGAACCTCAACAAGCTGATCCAGACGGGCGGCTTCTGAGCCCGACGCGACGGCCGGCGCGCGGCGGTCGTTCGCCGCGCACCGGCCGGGAAAGATACGGGCAGCGGGCGGGCGCGGAGCCCTACTCCGTCGCCCGCTCGTTCGTCGCTGTCGTCGCTGTCGTCGCTGTCGTCGCTGTCGTCGCGACCGAGGCGACCGGCGCGCCGGCCCGGTGCGATGGCGCGAAGAGCCGCAGCCCGCTCGCCACGCTCGCCGCCCCGGCAAAACCCGCCCCGAGCATCAGCGCGAGCGTCGGCCCGTGACGCCCCGCGATCCCGAACGACAGCGCGACGAGCGCCGCGCCGGTCGCCTGCCCGATCAGCCGCGCGGTCGCGATGATCCCGCTCGCACCGCCGCTGCGCTCGGGCGGCGCGCTCGACATCAGCGCCTTCAGGTTCGGCGACTGGAAGAAGCCGAAGCCCGCGCCGCACAGCATCATCCGCCAGCCGATGTCGACGACGCTCGGCGCTGCCGGCAACGCGGCGAGCGACACCATCCCCGCGCTCAGCAGCGCGAGCCCGATTGCACCGAGCAATCCGGGCGGATAACGGTCGGACAAGCGGCCCGCGATCGGCGCGGCGAGCGCGACGATCGCCGACCACGGCGTCATCAGGAACCCGGTCTCGACCGCGTCACGATGCAGGACGGTTTCGAAGTAGAACGGCAGCGACACGAACGCGAGCCCCTGCGCGGCAAACGCGCACACGGCCGTCAGCGCGGACAGTGTGAAAACGGGCCGGCGGAACAGGTCGACCGGGAGCATCGGCGCCGGGTGCCCGGCCTGGCGGCGGATCAGCAGCCAGCCGAACGCGAGCGCGACCGCGGCGCCCGCGAACACGACGGACAGCGGCCCGCGCTGCGCGAATTCGCCGAGCGCGAAGATCAGCGACGCGAACGTGATCACGTTGAACAGCGCGGCGAGCGGATCGAACGCGTGCTTGCCCCGCGCCGTCTGCGGCAGCGACGGAATCGCCACGGCAAGCGCGAGCACGCCGAGCGGCACGTTCACCGCGAACAGCCACGGCCACGCGGCCAGCGACAGGATCAGCGACGCGATCGTCGGCCCCACCGCGAACGACACGCCGACGACGAGCGCATTGAAGCCGACGCCGCGCCCGAGCCGGTGCGCGGGAAACAGGTTGCGGATCAGCGCGACGTTCACGCTCATGATCGCGCTCGCGCCGAAGCCCTGCATGATCCGCGCCGCCGTCAGCTGCGGCAGCGTCGCCGCGAGGGAGCAGCCGAGCGACGCGAGCGTGAACACCGCGAGGCCGCCGACATACACGCGCTTGTGGCCGACGATGTCGCCGAGCGACGCGAACGGCAGTAGCGTCGCGACCATCGCGAGCTGGTACGCGTTGATGATCCACACCGACGCGGCCGGCGACGCGTGCAGGTCGGCGGCGATCGCAGGCAGCGCGGTGTTCGCGATCGCGGTGTCGAGCGTCGCGAGCGCGACGGCCAGCAGCACGGCGGACATCGCGCGCCAGTTGACGGCCGGCTCCCGGGTGCCGGCGGGGGATGCGAATTCGGACAAGATGAGGCTCGGCTGACTGACGAGCGACGCGCGGCGTCGCGGATTGAGCGGCGCGGCAACGGGCGCTCCGTGCGTGCGACGGCGACGGAACGCGCGGCACCACGAGCCGTATTGTTGCAGAGCCGCATCGAACGTGCAGGCAACCGCTTCGTCAGTCAGCGAAACGAAAGCTTCGCCGCGCCGGATCAGGTGCGCGGCTTCGTCGAGAACGCAACGATCGCCGGCCCGGCAGCCGGCTCAACGTCACGCATCCGGCCGCCGTTACGACACCGCGCGCCGCGCGTTGCGGCCGCGCAGCCATTCAAGCGCGAGCAGCAGGCTCGTCGAGAAGATGATCAGGATCGTCGCGAGCGCGGCGATCGTCGGGCTGATGTTCTCGCGAATGCCGGTGAACATCTGGCGCGGCAGCGTCGTCTGGTCCGCGCCCGCGAGGAACAGCGTGACGACGACTTCGTCGAACGACGTCGCGAACGCGAACAGCGCGCCCGACATCACGCCCGGCGCGATCACCGGCAGCGTCACGCGGAAGAACGTCGTGACGGGGTTCGCGCCGAGCGACAGGCTCGCGCGCACCAGGTTCTGGTTGAAGCCCTGCAGCGTCGCGGCCACGGTCGTCACGACGAACGGCACGCCGAGCGCCGCGTGCGCGGCGATCAGGCCGGTGTAGGTGTTCGCGAGCCCGAGCGGCGCGAAGAACAGGTACATGCCGACGCCGACCACGACGACCGGCACGATCATCGGCGACAGCAGCACGGCCATCAGCAGCCCCTTGCCGCGGAAGTCCGCCTTCGTGAGGCCGATCGCGGCGAGCGTGCCGAGCACGGTCGCGACGACGGTCGCCGACGGCGCGACGATGAAGCTGTTCTTCGCGGCCATCCGCCACTCGTCGGATGCGATCAGGTTCTCGTACCAGCGCGTCGAGAAGCCCGGAATCGGATAGACGAGGAACGTGCTCGACGAAAACGACAGCGGCACGATCGCGAGCACCGGCAGGATCAGGTACAGCAGCGTCAGCACGACGAGCACGCGCAACGCGACGTACCACGCGCGCTCGACGAACGACATGTGCGGCGCAAACAGCGGCCTGGCGAGTTTCATGGTCGGCTTCCCCTTCCCGTTTTCCTGTCCCCGGCGCTCAGCCGAGGCTCACGTTGGTGCGCGTGAAGCGCCCGTACACCGCATACAGCACCAGCGTCGCCGCGAGCAGCAGCCCGCCGAGCGCGCACGCCATGCCCCAGTTGATCGTCACGTTGGTGAAGTACGCGACGTAGTAGCTGACCATCTGGTCGTTCGGCCCGCCGAGCAGCGCGGGCGTGATGTAGTAGCCGATCGCGAGGATGAACACGAGCAGCGCGCCCGCGCCGACGCCCGGATAGGTCTGCGGCACGTACACGCGCCAGAACGCGGCGAACGGATGGCTGCCGAGCGACACGGCCGCGCGCTGGTAGGTCGGCGGGATCGACTTCATCACGCTGTACAGCGGCAGGATCATGAACGGCAGCAGAATGTGCGTCATCGAGATGTACACGCCGACGCGATTGAACAGCAGCGTCAGCGGATGCGAGATCAGCCCGGCGCCGATCAGCGCGGTGTTGATCAGCCCCTCGCTCTGCAGCAGCACGATCCATGCGGCGACGCGCACCAGCACCGAGGTCCAGAATGGAATCAGCACGAGGATCATCACGAGGTTCGCGCGGCGCTCGGACAGCGTCGAGATCCAGTACGCGAGCGGATAACCGAGCAGCAGCGCGAACAGCGTGACCGCGACGCCGATCACGAACGTGCGGCCGAAGATCGCCAGATAGATCGACTGGTCGGGATCGGCCCGCACGATCTGGCCGAAGCCGTCCTGCTTGTGGTCGAGCGCGGCGAGCAGGTAGAACGGCGACACCTGGCTGCCGTTCTTCGCGATCGCCTGCCAGTACGCGGGTTCGCCCCAGCGCGAATCGAGGTCGATCAGCTTCGCGCGGGTCTGCGCGGGTGTCAGCGCCGCGGTGCCCGCGCCCTCCTCGCCCTTCAGCGGCATCGCGCGCGCCGTCTTCGCGACGAGCGAGCGGTAGCCGGGAATCTCGGTGTTCAGGCGCCGCGCGAGCGCGCCCATCGCCTCGCTGTCGGCGACCTTCGTCATGTCGGCCGCCAGTGCGGCATACGCGGCATCGGCCGGCGGTGTCTTGCGGTCCCAGCCCGACAGCGCGGCCACCGTGTTCGGCAGCGCGGTCGCGATCTCCGGGTTCTGCACCGCGCGCGTGAGCAGCGTGCCGATCGGCACGACGAAGATGAGCAGCAGGAAGATCGCGAGCGGCGCGATCAGCAGCAACGCCATCGTGCGCTTGCGGGCCTCGGCGGCCTTCAGCTCGCGCTTGAGCGCAGCTGTCGACGGCGAGGAAGGAGCGATCGTCATCGTGTTCAACGGTTCTCTCCGGCCGGGCTCGATCCGGCGGAATGCCGCGCGACGCGTTCGACGCGCCGCGCGGCAGGTTGCATCAGGACACCTGAGTAGCGGTTACTTCGTCGCCCACGCGGCGAAGCGCTGCTCGAGCTCGTCGCTGTGGTCGGTCCAGAAGCCGATGTCCTCCAGCACCGCGTTCTTGCCGTTGGCCGGCGAGTTCGGCAGGTTCGCGAGCGTCTTCGCGTCGAGCGACTTGATCGCCGCGACGTTCGCGGGGCCGTACGCGATGTGATGCGCATACTCTTGCTGCGGCTTCGGCGTCAGCGTGTACGCGATGTACTGTTCGGCCAGCGCCTTGTTCGGGGAGCCCTTCGGAATCGCCCAGTAGTCGAGGTCGTAGATGCTGCCGTTCCACACGACCTTCAGGTTCTTGCCTTCCTTCTGCGCGGCGTCGATGCGGCCGTTGTACGCGGTCGACATCACGACGTCGCCGGCCACGAGGAACTGCGGCGGCTGCGCGCCCGCTTCCCACCACTGGATGTACGGCTTCAGTTCGTCGAGCTTCTTGAACGCGCGATCCTGGCCGGCCTTCGTGCCGAGCACCTTGTATACGTCCTTCGTCGAAACGCCGTCGGCCATCAGCGCGAACTCGAGGTTGTAGCGCGCGCCCTTGCGCATCCCGCGTTTGCCGGGGAATTTCTTCACGTTCCAGAAATCGGCCCAGCCGGTCGGCGCGGTCTTCAGCTTGTCGGCGTTGTACGACAGCGCGGTCGACCACACGAAGAAACCGACGCCGCACACCTGCGGCGATTCCGGAATCAGGTCGGACTTCTTCGCGATCTTCGACCAGTCGAGCTTCTCGTACAGCCCTTCGTCGCAGCCGCGGTTCAGGTCGCCCGACTCGACTTCGACCACGTCCCAGTTGACGTGCTTCGCCTCGACCATCGCCTTCACTTTCGCCTGCTCGCCGTTGTACTCGACGGCCGTGACCTTGTTGCCGGTCGCCTTCTCGAACGGCTGGTTGAATGCGGCCTTCTGTGCGTCGCCGTTCGCGCCGCCGAAGTTGACGACCGTGAGTTCGGCCGCCGTGGCCGATGCGCCGACGACGGCGAGCGCCAGTGCGAGCGCGGTGCGACGCGCGGTAGTGCTTGCTCCGTTCATGATGGTTCCTCTCCTCTCGTGGTGGAAGTGGGCAGTTGTTGTTGACGACGTGCAGCGGTAAAGCGGGAAAACCCTGTGTCAGGTGAACACGCGCAGGTGCTCGGGCGCGAATGCGAGCGATACCGGCGCGCCGGGCGAGAACGCGTCGAGCGCACCCGTGCCGAGCGGCACCTTCACGAAGCATTCGTCCTGGCCCGGCAGCGCGCAGCGCATGCGCACGTGATCGCCGAAATAGATGAGGCTGCGCGCCTCGCCGGTGACGCGGTTGGCGGTGCTGCCGTTCATGTGCCCGTTCGCGAGACTCATGCGTTCGGGGCGGATGCACGCGACGGCCGGCGCGCCTTCGGCCGCGTCGCCGATGCGGCGCCCGACGAGCTGCGTGCCGTCGTCCAGCCGGAATTCGCAGAATTCGCCGTCGACGCGCGCGATGGTGCCGCGCAGCCGGTTGCTGTCGCCGATGAAGTTCGCGACGAATTCGTTGCACGGCGATTCGTACAGGCGGTCGACGGTATCGAGCTGCTGCACGATGCCCTTGTCGAACACGGCGACGCGATCGGACATCGTCAGCGCCTCGCCCTGGTCGTGCGTCACGTACACGAAGGTCACGCCGAGCTTCTCGTGCAGCGCCTTCAGTTCGTACTGCATGTGTTCGCGCAACTGCTTGTCGAGCGCGCCGAGCGGCTCGTCCATCAGCACCAGCTTCGGCTCGAACACGAGGGCACGCGCGAGCGCGATGCGCTGCTGCTGGCCGCCCGACAACTGCGCCGGATAGCGCTTCGCGAAACGCTCCATCTGCACCATCTTCAGCGCATGCGCGACGCGCTCCGCGCGCTCGGCGGCCGCGAGCTTGCGCACCGTCAGCGGATACGCGACGTTCTGCTCGACCGTCAGGTGCGGAAACAGCGCGTAGTTCTGGAACACCATGCCGATGTTGCGCTTGTGCGGCGGCACGGTATTCAGCAGTTCCCCGTCGAGGCGGATCTCGCCGCCCGTCGGGAACTCGAAGCCCGCCAGCATCATCAGGCAGGTGGTCTTGCCCGAGCCGGACGGCCCGAGCAGCGTCAGGAATTCCCCTCGGTGGATATCGAGGTCGAGCGATTTGACGACCAGCGTCTCGCCGTCGTAGGTCTTCCGCACGCCGCGAAAGCTGACGATCACATCATCGGACTTCATCGTGGCTGTCCCCTTGCTGCGCGACAAACGTTTTTGAGATGCGAGCCACTATACGGCGCGCACGGTTCTATACTAGGGAACCATTTCAATATTCCTAGTAGGACCACTTTGGATACCGTGATCCTGGGCGACTGGCTCTCGGCCCGTCTCGACCGCGGCTCGTCCGAGCCGATGTACCGGCAACTGCTGCAACTGATGCAGCAGGCCATTCTCACCGGGGAATTAGGGCCAGGCACAAAGCTGCCGAGTTCGCGCACGCTCGCGGCAGACCTGTCGATCGCGCGCAATACCGTGCTGCACGTGTACGACCAGCTGACGGCCGAAGGCTATGTGCTGACGACGACCGGCAGCGGAACCTACGTGGCCGACACGCGGCCGGACGCGGCCGCGATCCGCGTGCCGGGCGCCGCCGCACCGCCGCCGTCCGATGCCGATGCGGCGCTGCAGCAGGACGCACAAGGCGGCCTGTCGATGCGCGGCCGGCAGCTGATCGAGCACGCGGGCGTGTCGCGGCGCCAGTGGGGCGCGTTCATGCCGGGCGTGCCGGACGTGTCGGAATTCCCGAGCCGCACCTGGAGCCGCCTGCAGGCGCGCCTGTGGAAGGAAGCGAATCCCGAATTGCTGACCTATGCGCCGGGCGGCGGCTACCGGCCGCTGCGCCGCGCGCTCGCCGACTACCTGCGCGTCGCGCGCTCGGTCAAATGCACGCCGGACCAGGTGATCATCACGACCGGCATCCACCAGTCGATCGATCTCGCGGTGCGGCTGCTGTCCGATATCGGCGATCGCGCGTGGGTCGAGGAGCCGTGCTACTGGGGCGTGCGCAGCGTGCTGCAGGCGACCGGCCTCGCGCTCACGCCGGTGCCGGTCGACCAGGAAGGCCTCGATCCGAGCGCGGGCGACATGCAGCATCCGCCGCGGCTCGTGCTCGTCACGCCGTCGCATCAGTATCCGCTCGGGATGGTGATGAGCCTCGCGCGCCGCCGGATGCTGCTCGAGTACGCACGCCAGCACCGCTGCTGGATCATCGAGGACGACTACGACAGCGAATTCCGCTATGGCAGCCGCCCGCTCGCGTCGCTGCAGGGGCTCGACGACGGCGGCCGCGTGATCTACGTCGGCAGCCTCGGCAAGATGCTGTTCCCGGGCCTGCGGATGGGCTACATGGTCGTGCCGGAGCATCTGGTCGACACGTTCCGCACCGGGCTGTCGGAGCTGTATCGCGAGGGCCAGCTGATGCAGCAGGCCGTGCTGGCCGAGTTCATCATGGACGGGCACCTCACTTCGCACGTCAGGCGAATGCGCACGCTGTACGGCGAGCGCCGGCAGTTGCTGATCGATGCGATCCATGCGCGCTTCGGCGACGCGCTGCCCGTGATGGGCGACGAGGCGGGACTCCATCTGGTGCTCGGCCTGCCCGACACGTGCGACGATCGCGCGGTCACGCAAAGCGCATTCGACGCGGGCGTGATCGTACGCCCGCTGACCAGCTACTACAGCAGCCTGGACACCGCGCGGCGCGGGCTGCTGCTCGGCTACGCATGCGTCGCGCACGAACGCATCGGCCCCGCGTTCGACACGCTCGCGGCCACCATCGAACAGCATCTGCCGCGGCGCTTCACGCGCGCGGCAT
The DNA here is from genome assembly GCF_003857985.1 of Burkholderia sp. Bp9090. Classification (NCBI taxonomy): domain Bacteria; kingdom Pseudomonadati; phylum Pseudomonadota; class Betaproteobacteria; order Burkholderiales; family Burkholderiaceae; genus Burkholderia; species Burkholderia sp. Bp9090. The sequence goes on from NZ_QTPV01000004.1 coordinate 163,198, forward strand.
GAGCGCGTGCGCGATTGCGCGCACTACTGCGCGGCAGCCGCGCCGCGGTCGAGCGACGCCGCGCGCAGCGCTTCGCCGGGCTTCGTGAACATGCGCTGACGCAGCGCGGCGATCTGCGCGTCGCGATCCTGCGGCGACAATCCGGCCGCGCCGATCTGCTCACGCTGCGCCGCATAGTCGGCGTAGCGGCTCTGCCACGACGCGTCCTCCTGCTGCATCTGCGCGACGCGCGCGGCGGCTTCCGGGCCGAGTGTCTGCGTCAGTTGCGCGCGCATCGCATCGGGCGTCGCCCCGCTCTTCCGTAATTGCGCGATCTGGTCGATCGTGGCTTGCTGCCGGTCGGCCTTCTGCCGTGCCGCGCGTTCGTCGGCCGGCATCTGCTGCGCGAGCGCCGCGAGCCGCTCCGCCTTTTGCGCCTCCGTCAGCGCAGGGTCCTGCGTAATCTTCAGCCGCGCGAGATCGTAGCGCTGCCGCCACTGCTCGGTGCCGAAGAACGGCTGGCTCCAGTCGCCGAGCGTCCGATACGCGATCGACGCGCGCTGGTCGAGCGCGAGTTGCAGCGCGCCGAGATCGGACTTGTCGACCGCACCCGCCTCCGGCAGCTTCGCGAGCGCGTCGAGATACGCGCGGTATCGATGCCAGACGTCGAGCGCCTCGGGTTGCGCGACCGTGCCGTCGAGCTGGGCGGCGATCTCGCGCACGACGAGCGCATCGAGCGCGGGCGCGCTCAAGTCGCTCCGCGCGGTCAGGCAGTAGTCGAAGAAATCGCGCACCGCGCGCGACTTCGCGAGGTGGCCGCCGGTGTCGAGCGGCAGCCGCGGCGCACTGGAACCGGCGAGCGGCGGCGGCAGGCCAGCGCTCGCCGGCAATGCGGGCTGCGACGGCGCGGGGTTCACGCCGCCGAGGGCTGCGGCATCCGCCGACGCATGCGTCGCGTCGGCACCGCGATGCGATGCCGTGCCGGTCCAGATCGCGACGCCGGCGATCGCCGCCAGCCCCACCACGCCGTAGACCACGACGCGCCGCGCGAGCGGCGCGCGTCCTTCACGTGTCGTCATCGATCACACGCCCGCGAGCTGCAGCCGGTTCGCATGCGTGCGGATCACCGCGACCGGATCTTCCGCATACGCACCGCGCACGCCGAGCAACTGGTTGATCTCGTCGAGATGGTTCCACTTGTAGCTCGTGCCCAGCACCTTCCCGTACAGCGCGCTGCACTTCGACACGAGCCCGTCGTTCTGGCCTGAGCCGCGATTGATCATCACCGTGCCCGTGCCGAACAATGCGAGTGTCGACAGGTCGAGCGCATTCGCCGGATCGATCACCGGGATCGTGCTGGTATCCGTCGCGCCGGTGACGCCGAATGCGGAAACGGTCGGCTGGACCGCCGTGCCGGCCCACGAATACAGCAGGTGCGTATTGCCGCCGACGGTCTCGGTCGGCGCGCCCGTCTGGCAACTGCCCGGCGCGCCGAGGCCGGCACTCGGGTAATTCCTGTTGTACGCGGCGGCCTGGGCGGTCGTCAGCGTCTTCAGTGCGGCGAGCGCGTCCTGGTTCGTGTTGTTGCTGCTGCTCGTCAGGATGCCGAACACATTGACGAACGCGGCGATCACCGACGACGACAATCCGGTCGGATCGTAGGCGAGCACGCCCTGCACGAAATCGGCGAACTCCGAGCCGCGATGCGGCGTGCCGATCGTCGTGACCGACGCGACGAGATCGGGCGCGACGGCAGCGACATAACGCGACGTGAGGCCGCCCTGGCTATGACCGACCAGGTTCACCTTGGTCGCGCCGGTCGCGGCAAGCACCGTCTTCACGTAAGCGAGCAGCTGTTCGCCGCGCCCGTTCGGCCCGTCGTCGCTCTGGAACCCGGACAGGTTCGCGACGTAGACGGTCGCGCCGTGCTGCTGCAGGTCCTCCTGGATGCCGTACCAGTACTCGAGCACGCCCGCGTACCTGTCGGTTCCGGTAAGCCCGTGCACGAGGATGATCGGGTAACGCGTCGCCGCGTAATTGTCCGCCGGCGCGGTTGCCGCCATCGCCGCGTGCGTCGTCGCGAGCGTCATCACCGCGGCCGTCCCCGCGAACGGCGCGACGCTCATCGCGCATGCCACTGCCCCTGCCACCATCCTGGAACGCATCGATCTGGCCATGCATGTTCTCCTGATTATTGTGCTGCCGGTGCGAATGAGATCGGATCGACGCGCACGGCACGTCGCGAACGGTCGCGGGTACCGTGTGCATCGAATGCGGGAGTGAATCACGAGTCGCGAACGTTTGCGCCCTGACTAGATACGGTTCTCTAATCGGTTGACGCGCCCCGCCCGTTCGGGCGGGGGCTGCATTCACGCGCCCGCATGCTGCATCGCACACGCGCGCCGCACGTCACAGTTTCGCGCTCACGCGCACCCATGCCGTGCGCCCCGGCTCCATTACCGGCGCATTCGCCGGATAGCCGAAGCCCGCGTTGCCGGCGAGGTTGAGGTGCTCGGTGTAGGCCTTGTCCAGCAGGTTGTCGACGCCGATCGAGATCTGCACCTTCTTGCTGACGTTGTACTGCGCATGCAGCGACAGCACGCCGAAGCCGGCGCTCGGGCCGAAGTCCTTGCCGACCACGTTGCCTTCGTTCACCGCATAGCGATGCTGCGGCGCAACGACCCGCCACAGCCCGCCGGCCGACCATGCGCCGCGCGTGTACTCGAGCCCGAAGCGCGCCTCGAGCGGCGGCATCTGCGGCAGCGGATCGCCACTCGTCGCGTTGCGCCCCCACGCATACGCGAGCGACGTCTCGACGCGCAGCGGCGCGACCGGCCGCCACGATACGCCGGCTTCGCCGCCCATGATCTGCGCGTTGACGTTGGTTGCCTGTGTGGTCGTTCCCATCATCCCGGCCGCGTAGTTGAACAGGATGTAGTCCTGTACATATCCCGCGTAGGCCGACACCCATGCATCGAACCGATCGCTCTTGTACTGCGCGCCGATGTCGAGCTGCGTGGTCTTCTCCGGCTGCACGGCCGAGAACGCGTTGATCGAGCCGGCGGGCCCGCGCTTCGCGGAGAACAGCTCCCAGTAGTCGGGATAGCGTTGCGCATGGCCGATCCCCGCATACCATGTGACCGGCAGCGACGCGAGATCGCGCTCGTAGCGCACGAATCCGCTCGGCAGCATGCGCGCGCGATCGTCGTCGAAAGTCGGATTCGGCTTGCTCGCCATCATCCCGCTCGTCGTCGCACGCTTGTCGCGCGCGCTCGCGTAGTCGACCCGCGCGCCGCCGATCACGCGCGACGCATCGCTCGCATACCACGTCAGCTCGCCGAACGCACCGGCGTTCCACATCGTCGCCTGCGCATCCCACGGCTGGTCGCCGTAGTTCTGCCGCCCCATCGCCGAGCGCGCGTCGAGCCGGTTCGACTGCGCGTCGACGCCGGTCACGAGCTTGAAGTCGTCACCGAAACGGAAGGTCGCCGCCGCCCGCGCGCCGAGCGTGCGGCGCCGCACCTCGGATGCCATTCGCATCGGCATGCTGCTGGTCGGGTCGGGCTGCCGCAACGTATAGTTGTCCATCACGTGGTCGGCTTCGTTGTAGTACACGCGCGCCTCGATCCGGTCGAGCACGTCGCCGAGATGCCGCTTGTCGAACGACAGGCCGAACGTCTCGCGGCGGAAATGCGCGCCGTCCATCCCGCGCCCGGCGTAGCGCGCATAGCCGTCGCCGGTGCCCGCCGTCAGTTCGACGCGCGTGTGATCGTCGGGTGTCCAGCCGAGCGCCGCGTCGGCGTTCCACTTGTCCCATTGCGACGGCACGGTATTGCCGTTGCCGTCGTCGTAGTCCTGCGCATGCGCGTGGTTCGCGGTCACGCGGCCGTAGACGTCCGGCGTGCCGGCCGTCACGTCGACGTTCTGGTCGTTGCGGCCGAACGAGCCGCCGACCACGCTGCCGTCGAACCGCATGCCGGGACGCTCGAAACGCGGCGTCACGCGTTCGAACAGCACGGTGCCGGCCGAGGCGCCGGGGCCGTACAGCACGGTCTGCGGGCCCTTCACGACGGTGACCTTGTCATAGCTTTCCGGCGCGATATACGAAGTCGGCGCGTCCATCCGGTTCGGGCAGGCGCCGAGCGTCGGCATCCCGTTCGCGAGGATGTTCAGCCGCGAACCGAACATCCCGCGCAGCACGGGGTCGCCGTTCGTCCCGCCGCTGCGGATCGACGTGAAGCCGGGAATCGTCTTCAGGTAGTCCGCGCCGTCGCTCGCCGGCAGCGGCTGGCGCGGCGTCTTCGGATCCGTGACGACGACGAGCGGCGTCGTCAGCGGCGACGCAACGACTTCGACGGGCGGCAGCAGCGTGGCCGCGTCGTCCGTGGGCGCCCCGGACGCACGTGCGGATTCGGTCGCGGCCGCCGCCGCGGTCATCGCGCCGACGGCGAGCGCGGGAACGGTGAGTTTCAGCATGCGCGGCACGCGCCGCACACGGGAATGGCGCGACGCCCTCGGCGCGCGCAAGGAAAGAATGGTCATGATCGAAAGCCCGAGTGACGCCCTCCACGCGGCCTCGACGGACCGCACGGATATCGGCGATGAAAGAAACGGAAGGCAGCGCGTCAGGCGCGCTCGGGCGGTGCGCGTGGATATGCGCGCGGGTAGCGGTCGGCGCGCGCCGCGACGGCATGCGGCGCGGCGGCGGAAACGACATGAGCGGGGACGAAGGCGAACGAGGCGGCGGCCGCGCCGCCGATCGCTGGACTGTGCGCGAAGAAGCCGCAGTAGCCGCACGCATCGAGATGCCGCGCGTAATCGTGCGCGTGGCCTGCATCGGGCGCACGGTGCGCACCATGCTCTGCACTACAGACGATTGCGTCGGGAGTCGTCGCCTGCGCGATGCGCCACTGCGACACCAGCGGCGCCGCGATCGCGAGCCAGATCGCGAACACGCCGAGCCAGGCGGTCAGGTGACGATGTCGGTGCAGCATGCGCGGCGATGCGTAAGCGGAACGTAAAAACAGCCGAGATGTTACAGAATGTTCGCCGCGATGGCCAGCCGCGCATCGGGGTAAACGGATCGGGGGCGCATGGTTGCGTCAACAACCATGCGCCCCCGGATGCTGCGCGGCTTCAGCGCGCGGCGATCACGGCGCCATGCGTCGCAGCACGTCGTCGCGCCGGATGAAGTGGTGGTAAAGCGCGGCCAGCGCATGCAGGCCGATCACGAAGTAGAACGCGTTGCCGATCAGTTCGTGCGCTTCCTTGATCGTCGGCCGCAGCGCCTTGTCGGGGCCGAACAGCGTGAACGACACGCCGATCCAGTCGAGCGACACGGGCTTGCCGCCCATGTTGACGAGCATGATGCCGAGCAGCGGCTGCGCGATGATGAAGACATACAGCGCGACATGGGCGAGCATCGACAGCCACTTGAGCAGCGTCGCCTGCGGAATCGGCTCCGGCACGCGGCTGACCATCCGCCACAGCACGCGCAGCACGGACAGCACGAGCACGAACGTGCCTGCCAGCAAGTGCACGTTCATCCAGAACACGCGGCTGTCGCTGCCTTTCGGTCCGCGAATCTCGATGGCCAGGTAGGCGAGTGCCACCAACAGGAAGATGACCCAGTGGAAGAAAATTGCGGGCGCGCTGTAGCGCGTCTGTTTCGCGAGGATGTTTTTCATGCGTTGTCTCGTGTTTCTCGTGTGGTATGCGGGGGAGGCCCGTGCCGGGCTGGCCGGTGCCCGGCGGCTGCCCCGATTGTAGCCTCGCGCGTGGCCGGCGTTGTGCGACCGGATCAAATATCCGACGAATCCACGCGGCCCGATCCACGGTGCCGCCATATGGAAAATCCGCATCGCGCGCGTGCGCGGCTGTGGCACGATGAAGCTTTGGTGCGACGTTGCGCGGGCATCATGAGCAAAGCGATCTTCGTTGCGGCCTACCGGCTGATCGCCGCGTTGCTCGCGGTGTCCACCACGCTGCACAGCGTCGCCGGCAACTGGGGCATGCCGGCCTTCCATCTCGGCAACTACCTCAGCTACTTCACCCAACTGAGCAGCCTGTATGCAGCGGCCATGCTTGTCGCGGGGCTGTCGCGCATCACGCGTCCCGGCTCGGCCCGCTACGAATCGATGCGCGGCGCCGCCGTGCTCTACGTGCTGATCACCGCGATCGTCTACGAACTGCTGCTCGCACGGCTCGATGCGCTGCGCCACGTCACGCCGGCCCTCAACAACTGGGTCCTGCACCGGATCGTGCCGCTCGTGGTGCTGTGCGACTGGCTGTACGTGGAGCCGCGCTCGCCGATCCCGTGGCGCAGCGCGGTCGCGTGGCTCGGCTTTCCGGTCATCTATCTCGGCTATACGCTCGTGCGCGGCGCGCTGGAGAACTGGTACCCCTATCCGTTCGTCGATCCGCGGCCGCACGGCTACCTGCCGGTCGCGATCCAGTGCTCGCTGATCGCGCTCGGCGCGGCAGGGCTCGCGCTAGGCATCCGCTGGCTCGGCAATCATGCGAGGCAGTCCGACGCCGCGGCGCTCGAGGAAGGGTGAAGGCCGGAGCGGGAGCGTGTGCGCCGCACGGCGCACACGTCGTGAAGCGGCGCGTCAGCCGCCGTTGCGCGGCAGGAAGTTCATCGGGTCGACGACCTTGCCGTTCTGCCGGACTTCGAACTCGAACGTCGCGCGGCCGCTCGCGTCGGTGCCCATCTCGGCGACCGGCTGGCCCGCGCGCACCGCGTCGCCTTCGTTGACGAGCAGCCTGCCGTTGTGCCCGTAGGCCGTGATGAGCCCGTTGTCGTGCTTCAGGATCACGAGCGGGCCATACGCCTTGACGCCGGAGCCGGCGTACACCACCCGCCCGTTGGCCGCGGCCCGCACCGAACGGTCGGGCCCCGACGCGGCGATCACGATGCCGCGCGTCTTGCCGGCCGAGAACGGCGTCGCGACGATACCCGTGGCCGGCCATGCCAGCGAGCCCGGCTGCGCGGCCGCCGCGGACGGCTGCCCGAGCGACGTCGCGGCTGGCGGCGGCGCGACGCGCAGCACCTGGCCGGGATACACGGCGTCATTCGGCGACATGTGGTTCCAGCCGGCCAGGTCCTGCACGCGCTGCCCGTAGGCGGCGGCGATGCCGGCGAGCGTGTCGCCCGGATTTACGCGGTAATAGCCGGCGATCACGCCCGGCGTGGCGACCGACGCAGGCGTCGACGGCCGCACCGGCTGCCAGCTGTCGGTCCACGGCGTCATCGTACAGCCCGTCAGCGCGGCGGCCGCGGCGACGAACGCCGCCTGCGGCAACCAGCGCGTGAGCGCATCGTGGATCGGAATCGTTTTTCTCAAGGGTCCTCCCGGATTTGCGTCGTTGCGCCGCCCACCGCCCTCCGGCGTGCGACGCACGATGTCCGGCCGAACGGCCGGACCAACCAGTATCCGACCGCTCTCGCGGCCGTCAGTTTCCACCGCGGGACGTCGACGCGAAAGGGCTCACCGGCCCCTTTTTCGCGCCATTTCTGCGTCGTCCCGACCGGCAAAGATACCATTTGTCGCGGTCAGGACCGCGGCAGGAGCCCCAGCCGGCAACAATCTTGCGGCGCCACGAACGGGTACCGGCGGGCTGCGGGCCGCGCCGCGCAGGGTGTCCCGCGGACTTCGGGCCGGCCGTCCCGCGGCGGGCAGCCGTATCGCGCCCATGAGCGCCGCCCCGCTGCCGGCCGCCTCCTATACTCGGAGGAGCACCACACGTTCCAGCGATAACGAGGAGAAAAACCATGAACAATGCGACGTTTCTGTCCGTGCAGCTCAACGCCGAGGATTTCGCCGGTTCCAGCGGCCTCGTCGAACTGCTCAACCGGCACCTGCTGTTCGCGACGGACGTCGCCGAAGCCGCGGACGCCCTCGTCCAGTTGGCGAGCGTCGCGCACCTGAGCGGCGCTACCCGGCACAGCGTCGAGCTGCCGGTACTCGCAATCGAGCGGCTGCGCGATGCGCTCGACACGCTGAGCGGCTACGACGAAGCATGGCTGCAGGCGCTGGAACCGGGCGACGCGCTGTTCCGGGACATCGGCCGCGGCCCGCGGCCGCTGCACTGACGCGGCGGGCGCCGCCAATGAAAACAGCCCGTCGTTCCGTGATTCGGAACGACGGGCTGTGTGTACTGCGCAGGGGTCAGATCAGGCCGCCCATGCGGCCGGCGATCGATGACGCTCAACGACCCTTGTAGACCGGTGCACCGTCCGACACGCGCTTGACCTGCCAGCCGGTCTTGGCAGCGGCCGGGGCGCCCGATTCTTGCTGGGCGGCCGGTTGCGCACCGTAGCCGCTCGTATCGGCAGCGGCGACGTTCTGTTGCGGGTTTACGCGGGCTTCAGCTGCCTGGATGCTTGCCGGGTAGTCGGTACGGTCGCTGCCCAGCTTGTAGCCGGCCTGTTGCAGCTGGGCCAGTTCGGCCTTCACCTGCGCACGGGTGACGGGGGCGTTCTGTTGGGCGAACGAGACGGCGGGAACGGCGAGGACGGCAGCTGCAGCGAACGTTGCGATCAGCGATTTCATGATTACCTCCGGGATTTTTTTGCTCCGCCGCACACACCATGTCTGCAGCGATGGAACAAAGTTTAGCCCCGAGATCACCTAGGGAAAACCATGAAAGAGCGAAAACACTGTTTCCTCGGAACCAACAATTGCGGGATCCGGGAACGAAAAACCCTACTCAAGGAATAGAATTTCGCAACAATACCGTCCTCGCCTGCCGGTTACGACCAGTTCGCGTGGAAGCTGCCCGGCTTGTCGGTACGCTCGAACGTGTGGGCGCCGAAGAAGTCGCGCTGCGCCTGCACAAGGTTCGCCGGCAGCCGCTCGGAACGGTAGCTGTCGAAGTACGCGACCGCCGACGCGAACGCCGGCACCGGCACGCCTGCCTTCACCGCGGCCACCACCACGTCGCGCAGCGACGCCTGGTAATTCGCGGCGATGTCCTTGAAGTACGGGTCGAGCAGCAGGTTCGCGAGCGCCGGATCCTTCGCGTACGCGTCCGTGATCTTCTGCAGGAAACGCGCGCGGATGATGCAGCCCGCGCGGAAGATCTTCGCGATCGTTCCGAGATCGAGGTTCCAGCCGTACTCTTCGGATGCCGTGCGCAGTTGCGCGAAGCCCTGCGCGTACGAGATCACCTTGCTCAGGTACAGCGCGCGGCGCACGGCTTCGACGAACGCGGCACGATCGCCGTCGAACGGCGCGGCGGCCGGGCCCGACAGGATCTTGCTGGCCGCGACGCGCTCGGTCTTCAGCGACGACAGCACGCGCGCGAACACCGACTCGGTGATCAGCGGCAGCGGCACGCCCAGGTCCAGCGCGTTCTGGCTGGTCCACTTGCCGGTGCCCTTCTGCGCGGCGCGATCGAGGATCACGTCGACGAGGTGCTTGCCGGTCTCTTCGTCCTTCTTGCCGAAGATCTTCGACGTGATCTCGATCAGGTAGCTGTCGAGCTCGCCCTGGTTCCACTCGGTGTAGACCGCGCCGAGTTCGTCGTTGGTCAGGCCCGCGACGTCCTTCAGCACCGCATAGCTCTCGGCGATCAGCTGCATGTCGCCGTACTCGATGCCGTTGTGGACCATCTTCACGTAGTGGCCCGCACCGTCCGGCCCCATGTACGCCACGCACGGCTCGCCGTCCGACGGCGCCTTCGCGGCGATCTGCTTGAGGATCGGCTCGACCAGGTCGTACGCGTCGCGCTGGCCGCCGGGCATGATCGACGGGCCGCGCAGCGCGCCCTCTTCGCCGCCCGACACGCCGGTGCCGATGAAATGCAGGCCCGATTGCGCGAGCTCCTGGTTGCGGCGGATCGTGTCCGTGAAGTGCGTATTGCCGCCGTCGATCAGCACGTCGCCCTTCTCGAGCAGCGGCTTGAGCGATGCGATCGTCGCATCGGTCGCTTCGCCGGCCTTCACCATCATCAGGATCCGGCGCGGCGTCTCGAGCGACGCGACGAACTCCTCGAGCGTATAGGTCGGCACCAGATTGCGGCCGGGGAATTCGGCGATCAGTTCGTCGGTTTTCTCGCGGCTGCGGTTGTACACCGACACCGCGTAACCGCGGCTCTCGATATTGAGTGCGAGATTGCGGCCCATCACCGCCAGCCCGATCACACCGATTGCTTGTTTGCCCATTAGTCAATTCTCCGGAAAAAACGGGGCGCGACCCGAGCCGGGCCGCGCGCACAGGCGAAAGGATAGTGGAAACCCGGCCGCGATGCGCGCTTGCGTGTCATTGCTCCGCGTGCGGCAGGCGCCGGAACACGACGCTCAGGTTGTTCGCCGGCATGTCGACGACCTCGATGCAGTCGAGCCCGCGGTCGAGGCCGAGCGCGACGACTGCCTCGAGATCGCGCACGCCCCACGACGGATCGCGGCTGCGCAACTGCTGGTCGAATGCCTCGTTGGACGGCGCAGTGTGCCGGCCTGCGCGGCGATACGGGCCGTACAGGAACAACACGCCGCCCGGACGCAGCACGCGCGACGCGCCGGCGAACAGCGCGTCGGTGCAGGCCCACGGCGAGATGTGGATCATGTTGATGCAGACGATCGCGTCGAACGCCGCGGCCGGCCACGACGCGTCGCGCACGTCGAATGCCAGCGGCTCGGCCAGGTTCGCGAGGCCGGCATGCGCGACCCACGCGGCGATCGAGCGGCGCGCGTGCGCGTCGGGATCGCTCGGCTGCCAGCGCAGCCCCGGCAGCGCCTGCGCGAAATGGACCGCATGCTGCCCGGTGCCGCTCGCGATCTCGAGCACGTCGCCGGTAGCCGGCAGCACGCGGCGCAACACGTCGAGGATCGGCCCGCGATTGCGCTCGGCCGCCGGCGCCGACAGCCGCGCGGACGGATCGGACGACGACGTCGGCCCGGTCACGATGCGTGCTCCGGCGCACTGCCGGCGACGCCCAGCCGCGCGTTCAGCGCGTCGAGCGCGGGCGCGCAACGCGCCTCAACCTTCAGCGTCAGCATCGGATCGGCACGCGTATGGCCGAGGTTCAGCGCGGCGACGGGCTTGTTCTGCGCCTGGGCCCACACGCAGAACCGGTAGCCGGAATACACCATCAGCGACGAGCCGACGACGAGCAGCGCATCGGCCGCATCGAGCGCCTGCGACGCCAGCGCGACGCGCTCGCGCGGCACGTTCTCGCCGAAGAACACCACCGCCGGCTTCAGCAGCCCGCCGCAGGCCGGGCAGGCAGGAATGCGGAACGTGTCGAGCGCGGCCCATTCGAGATGCGCGTCGCCGTCGGCGGCGGGTTCCGCGTGCGCGCCAAGCAGCTCGGGGTTGTCCGTTTCGAGCACGGCCTGGATCGTCGCGCGCGCGTGATGCGCGCCGCAGTCGAGGCACGTGACGCCGTTGATGCCGCCATGCAGTTCGATCACGTCGCCGCTGCCCGCGCGCTGGTGCAGCCCGTCGACGTTCTGCGTGACGAGGCGCTCGATCCGGCCGGTGCCGCCGAGCCGCGCGAGCGCGACATGCGAGCGGTTCGGCTGCGCACGGCCCACCACGGGCCACCCGATCATGCTGCGCGCCCAGTAGCGGCGGCGCGCAGCGTCGGAACCGAGGAATTCGTGGAGCTGGATCGGCGGCGAGCGCATCCATTGACCGTTGCGGTCACGATAGCCGGGAATGCCGGAATCCGTGCTGATGCCCGCACCGGTCAGCACGAGCAGCCGCGGATGGCGCTCGACGAACGCGTGCAGCGCATCGAGCGCGGCCGGTTCGATGCCGGCGGATGAGGGGTCGGGCAAGGCGATGTCGTTCATGTTGGCGGCGCGTGATCTGGCGCGGTGGCCGGCCGTGCGGCCGGCGCGCCAGCACATGATACAGAACGCCGCGCGATCCGGCCGGCGGTCCGCGCGCGACACCGGCGCCGCAAAAAAAGACGCCCATCGACCACATGGCGATGGGCGCATCAACAATTGATCCATCGGGGTAGTGGATCAACTGACAGCACAATGTCGTCGGATCCGCCGCAACGCCGCCGGCAGACCTTCCCCGGGACTACACCTTCGAATTCCTGAAATTGCCCTGATGTTTGCGAGGATCGCCGCGCGGCACGGCGCACGGCACACGCACGCATGCTTCGCGTGCGGCGCGCGTGCGTTTCGCGCGTCGGCATGACGATCCGGAAGTCATGGTCGCCCATCCGCGCACCGGCGGTTCATCCCCGACGGCCGACCGGCACGGGTCGGCCTCGTGCGTCACGCCTGCATGTCGTCGTTCGGAACGAACCGGATGGGTCCGGATGAAACGAAAAGCCACGCGCTCATGTCGCCGTAATCAACGGCGACGCGAAATCACGGGCAGGTCGGCGATTCATGTTTGCAACATGGCACGTTGCGATTCGGTCTGTTCTCATTCTCTTGTCCCCGTCTTCGATGCGTCCGACCTACGGAAGCGACGGCCGGGCCCCTGCTGCGCCCGGCGATCGCGCTCACGGCGCCTACAGACATGCAAGGAGCGCACCATGCTTCGCCGTGCAAGGCCGCGCGGGCCGTGAAACGACCCCGATGCAAATCGCACGACGACAGACAGGCGCGAACGTTTCGAAAGTGAAACGAGGGGAAACGGCCCGCGCGATCGATCGCACCGGATGCGACGCCGGTGTTGCACGCATGTGACGCGTGCGCCGGCGGCACGTTTGCGTCGGTTCGATGCCGACGATCCGCTTACAGTCGCGCGCCCGTGGCCGCGCATGCATGGTCGAACGCGCTCGTCGAACCCGCGAGCGCCGCCTGCAACCACGGACAGCACGCTGCTCGCTGCAAGACCGGCCACCACGCGCTGACGTACGTTCATGCCGATTGATTGCCGGATGACCGAAGGTGCCGATCATGCCAATACCGCCGATGCCGCCGCGCGCCGCAGGCGGCGCGCAAACACGTTAGCATTCGGACACGGTGCGGCGCGCGCACCGGCTTCGCCTCGTCTCCAAGGAATGAACATGACCCTGCCCGCCTCCGGCCGCGCCGACGTCGCGCGGCGCGTCTTCTCGGCCGAGCGGCTGTCGATCGGCCTGACGCTGCCGCTGCTGCGCAGCGGCCATACCGTCGCGGATTTCAACGAGCAGCTCGAACTCGCGGCGCTGGCCGATTCGCTCGGCTTTCGCGCACTGTGGGTTCGCGACGTGCCGCTCAACAGTGCCGATTATCCCGACCCGGTCGGGCATCTCGATCCGTGGGTGCTGCTCGGCGCGCTCGCGTCACGCACGCGCCGGATCGTGCTTGCCAGCGGCGCGATCGTGCTGCCGCTGCGTCATCCGCTGCATATCGCGAAAGGCGCGCTGTCGGTCGCGACGCTGTCCGGCGGGCGCTTCCTCCTCGGCCTCGGCTCGGGCGACCGGCCACCCGAATATGCGGCGTTCGGCGTCGACGCGCAAACGCGGCGCGACCTGTATCGCCGGCATTGGGACATCGTCGCGGCCGCGCTCGGCGTGCCGTCCCGTGTGCTGCCCGACGAGACGCCACCCGACGCGCCCGAGTTCACGCTGCTGCCGCTCGGCGACGACGCAGTGCCGATGCTTGCCGTCGGCTCCGGCGGACAGAGCGTCGACTGGATCGCACGGAACGCGATCGGCTGGATGACCTATCATCGCGACCCGGACACGCAGCGCGCTCGTTATTCAATGTGGCGCGCGGCCGTCGACCGGCTTGCACCGCCGGGCTTTCGCGCGTTCGGCGTATCGATGCGGCTCGATCTCGATGCGAATCGCGATGCACCGCCCACCGCGCTGCCGCTCGGCTATGCGACCGGTCGGAATGCGCTCATCGACATCCTGCGGGACATGCGGGCAGCCGGCACGCACCACGTCACGCTGAATCCCGGCTCGGACCGGCCCGTGCGCGATGTCATCGAGGAAATCGCCGAGCATGTATTGCCGGTCTTTCACGACGATCGCGGTTGATTCATCAGGAATCCGGAATTCTCCACCCATGGCCCATAGTCGAAGCCACGGTTGGCCATCCATCGAATCACCGGCGAGCACGTTTCGTTCCCGATCCTGCGCTTTCGCTTGCGGCGGGACCGCATGCCAACACCCGACGACCCGCCCTCATCACGGATCGTGAACGGCCGGCGCGAGACACCGCCACGCGAAAGGAACCGCACGGCAGCGCGCAAACGCCCGCACCGCCTGCCGCATGCCCGATTCGAATATTCGTCGACGGAACTATCCGGTTCCGATGGCAATCATGTTAACTTCCGTCCATCGTCCAGACCGGCGGGTCACGTTCCGATGCGCGCCCGCACGCCTACCCATGCGATATTTCCTGCTCGGCTGGCTGCTCGCCGCCGTCGTATCGGCCGCCCACGCGGCCGCCCCTGCCCCGGCCGCCGCCTCGGCCGCCTCCGGCGCCGTGCCCGCGCTGACGCCGCAGCAGGCGCAGCAGGCCCTCTCCGTCCTGCAAAACCCGCGCGAGCGCGAGCAGGTCGAAACGACATTGCGCGCGATCGCGGCCGTCGGCGTGCTGAGCACGCCCGCGCTCGCGGCGAGCGCCGCGGCGCCGGCCAGCGCGGCATCGGCTGGCACCGCTCCGGCCGCACTCACGACGAACGGGCTCGCGTCGATGCTCGTGCGGCAGGGATCGCGCTGGGCCGGTGAAATCGGCGGCGCGCTGAACGAATCGCTGCGCTCGCTGCTCGACGTCGGCTCGGTCGGCAACTGGTGGCACGAGCGGCTCGTACGCGCCGACCAACGTGCCGATCTCACGCGCGCGATCTTGATCATCCTCGCCGTGCTCGTGCCCGCGCTCGCCGTCGAATGGTTCGCGAAGCGGCTGCTGCGGCGCGCGCTGGCCGCGCTGAGCGCGCGCCGCACCGGATCGTCGCGCCGGGCCGATGCCGATGCAGATGCCGACGCCGATTCAGCTGAACCCGAACCGCCCGGTCCCGGCGACCGCGCTTCGACGCCGGAACCGGCCGCCACCGCTGCCCGCGCCGACGGCACCGGCACGCCCGATACGTCGTCGCAAGGTCGCGGCCATGCGCGGCGCCACACCACGCTGCTGCGCCGGATGCCGCGCGCGCTGGTCAGCCTCGCACTGCGGGTGATACCGCTGCTGGTATTCGTCGGCATCGCGAGCCTGACGATGTCGGTCCTCGACGGCGCCGGCACGCCGACCCAAACGGCACTCGAATCGCTGATCGACATCTACGTGATCTGCCGCCTCGTGACGATCGTCAGCCGGCTGTTCTTCCAGCCCGACGCGCGGCAGCTGCGGCTGCTGCACATCAGCGACGCATGGGCCGCGTTCGCGCAGCGCGCGATCGCGCGGATCGTGATGGTCGTCGGCGCCAGCACGGCCGCGGTCGAGATCGCCGCGAGCTTCGGCCTCAGCGACGCCGGTCACGTCGCGCTGCTGAAGGCGGTCGCGCTCGTCGGCCACTTGATGATCTCGGCGCTGATCCTCCGGTGCCGCCAGCCGGTCGCCGCGCGCATCCGCGCGGCCGGCGAAGATCGGCCGGCCTTCGCGATGGTCGGCAATGCGCTTGCCGACGCGTGGGCGCCCGTGTCCGTGTTCGTCGTGATGGCGCTGTGGTTCGTGTGGGCGCTCGACGTCCACAACGGCTACCGCGTGCTGATCACGCTCGGCGGCCGCTCGATCGCCGTGATGATCGGCATGCGGATCGTGTCGATCGTCGTGTTCGGCGCGCTCGCGCGGGTGTTCCAGCGCCGCGACGACGACCGCACGCTCGTCCACCTGCACGCGGACCGCTACTACCCGCTGGTGCGCCAGGTCGTGTCGGCGGCGATCGCCGCCGTGACCGTCGTGCTGCTGCTGCAGACCTGGGGCGTGCCGATCTTCCACGCGTTCGCGACCGGCACGATCGGCCATCGGCTCGCGTCGGCGCTGATCACGATCGCGATTGCAGCCGTCGTCGCGCTGATCGTCTGGGAAGCCGCGAACATCGCAATCGAGCGCCGCCTGCAACAGTGGACACGCGAAGGCAACCTCGTGCGCGCGGCGCGCTTGCGCACGCTGCTGCCGATGCTGCGTGCGCTGCTGTTCATCATGATCGCGCTCGTCGTCGTACTGACCGGCCTCAGCGAAATCGGCGTGAACATCGGTCCGCTGCTCGCCGGCGCCAGCATCTTCGGCGTCGCGCTCGGCTTCGGCTCGCAGAAGCTCGTGCAGGACTTCATCACAGGGATCTTCCTGCTGATGGAGAATGCGATGCAGGTGGGCGACTGGGTCACGCTCGCCGGCGTATCCGGCACGGTCGAATACCTGTCGATCCGCACCGTGCGGCTGCGCGCGGGCGACGGATCGCTGTACACGATCCCGTTCAGCTCGGTGACGACCGTCAACAATACGAATCGCGGGCTCGGCAACGCGGCCGTCAAGGTCAGCATCGCCTACGGTCAGGACATCGATCGCGCGATCGCGACGCTGAAGGAGATCGGCGCCGCGTTGCGCGACGATCCGGATTACAAGGACGGCATCCTGTCGGACTTCAGCTACTGGGGCATCGACCAGGTCGACGGCGCGGCGATCGCGCTGGCAGGACAGATCCAGTGCAAGGACTCGGCACGCTGGGGCGTGCAGCGCGAATTCAATCGGCGCATCGCGGTGCTGTTCCGCGAACGCGGAATCCGGATCGCGAATCCGCAGCGCAGCCTCGTCGCGTATGACGACGGTTCGCGGCCCGTTGCGCCCGAGAACGATGAGAACAGCGACCACGCCGCCGGCACGCCGGACGCCGAACCGCCACCGCCCGTTGCGCCGGAGCGCAAGCCGGACTGATCGTACGGATGCCGCTGGCGCGACCACCGCCGGTCGCGCCGTGCGCGCGCCAACGAACGACGGATAGCCGCGCTCAACGCGCGGCGGTTTTCTTCACGCGCCGAACGCGCTTCGCAGCGTTCACCGGCGCGGCCGGCGTCGCGCTCACCGCCGCGAACGCTGCCGGCCGGATCGTCGCCGACGATCTTTCGGTGCGCGCGGTTTACCGCGACGGTTGCCCGAGCGCCATGTCGCAATTCATCGAGGACTTCAATGCCATGACCGTTCGCCTCAAGCACGCAACTACCTTCGAAACGAGCTCGCCCGCCGATGCGGACCGCATCGTGCGCGCGCCGCTTGCGGAACTCGAAGCGCGGCTCGACGAGATCAAGACACTTGCGTCGGCAAGCGGCGACGCGCCGGACGAACGCCTGCTGCACTGTATCGACGGCCTGTTCCGGCTCGTCGACGACCTGCAGGCCGTCGAGCGGCACGACACGCCGAAGCTCGAGCTTCGGCGACGGGAGCGCCGTTGAAGTTTCCGTGCGAATGGCAGACCGGATTGCGTTACGCATTCGCCGGCGAGCGCGCTGCGCGACGCATGACCGGCTCGGCCGGTGTCTACGGCTCGAATGTTTCCTCCACAACCATTCGCTCATTACGAATGGAATCGTCAATTATCCGGCGCGCCGATCCGTCATTACATCCGACAGCGTCCTTGAAAATTACAAAATACCCCACAACTTTTCAAAATCATTTCAGCTTATTCAATTTAATTTTGTTTCATATAATCAGAAAAAGTTTGACACCGAACTTTCGTTCTTGATACCGTCCGATTCAAGCAATCTGACGAATTGTCCACCACGCAATCGATTCCGCTCGACGCATTGCGCTTGCGCCGCACCGACGTTCTCGCCGCCGACCGCCTCTTCTTCCGTTGGCGCATGCAACATCCCGATGCAATTGATTGGGCAGCTGCCGTCCGGCAGCAGGCCGAAGGACCGAACCGAATGAGCAGGACACCGAAACTGTTGCTCTAGTCATCCCGCCTGCATCAAACCCGCTGGCGCGGCCGCCCTGCTTCGCGGCGCAGCGCCTCCATTGCCGAGCATTCCAGCATTTCGCCCCCGGAGGATCACCACCCTTGCGGACCGGGCGAAAGGCCCCGTCGCGTCCGCGCCATCCGCGCGAGCGCGGCGGATATCGGCGGCGCACGATCCGCGCCGCTGTCGACCGTCGTTGTTCGTGCCGTTCGATGTTCAACCGGAGGGGTAATTCAACATGAATCAGGTTGCAGACAAGAAACAAAAGCACATCCGCATCGTCAAGCTCGCCTTCGCCGCCGCGGCAGCCGCTTCGTTCGGCATGGCGAGCGTCCATGCCGCACCGGCCGCCGGCTGGACGGAAACGCGCACCAAGGGCTTCCTGCCGCTCGTCCAGCAAGGTGAAAGCAGCAGTACCGCCGGCGCGCCGGCGGCCAGCACCGCCGCCGCTGCCGCGGCTGCCACCGAGATGGCGCCCGGCGAATCGGTCGACATCGTGCTCGGGCTGAACCTGCGCAACGAAGCGCAACTCGACCAGTACCTGCACGACCTGCATACGCCCGGCTCGCCGCACTACAAGCAGTTCCTCACGCCGGCGCAGTTCGCCGCGCAGTACGCGCCGACCGACCGGCAGGTCGCCTCCGTCGTCGCGCACCTGCGCCAGGCCGGCTTCGTCAACATCGTGGTCGCGCCGAACCGCCTGCTCGTGTCCGCCTCCGGCACCGCGGCAACGATCAAGTCGGCGTTCCGCACGACGCTCAAGCGCTTCACGCGCAACGGCCGCAGCGTCTACGCGAACACCGATGCCGCGCAGGTTCCGAACGCGATCGGCGGCATCGTCGGCGCGGTGCTGGGCCTGCAGAACGTCGAACTCATGCACACCGGCGCGGGCAGCAAGCCGCAAGGCAACACCAGCAACCTGACGATCCCCGCCGGCGCCTCCGCGGTACCGCACAACCCGACGGAATTCTCGTCGCTCTACGGCGGCGACGGCACGCCGACGGCCTCGCAAACCACGGTCGGCATCATCGCCGAAGGCGACCTGTCGCAGACCGTCAGCGACCTCAACACGTTCGCCGCGAACAACGGTCTCGGCACGATCAGCAGCAGCGTCGTGCCGACGGGTCCGTCAGGCAGTTCGTACACCGATACATCCGGGACCGTCGAATGGAACCTCGACAGCCAGTCGATCGTCGGCGCCGCCGGCGGCAGCGTGAAGCAGGTCGTGTTCTACGTGGCACCCTCGATGACGCTCACGGCGATCACCGCCGCGTACAACAAGGCGGTGAGCGACAACGTCGCGAAAGTCATCAACGTGTCGCTCGGCGTGTGCGAATCGTCCTCGTACAGCACCGGCTCGCAGGCGACCGACGACACGATCTTCAAGCAGGCCGTCGCGCAGGGGCAAACCTTCTCCGTGTCGGCCGGTGACCACGGCGCGTACGAATGCGCGAGCGGCACGCCGTCGCGCTCGACCTACACCGTGAGCGAGCCCGCGACGTCGCCGTACGTAATCGCGGTGGGCGGCACGACGCTGTTCACCAACACGTCGACCAATGCGTACAACAGCGAAATCGTCTGGAACGATCCGAGCTGGCAGCCGGGCACCGTGTGGTCGACGGGCGGCGGCTACAGCAAGTACGAAGCTGCGCCGGCGTGGCAATCGTCGAGCCTCACCGGGTCGACCAAGCGCGCGCTACCGGACGTCGGCTTCGACGCCGACCTGCGCACCGGCGCGATCCTCGTGGTGAACGGCCAGACGTCCGACACGCTGTGGGGCTCGGGCTACCTGAACAACGAAGGCGGCACGAGCCTCGCCGCGCCGATCTTCACCGGCATCTGGGCGCGGCTGCAATCGGCGAACAACAACGCGCTCGGGTTCCCGGCGTCGAGCATCTACAAGTACTTTCCGAGCAATGCGGCGCTGCTGCACGACGTGACGTCCGGCAACAACGGCAGCGGCACGTACGGCTACAAGGCGAAGGCCGGCTGGGATGCGACGACGGGCTTCGGCAGCGTGAACATCTCGAAGCTGAACGCGTTCATCCAGAGCACGGCGGATTTCGCGCGCTGATCGTGCGATGAGGTGCGGTTCCGGGTGCATGTCGTTGCGCGCACCCGGAACCGTGTCGGCGGCTGTGCATGCGGCGCGTCCCGATCGACGACGACCGTCGGCACACGTCGCCCGCGGCTGTCGCGCGCAGGCGAAATCACAGCTGCGATTCGATCGGAAACAAGCCGAGAAACCACACTTCCATGCGCCGCGCCGCCGACACTTCCGGTTCGTGATCGAGTTCGGTCACCTTCCCGTCCGCGTCGGTCTGAATCCACTTGAGGCGCCCTTTCCCGGCCGGATCGGTCCGCAACTCGACGCGCCACGCGATTCGATCGAGCCGCGGCTCCAGATCCATCGCGACTTCGGATGCAATCGCCGGGCTCTCGCAGTAAACGCCGATCTCGGTATTGAGGTTCAGCGAGCGCGGGTCGAGATTCATCGACCCGATGAAGATGCTCTTGCGATCGAACACATACGTCTTCGCATGCAGCGATGCGCGCGACGAGCCGATGATGACCTGCTTCGAGATGCTCTTGTCGCCGAACGGGCGTCGCTCGTAAAGCCGCACGCCGGCTTCGACGAGATCGCGCCGATAGCGCCGGTAGCCGGCATGCACGGCCGCGACGTCGGTCGATGCGAGCGAGTTGGTCAGGATCGTCACTCGGACGCCGCGCGCCGTGAGCGCACGCAGCCGTTCGACCATGTCCTTGCCCGGCACGAAGTACGGCGACACGATCAGCAGCTCCTGCTCGGGCCGCAGCGCGAGTGCGCGCAGTTGCGGCATCAGGTGCCCGTCGCTGTCCTTCGGCGAGCGTGCGATCTTCGCCGGATCGTCGTACAGGACCGTCGCCTGCCCCCACGACAGCTCGGTCCCCTGCCCGTGCACGATCTGGTCGAGCCGTTGCCGCGCTTCGAGCACGTACGGATTGTCCTCCATCGCGCGCAGGTAATCGCGCAGCCGTTCGCGCTCCCGGTCGAGGCCGCCGGGCGCCGCATCGTGCCCGACCAGCGCATCGACCGGATATGCATACGGCGAATTCCAGAACGTATCGAATTCGGTCGAGATGTCGTTCACGACCGGGCCGTGCACGACCACGTCGAGATCGCCGAACTCCAGCATCGACGACGCGCCGAAGTACTCGTCGCCGATATTGCGGCCGCCGACGATCGCCGCCTGGTTGTCCGCGATCATCGCCTTGTTGTGCATGCGCCGGTTGACCCGCGAGAACTCGAGCACCGTGCCGATCTTCTTGAAGTGGCGCGTGGCGACCGGATTGAAGAGCCGGATCTCGATGTTCGGATGCGAGCTGATCTCGAGCAGCTTGCGGTCGTCCGCGTTCGTCCCGAGATCGTCGAGCAGCGCGCGCACGCGGACCCCGCGATCGGCCGCGCGGATGATCGCATCCGCGAGCTCGTGTCCCGTCAGGTCGTCGTGCCAGATGTAGTACTGAAGGTCCAGCGAGCGGTCCGCGCGATCGGCGAGCAGCACGCGCGCGTCGAGCGCATCGACCGGGTCGCGCAGCAGATGAAACGCATCCTGCCCGGGATGGGTGGCGGCCTGCTGGCGGAACGCCGCGCCGAGGCGCGTGTTCTCGGTATCGGAGAACGCATGCGTCGGCGCACGATCAGCCTGCGGCGGCAGGCTGGCGCACGCGGCAAGCATCAGCAACGCAAGAATCGCACTCCACGAACGCAACATGATCATGATGGCCACCCCACGGTCGGGCGAAGTCTGTTTGTGTTTGTTCTGGCTGCCGGACGGGGCGCGGCGCGGATCCCCGGTCCGCGCGCTGGACGAATCCCGAGCGCGCGCGCCGGTCGCGCCACAGCATACTTCGATTGACATCGGGACGGCACGCGCTCCGTGTTTCCCGGTGGCGGCGATACGACATGCGACACGGACGTGAACACGTTCGACACGTTCGCCACGTTCAGGCGGCGCGCAAAAGAAAAACCCGCGAGGCCTTGCGGCGTCGCGGGTTTCGAGATTTTGCCGAAGGCCAAAGAGTCGCCAGAAAGCGGGAAAAAAAGCGGCATGCCACGCATGCCATTTCGGGGATCGGACCGTGCGCAGCGATACCTCTGTCCGGCGCTCCGTGCGAACAGCAACGCGTGTTAGTTCGGCAGCGCGTAAGCGATCACGTAATCGCCGAGCTTCGTGCCGAAGGAGCCGTGGCCGCCTGCGGCGATCACGACGTACTGCTTGCCGTTGATCGAGTAGCTCATCGGCGTGGCCTGGCCGCCTGCCGGCAGGCGGGCTTCCCAGAGTTGCTTGCCGTCGTTCACGTCGAACGCGCGGATGTAGTTGTCCGCCGTTGCGCCGATGAACGCCACACCACCGGCCGTGATCATCGGGCCGCCCAGCATCGGCATCCCCATCTTGAACGGCAGCGGGATCGGCGAGCTGTCACGCACCGTGCCGATACGCTTCTTCCAGACGATCTCGTTGGTCTTAAGATCGATACCGGCGATGTAGCCCCATGCCGGTTGCTTGCAGGGTAGGCCAAGCGGCGAGAGGAACGGGTTCAGCGTCACGCCAAACGGCACGCCGTACTGCGGCTGGATACCCGATTCCGTACCGCTCCCCTTGGCACCCGATGCCGGTTCGATCGGGTTGCCCGGACCGCGTGGGATCAGACGCGACACGAACGGCAGCGCAATCGGGTTGGCGATGGCGATCTGACGATCGGTGTCGAGCGCAATGCCGCCCCACTCGAACATGCCCAGGTTGCCCGGGAACACCAGCGTGCCTTGCAGCGACGGCGGCGTGAAGGTGCCTTCATACCGCAGCTTGTGGAACATCACGCGGCAGACCAATTGGTCGTACATCGTCGCGCCCCACATGTCCTTGTCCGTGAGCAGGTTCTTCGGACGGAACGTGAGTTCGGAGAACGGTTGCGTCGGCGAGGTACGGTCGCCAGGCGCGGCGCCTTGCGGCACCGGCAGTTCCGGAGCCGGCACGACGGTTTCGCCGGTGCGGCGGTCGAGCACGAACAGGTTGCCGGTCTTGGCCGGCCCGTACACGACCGGCACGGTCTTGCCGTCCTTGGTCGTGATGTCGGCGAGCGTCGGCTGCGACGGCATGTCCATGTCCCACAGATCATGGTGAGCGGTCTGGTAGAACCAGGCCAGCTTGCCCGTCGACGCGTGCAGCGCGAGCAGGCCGCTTGCGTATCGCTCCATCTCCGGCGTACGGTCGCCGCCCCAAATGTCCGGCGTACGCACGCCCATCGGCAGATAGACGATGTCGAGCTTCGCGTCGTAGGCGGCGGGCGCCCATGAGTTCGGCGAGTTCCAGGTGTAGTGCTCGTCCGGGCCCGGGATATGGTTCGGATCACTCGCGCCCGGATCGAACGCCCACATGAGCTGGCCCGTGCGCACGTCGTAACCACGGATCACGCCCGACGGTTCCCGATTCGAGAAGTTGTCTTCCACCGCGCCCGCTACGACGATCACCTTGCTGGTAACGACCGGCGGCGAAGTGGGCTCGTACATACCCGGCGTGGTGACCGGCATGGCATGCTGGAGATCGAGGTCGCCATTGCTGCCGAAGCCCGCGCAGCGCTCGCCTGTCAGTGCGTCGAGCGCGTACAGGTGGCCGTCGTTGACCGGCAGGTAGATACGGTGCGAGCACGCCCCCGTAGCCGATACGGCTGAGTCGTTTGCCGGTGCGGCGGCCTGCGGCGCCGAAGCAGCAGCGTCGCTAGCTGGAGCAGCCGTTGCCGATACATCGGCGCTCGCCGTCAGATCGACATACGACACGCCGCGGCAAGTCACGTGCTGGAACGACGGATCGGTCTTGAGCTTCGGATCGAAGGTCCACTTGAGCGCGCCGCTCTGCGCGTCGAGCGCGAAGAGCTTCTGGTGCGGCGAGCACAGGTAGAGCAGATTGCCGATCTTGATAGGCGTGACTTCGTCGGTGATTTCACCCGGATCGTTCGGGCCTTTCATGTCGTTCGTGCGGAACGTCCAGGCCACCTGCAGGTTCTTCACGTTGTCCCGCGTGATCTGCTGCAGCGGCGCGTAGCGCGTGCCTTCCTGAGTGCGGCCGTACGCGGGCCAGTCCGAGGCGTCGATGCCGTTGGCGTTCGCGGCGGGCGAACCGACAGACGAAGCCATCGTGCCATTGACCGTCTGCGGATCGTTGAAGCAGGCGTACACGAGCACGCCCGCCCAGATCACCAGCGCGCCGACGAGCGACTGCACGCCGAACTTGCGTGGCGCGTCGAGACGCCAGCTCACGAGCAGCAGCAACCACACGCCGAACACGACGAGCACCCCCGAGCGCGGCGCGAGCGCCCAGAAGTCGGGACCCGACTCCCACAGCGACCAGATGGCAGTGCCCCCGAGCACGAGCGCGTAGAGCACGAGCGCAGTGGGACTGCGGCGATACAGCAGCCACGTCACTGCCAGCAGCACGACGCCGGTCACGACGTAATACGCCGAGCCACCGAGCGAGAGCAAGTACGCGCCGCCTATCAGCAGAAAGAGCGATGTAAGCGCGATAAACAGGAGCGTTACGACGCCGATGAACCCCGGCGATGATGATTCGCTTGATCTGGTCATGATGATCTCAACCTTCTTTTGAGGACGGCGCCAGCATCGCTTGTCACGCGATGCCTGTGGCGAGGCTCGCCCGCGCGAACACCGGCGAGTCGTCCAGCCACTGCGCTGTGCCCGCAGTGGCCGGCTGTGCGGAAAACGCTCCGCGAAACGGCCTGTTGCTTTAGAAGACGTGCATCATCCCGACGTACGCGCCGGTTTGCCCTTCGTCCATGTTCGGACGGGTCGGCGAGCTGGAAGCTGGAATCGCGAGCCGTCGCAAACACCGGGAATTTACCGTTCCTGCTGTTGTCCACGTGTGCGACCGTGCCGTACAAGGAGGCGCGCTTGCTCGGATTATAGGTGGTAGCGAGTGCGTCGAGCTCGCCTGCGTATGCCGATGGTCGGCTTCGATGCGCACCGGTCTGTCGTCGAATACGCAGACAAGCGATCGCTCGCCGCGAAATCTTCGGGAAGGCAGTTTAGGGATGGGGAACACGAACGGTCCCTACCCGTTCGGGTAGTCCGGAGCCATGGATTGCCCGGATCCGACGCGTTGAAGCCCGGAAACGAAAAAGCCGGCCCACCGGGCCGGCTTTTCGCGTCCAATCGCGGTCGGTTGCACCGCGTGGAAACTCTCGAACAAAGCGAATCTGGTGGGCCCCCCGGGAGTCGAACCCGGCACCAACGAATTATGAGTTCGCTGCTCTAACCAAGCATGAGCTAGGGGCCCAGACGGGAAGCAACCTGTGCTACACGCCACCCCGGCAACGAAGCCGGGCCGGCATTGTAACAACAAAGCCGCTAAAGAGGACAAACGCCACCGGCATCACGCGGATACCGGCGGCGTTCGCAAGTGAGACGCTGGAAATCAGTTCCCTTCGAGGAACGACTTCAGCTTGTCGGAACGGCTCGGGTGACGCAGCTTGCGCAGCGCCTTGGCCTCGATCTGACGGATCCGCTCGCGGGTAACGTCGAACTGCTTGCCGACTTCCTCGAGCGTGTGATCGGTGCTCATCTCGATACCGAAGCGCATCCGCAGAACCTTCGCCTCACGCGGCGTCAGCGAATCGAGCACATCCTTCACGACGTCGCGCATGCTGGCATGCAGCGCGGCATCCGCCGGCGCGACCGTGTTGTTGTCCTCGATGAAGTCGCCGAGATGGGAATCGTCGTCGTCACCGATCGGCGTTTCCATCGAGATCGGCTCCTTCGCGATCTTCATGATCTTGCGGATCTTGTCTTCCGGCATCTCCATCTTCTCGGCGAGCGTTGCCGGATCCGGCTCGAGACCGGTTTCCTGCAGGATCTGCCGCGAGATGCGGTTCATCTTGTTGATCGTTTCGATCATGTGAACCGGAATACGGATCGTGCGCGCCTGGTCCGCGATCGAACGCGTAATGGCCTGGCGGATCCACCACGTCGCATAGGTCGAGAACTTGTAGCCGCGACGGTATTCGAACTTGTCCACCGCCTTCATCAGGCCGATGTTACCTTCCTGGATCAGGTCGAGGAACTGCAGGCCGCGGTTCGTGTACTTCTTCGCGATCGAGATCACGAGACGCAGGTTCGCCTCGGTCATTTCACGCTTCGCCTGACGCGCCTTCAGTTCGCCGGCCGCCATCTGGCGGTTGGTTTCCTTCAGGTCCTTCAGCGGCAGCACGACGCGCGCCTGCAGGTCGATCAGACGCTGCTGCTGCTCGCGGATCGCCGGAACGTTACGCGACAGGACCGCGCTGTACGCATGGCCTTCGGCCGCGATCTTCTCGGCCCAGTCGAGATCCGTCTCGCTGCCGGGGAAGCGCGCGATGAATTCCGAACGCGGCATGCCGCACTTGTCGACGACGATGTGCAGGATCTGACGCTCGACCTGACGCACTTCGTCCACTTGCGCACGCAGCGTGTCGCACAGACGCTCGACGGTACGCGCGGTGAAGCGGATCGTCATCAGTTCGGTCTGGATCGTTTCCTGCGCCTTCAGGTAGGACTTCGACTTGTAGCCTTCCTTCTCGAACGCGCGGCGCATCTTGTCGAACCACTCGCTGATCTGCGAGAACTTGTCGAGCGAGGCACGCTTGAGGGCTTCGAGCTGGGCGGCATTGGCCGACGCCTGAGCGGCACCGTCGTCTTCCTCCTCTTCCTCTTCTTCCTCTTCCTCTTCGGCTTCCTCGTCCTCGTTCTCGATCGCTTCCGCTTCCTTCGCGGAGAAACCGTCCGTATCGGCGGAGTCCGAAGCATTCGGATCCAGCAGGCCGTCGACGAGCTCGTCGACGCGGATCTCTTCGTTCGCGACGCGCTCGGCCATCGCGAGGATGTCGGCGATCGTCGTCGGGCACGCGGAAATCGCCATCACCATGTGGCGCAGGCCGTCCTCGATCCGCTTCGCGATCTCGATTTCGCCTTCGCGCGTGAGCAGCTCGACCGTGCCCATCTCGCGCATGTACATCCGGACCGGATCGGTCGTGCGGCCGAATTCCGAATCGACGGTCGACAGCGCGACTTCCGCTTCTTCCTCGACTTCATCGTCCGACGACGCGGCCGGCGCGTTGTCGTTCAGGAGCAGCGTTTCCGCGTCCGGAGCCTGCTCGTAAACCGCCACGCCCATGTCGTTGAACGTGCCGATGATGCCTTCGAGGGCTTCGGTCTCGGTGAAGTTGTCCGGCAGATGGTCGTTGATTTCGGCATACGTGAGGAAGCCGCGCTCCTTGCCGAGCTTGATCAGCGCGCGCAGTTTCACGCGGCGCTCTTCGAGCTCCTCGGCCGTGCCGGGCGTGCTCGTCGCGAACGCTTCCTTCAGCAGCGCCTTTTCCTTGGCGCGACGATCGCGCACCTTGGATTTGCCCGGGGCAGCCGCGGCTGCGGGCTGCTCGTCGCTCTGATTTGCGTCGTCATCGACGGATACTTCGTTCAGCTTTTTGGTCATGGAGTTCGCCGTACCGGCTATATCGACTCGCGGCTGCTGGACGACAGCCGGTTGAACCGTAGGTGCATGAGTAGTACGTACTGCCGTTTCGTCCGCGGCGGCAGTCGTGTCCCTTGCGCTTTTCGCACTTGCCCGCTTCGCCGCCGGCTGGGCCGGCCCGGAGTCGGGTCTGGCGGCAGCCCGTGTTCTGGCTGCCGGCGCCGGCGCAGCCTGAGCAGTGCCGGCCGCGGTTTTCTTTCCTGCAGGGGCTGACGTGGCTGAAGACGTTGTCCTGGTGGAAGAAGCAGACTTGGCCGCTGTGACCTTGGTGGTCGGCTCCGTCGAGCCCTTGCCTGTTGCTTTCTTTCCGCCTGTCGTCTTTGCCATCGCGAATCTCGCCTCTGCTTAGAAAACAAACCGCTGGAAACCTTATATTATAGCACGCTGGGGCGCCCTCTCTCAGCGCCCCGGCCGCCTACAGCCCGAGCCGACGTTTCATGTCGGTTCGCTGCTGGTTCAATTCCGTCAATTCGGCCAGTTCCTCGGGTGTGAAGGTCGATTGCCGCGCCAGCCGATCGAGCCGGTCGCAGCAGGCGTCATAGCGCATCTTGAGCACCGCGGCCTGCAGTTCCTCCCCCGCGATCCGTTCCTGTTCACGCTGCCGCTCGGGCACCGTCTCGTCTTCCGGATTCTGTAACAGCAAATCGCGGACGTTTTCATCATAGTCCAGAATTTCGCGGAAGATTTCCTCGTAAGTCGCGCCGTTCGAGGAGGTCCGCAGGACATCGGACAGCAGCCGGAACTCCGCGCCGTCACCCAGCGCACGCGCATGCTCGACGACTTCGGCGAACAGCTCGCCGATCCGCGGCAGCGCGCGCAGGGTCGCAAGCTGTTCGTCGTCGAGCTGCGACGCGATCCGCGGATGCATCACGAGCGTGCGCAACGCGCGCTTTTCGCTGTCCGTCACGCGCCGCCGCTCGCTGCGCGCGGGCGCCTGGCGCGGCGGCGCCGCGATGCGCGCATCGACGTCCGACAATCCCGCGACTTCCTCGAACGGGATATCGAGACGGTCGGCGAACATGTGCATGATCTGCGCGCGCAACGCGTTCGCCGGCAGCGCCTGCAACAGCGGCTTCGCGTCGAACAGCGCCTTCGCGCGACCTTCCGGCTGATCGAGCGCCTTGCCCGCGATTGCTTCGTTCAACAGAAATTGCGACAGCGGCATCGCGCGCTCGACCTGCTCGGAGAACGCGTCCGCACCGAATTCGCGTACATAGCTGTCCGGATCGTGCTCGGCCGGCAGGAAAAGGAATCGGATCGTCCGGTTGTCCGCCGCATGCGGCAGGCACGCTTCGAGCGCGCGGCGCGCCGCGCGCCGGCCGGCCGAGTCGCCGTCGAAGCTGAAAATGACCGTGTCGGTCTGGCGCAGCAACTTCTGTACGTGGATCGGCGTGCATGCCGTGCCGAGCGTCGCGACCGCGTTCGGGAAGCCGAGCTGGGCGAGCGCGACGACGTCCATGTAGCCTTCGACGACCAGCACGTACTTGCGCTCGCGGATCGCGAGGCGCGCCTCGAACAGCCCGTACAGTTCGCTGCCCTTGTTGAACAGCGGCGTTTCCGGCGAATTCAGGTACTTCGGCTCGCCGCTGCCGAGCACGCGTCCGCCGAACCCGATCACCTGCCCCTTCACGTTGCGGATCGGGAACATGATCCGCTCGCGGAACCGGTCGTAGCGTCGCGCCACACCCTGCGCGTCGGTTTTCTCGCTGACGATCACGAGCCCCGATTCGACGAGCGAGTCGTCGCGATAGTCCGGGAACGCCGTTTCGAGGTTCTGCCAGCCGTCCGGCGCATAGCCGAGCCCGAAGCGCGCGGCGATCTCGCCGGTCAGGCCCCGGTTCTTCAGGTACTGGATCGCGACGGTCGCGCCACGCAGTTGCTTGCGGTAGTAGTCGCACGCGGCGGACATCACGTCGGACAGCGCGGTCGCGACCGATTTCGACACGGGCGCCGGATAGTCGCCGCCGCCTCCACCGCCGCCGCCGCGCATCGACGGCTCGTGCGGCACGGTCAGCCCGACCGACTGCGCGAGCTCCTGCACGGCTTCCGGGAACGTGAGCCCCGCATGCTCCATCAGGAAGCCGATCGCCGTGCCGTGCGCGCCGCAGCCGAAGCAGTGATAGAACTGCTTGGTCGGGCTGACGGTAAACGACGGGCTCTTCTCGTTATGGAACGGGCACAACCCCATGAAGTTGGCGCCGCCCTTCTTGAGCTGCACGTACCGGCCCACCACGTCGACGATATCGACGCGGTTCAGCAAATCCTGCAGGAACGAATGCGGAATCACCGTGGGATCGAGCGAAAAAAAGACAATACGACGCCCCGGCGCACGCGCATGCGACGCGCCGGGAAGCGGGTTTTACTTCGACAGCGCGGCCTTGACCTGCGCGGAAACGGCCGTCATGTCGGCGCGGCCGGCGAGCTTGCCCTTCAGCACGCCCATCACCTTGCCCATGTCCTGCGGGCCGGCTGCGCCGGTTGCCGCGACCGCGGCCTGGACTTCGGCGGCCACTTCGGCGTCCGACAGCTGCGCGGGCATGTAGGCGCCCAGCACCGTCAGTTCGGCCTGCTCCTTCGCGACGAGATCGTCGCGGCCGGCGGCCTCGAACTGGCTGATCGAGTCCTTGCGCTGCTTGATCATCTTGTCGATCACCGCGGTGATGCCCGCGTCGTCGAGGGTCACCCGATCATCGACCTCGCGCTGCTTGATCGCGGCCATCAGCAGGCGAATCGTCGCCAGACGCTCGCTTTCCTTCGCGCGCATCGCGGCCTTCATGTCTTCGCTGATCTGCTCTTTCAAACTCATCTTGCACCCGGGATGGAAACGTGACTTCGACGCCCGCGAACGGGCGTCAACACAAAAACCCGCTTGGGACTAAGTCTCAAGCGGGTTGCTCGAATCCGGCATCGGCGACTCGCGGCCCCGGAACGAGGCCGATCGTGCGGAGGTCGCCGGTGCGCCGCTCAGCGAACCGCGCGGCGCTCAATCGTTCAGTACAGCTTCTTCGGCAGCGTCTGGCTGCGAATCCGCTTGTAATGACGCTTCACCGCAGCAGCCTTCTTGCGCTTGCGCTCGGCGGTCGGCTTTTCGTAGAACTCCCGCGCACGAAGCTCGGTCAGCAGACCGTTCTTCTCGATCGTGCGCTTGAAGCGACGCATGGCGACTTCGAACGGCTCGTTTTCTTTAACGCGAATGATCGTCATGATCCGACACGAATAAAGGTTTGCAGGGAAGACTTACGAGTATAGCAGAGCGTCGTGCAAAGACATAAGGGCCGGGTCCCGTCAACGGCAGGGCGCGCAGCCGTGTCAGGCGCCGCGCGAGAACTCCGCCGCAGCCTGCCCGGCCGCCGTGCCGGACGCCCATGCCCACTGGAAGTTGTAACCGCCGAGCCAGCCCGTCACGTCCACCGCCTCGCCGATGAAGAACAGCCCCGGCACCCGCGCGCTCATCATCGTCGCCGACGACAGTTCGCGCGTATCGACGCCCCCTTTCGTCACCTCGGCCTTCTTGTAGCCCTCGGTGCCGTTCGGTGTCAGCGTCCAGCCGGACAGCGCGTCGCCGATCTGGCGCAGCGTCTTGTCGGGCAGGTCCGCGAGCCGCGCGTCGGCCGCGACGCGGTGCGTGTCGAGCCAGACGTGGGCGAGGCGAGACGGCACCCAGTCCGCGAGCAGCGAGCCGATCTGCCGCTTCGACGTGCGCTTCGCGTCGAGCAGGTCGGCCACCGCGTCGCGCTGCGGCAGCAGGTCGATACGGATCGGGTCGCCGGACTGCCAGTAGCTGGAGATCTGCAGGATGCCGGGGCCCGACAGGCCGCGATGGGTCAGCAGCAGGTCCTCGACGAATTCGCCGCCGCGCTTCTTGTCGCCGGTCGACACGCGCACTTCGAGCGACACGCCGGACAGCACCGCGAACGGCTCCCAGTCCTGCGACGCAAAGGTGAGCGGCACGAGCGCGGGCCGCGTATCGACGAGCTTGTGGCCGAACTGCTTCGCGAGCCGGTAGCCGAAGTCGGTGGCACCGATCTTCGGGATCGACAGGCCGCCGGTGGCGACGATCAGCGCGCGTGCGCGGATCGGCCCCGCCTGCTGCGTGTCGAGCGTGAAGCCGTCGGACGGCGCGTGGCGCACCGCGTCGACGACCACCGGCCGGCGCCAGGCGATGCCGCCCGCGTCGCATTCATGCTTCAGCACGTCGATGACCGCGTCGCTGCCGTGATCGCAAAAGAGCTGCCCCTTGTGCTTTTCGTGCCAGGTCACGTGGTGGCGCTTGAGGAGCCCGAGGAAGTCGCGCGGCGTGTAGCGCGCAAGCGCCGAACGCGCGAAATGCGGATTCGACGACAGGTAGTTGTCGGGACCCGCATGGAGGTTCGTGAAGTTGCAGCGGCCGCCGCCCGAGATGCGGATTTTCTCGGCGAGCCGCGGCGCATGGTCGATCAGCACCACGCGGCGGCCGAGTTGCCCGGCGACCGCGGCGCTCATCATCCCGGCGGCGCCCGCGCCGATCACGGCGATGTCGTAAGTTTCCATGGCGCGGTTTGTTCAGGAACTTTGCATAGGCTAGGAATTATGCATATTTATCAGCCACTTAGAGGTAGGCGACTGATGAATATCTTGAGGAAGGGCGAATGATACATGCGACGGCGGAGAACGCAACGCTTGGATGGTGGCGCAGCCTCGATTCGCAGGTGGCGCTCGCAACCGTGAATCGACGGCCCCCATCCTTGCTGGTCGGCAGGAGAACCTGAATGCGGCTGATCTCATCCACCAGCGACTTCCTCGTCAGCAGCCGGCCCGATCCCGGGTTCCCGATCCTGCTTTGGGACAACATGGACGGTTGCCGTCCAGAGACACTCTCGGATTCGGTTCGGACGATGCGATTGTTCTCTTTCCGTTGACCGCACGGTATTTGATTGTTTTTAGTGGAAGTCAAGGTCGCATTGGAACTGGCTCCGCACAGCCTCGGCAGGTTGAGCGAGTCAATGAGGTCACTTGTGAAGCTGCGAGGCGCTTACGAAAATTCACTTGCCCCTGCAGATCGACCGCCCCAATCGATGAATGAGGTGACATTTGGCCAAACCGACGCTTATGGATTTCGGCTGCCCGATCAAGTCTCGGCGCGGCTCGCTCCTGAGTTGGCTGCTGAGGTCATCCTGGCGATCACGGCCCCACGTCGATGCGGCCATAGAGACCATCCGCTTCGTCGTTCGTGCCGGCCGCGAAGAACAGCGTATTAGTGGGCTGACTGTTGAGCCCATTCCCGAATGCGATGCCCCACAGTCCAGCCTCGACGATTGCGCTGCCGTCAGCGTGCTCAAGGGTCCCGAGCATGGTCCCGGAAGTCGCATCGAACGCGTGGATCATGCCATCGCCAAAGTTGCCGATCAGGACGGCGTTGCTGAAGCGTCCAAAATTCGCGGGAGCCAGTGCCATACCCCACGGTGCATTCAGTGACCCGCCGGTAGCGAAGCGCTGCAGGAATTGTCCCGACGGACTGAACACATCTATCACGCCGAAGCCTGCGCCCTTGACGTCATCATGTGCTGCCGCATCCTGCTTCGCGTAGGCGACGAACAGTTTCGAGCCGAGCGCCTGGATGCCGAATGGCGCGAATCCCGCAGGTAAAGCGGGATCCTGAAACGCGCCGACTGGCGTGACTTTGGCGAAGTTCCGGTCGAACACGTCGATCCGGTTGTTGTGGAAGTCCGTCGCGTACAGGAAATTCGCCCCGTTGTTACTGGCAATCGCGAGCCCCTTGTAGACGGCGGCGCCGCCGCTGTCGAACACCGTGATTGCCGACGTCGGGTTGACCGCGGGCGACCATGCGGTCATGGTCCCGCCCTCGCCAACGAAAATGAACGCTGCAGGCCCCGATTTGGCGCCCTGGGTCACCATGAAGTCATTCGTGCCATTGAACACGATCCCGGTCGGAGCGGGGTCGCCGCTCGTGCCGGGCGGGATCGTCACGACGAGCGATTGCGGCACGCCGTTGCCATCGTAAAGCGTCGCGTGCTGCGTGCCGTTATCCGCGACCCAGACGAAGCCCTTGGGATTGAAGGCAATGCCCCATGGATTCTTCAGGTTGGCATCCACATGCGCAGCCGGAACGGCGCCGTCGGAGACCAGCGCACTGACCGCGTACTGTCTCTCGTGAGACGAACCGCCGCCACACGCCACGACGCTCGCCAGCACGACAGCCGACAACGCAGCACCGAACGCCGCATGGATCTGTTTCATGATGGAACTCCGAACGTGGAAGAGCAGCTAGTAAACGAATCGGCAACCTCGTTTATTCCGCCCGTCTCGCCCGCGCATCATGAATTTTCGAAGCATGGTCACCGAAGCGGGCGAACTCGCTCCGATCGATGTCGATCCATAGTTGTCGACGCAAGCCGAACGCCGATGCACGTAAGTCTCCTCATATCGACACGTGTCGTTGACGGCCATTGTTCGAGCAAGCCCGCGTTGCAATTCACGGTGCCACGACAAGCACTGTGTGCATGCCGGATTCATAGTGCCCCGGCTTGTTGCAGATCAGCACGTAGTGGCCGGGTGCGAGCTTGAATGACACACGCTTGCTCCTGCCGGGCGCGATATCTTCGACTTCCCCGATTTTCGCCAGCCTGTGCTCCATTACCTCTCCTTTTCTGACAGGGAGCGCATCGTCAGACAGATCCGTCTTGAGCACGACGAGCTCATGTTCCATGTTGTTGTCAGCGGCATTTTTGACATCAAGCGTGACCCGACCAGACTTCACGGTGTGCGTCTTGAGCTGAATCGAGTTGGATAGCAATGTCGCGTCGACTGTATGCTGCGCCCAGCTTGCCTGCGGCGTCACACCAAGGACGGCCGCGCCCGCGACGACGATGACTCTGCAAATGGCATACATGGCTCCCTCCATAGACATTGAAGCGTCGCGTCTGCCGCGAGTTGAGCGACTGCGTGCGCCATTCATCGAGCACGCAAGACCCCCGCCTGTGTGACGGCATGAACGTTCTCGGTGGCGCGCGATACCTAAACGTACGCATCGGGGCACTTATTCCCGGAGCCGCGCAGGGGCGGCGCCGTCCATTCTCGCCGCGTTCATCACGGTACTGGCCATCGTCTTCCTGCAATGGTCGTTCCGTGCAACGCAGGTGCGTAGCCGCCAACTCGCACATGTTGGCTGGCTCCATGCAGCCTTTGCCGCGATGCTGTTCGCCATCTGACGAAATCGGCGGCGGCATCGACGCGTGAAGATCGATGCCGTCGCGCAAGTGTCCGACAACTCGCTTCAGCTCGATTTCACCGGAAACGCGCTGCATCGGCCGTCAACCTGGCCGTCGTGTGCCGGCTTGTGCGCTCGCGCGACTCATACGTCTTCCCCGGTACAGGGAGGCGATCTGGAACATGGCCTACTCCGAGCCTCCACGAGAACGCGGCCGAGAGTCTTGACGTCTATCGCCACAGAGCCATCCGTCGTCGACCGGCGCGGATTGGAACCGCGTTGAAGCGGCAGCATCCTGTTCGACATGTGAACCGACCCGACGAAGGTTACAGAAGCGTTGAACCTGCCCGGCCTGCGGCCCGGGCCGCGCAAAGCGGCGATCGACCCTCGCCTGCTATAATTTCCGGCTACGTTTACCTTCCTGCGGCGCGCTCGATGCAGCGCGCCCCGCCCTGACCCATGCTCGTTCTCGGCATCGAAAGCTCCTGCGACGAAACCGGCCTCGCGCTCTACGACACGCAGCGCGGCCTGCTCGCGCACGCGCTCCATTCGCAGATCGCGATGCACCGCGAATACGGCGGCGTCGTGCCCGAGCTCGCGTCGCGCGACCACATCCGCCGCGCGCTGCCGCTACTCGAGGAAGTCATGGCGCAAAGCGGCACGCGCCGCGACGACATCGACGCGATCGCATTCACGCAAGGCCCCGGCCTCGCCGGCGCGCTGCTGGTCGGCGCGAGCATCGCGAACGCGCTCGCGCTCGCATGGAACAAGCCGACCGTCGGCATCCATCACCTCGAAGGCCACCTGCTGTCGCCGCTGCTCGTCGACGAACCGCCGCCGTTCCCGTTCATTGCGCTGCTGGTGTCGGGCGGCCACACGCAACTGATGCGCGTGACCGACGTCGGCGTGTACGAGACGCTCGGCGAGACGCTCGACGACGCGGCCGGCGAAGCGTTCGACAAGACGGCGAAGCTGATCGGCCTCGGCTATCCGGGCGGCCCGGAAGTGTCGAAGCTCGCGGAAACGGGTACGCCGGGCGCGGTCGTGCTGCCGCGCCCGATGCTGCATTCGGGCGATCTCGACTTCAGCTTCAGCGGCCTGAAGACGGCCGTGCTCACGCAGATGAAGAAGTTCGAAGCGGCGAAGCTGGAGGGCGTCGCGCTCGAGCGCGCGAAGGCCGATCTCGCGCGCGGCTTCGTCGACGCAGCCGTCGACGTGCTCGTCGCGAAATCGCTCGCCGCGCTCAAGAAGACGAAGCTCAAGCGCCTTGTGGTCGCGGGCGGCGTCGGTGCGAACCGCCAGTTGCGCGCGGCGCTGTCGGCCGCCGCAGCCAAGCGCGGCTTCGACGTGCACTACCCCGATCTCGCGCTCTGCACCGACAACGGCGCAATGATCGCGCTCGCCGGCGCACTGCGGCTCGGCCGCTGGCCCGAGCAGGCGAATGCGGACTACGCGTTCA
The DNA here is from genome assembly GCF_003857985.1 of Burkholderia sp. Bp9090. Classification (NCBI taxonomy): domain Bacteria; kingdom Pseudomonadati; phylum Pseudomonadota; class Betaproteobacteria; order Burkholderiales; family Burkholderiaceae; genus Burkholderia; species Burkholderia sp. Bp9090. Next base: position 199,205 of record NZ_QTPV01000004.1, read on the forward strand.
CGGTGAAGCCACGCTGGGATCTCGCGTCGCTCGCACGCTGAGTCGCGCGGCGCTGCGCAACGTCGCTCGCACACCCGCACGCGCCGGACGGAAAACGAGAAGGCCGCTCGATTCGAGCGGCCTTCTTCATTGCAGCGGCAAGTCGACGCAGCGCCGCAGCGCCCCGACGTTACGCAGCGTGTCGCTTGTCGCGCTCGATCAGCGCATACGCGCTGTGATTGTGGATCGATTCGAAGTTCTCGGCTTCGAGCACGTAGGCGATCACGCGCTCGTCCGCGTCGAGACGCTGCGCGACGTCGCGCACCAGATCCTCGACGAACTTCGGGTTTTCGTACGCGCGCTCCGTGACGAACTTCTCGTCCGGACGCTTCAGCAAGCCCCACAGCTCGCACGACGCCTCTTCTTCCGCGATGCGGATCAGCGCCTCGACCGGCAGGTCGGCTGCGAGTTCGGCATCGATCGTCACGTGCGAGCGCTGGTTGTGCGCGCCGTACTGCGAAATCTTCTTCGAACACGGGCACAGGCTCGTCACCGGCACGAGCACCTTCAGGAACAGGCGCGTTTCGCCGTTGCGGCATTCGCCCGCGAGCGTCACTTCGTAGTCGAGCAGGCTCTGCACGCCCGACACCGGCGCCGTCTTGTTCACGAAGTACGGGAACGTGACCTCGATGCGGCCGGCCTCGGCTTCCAGCTTCTCGAGCATCGACGCGAGCATCGCGCGGAAGCGCTCGACCGTCAGCGGCGCACGGTTCTCTTCGAGCAGCGCGACGAAGCGCGACATGTGCGTGCCCTTCTGATCGGCAGGCAGGCGCACGTCGAGATTCCAGACGCCGACGCTCGGCTGCACGTCGCCGCTCTCGGTGCACACCGTCAACGGATGCCGGACCGCCTTCACGCCCACGCGCTGAATCGGAATCTGGCGGGTATCCACCGTGCTCTGCACGTCGGGCATCACGAAGGCGGGATTCATCTGGTTCATCTTGTTCAATCCTTGTAAGCCGCGCGTTCGACGACGCGCACGCCGCGTCACGCGGCAGCCGGAAAAGCAACATGGGCCCGCAGGCCCATGTTTTCCGCATCAATGTAGACCGGTTGCGCCAGTCGCACCGACGCCGCCCGCAGGCGGCGCCAGCTTATGCGACGCGCTTCGCCTGATCGGCGACATCGGCCGCCGGGCTCAGGAAGCGTTCGCGAATCGATTTCGCGATGCCCGCGCCGTCGAGGCCGCATTGCGACAGCAGCTTCGCGGGATCACCGTGATCGATGAACTGGTCAGGGAGGCCCAATTGTATTACGGGTCGGATAACCCCACTCTCCATCAGGGCTTCGACGCAGGCCGAGCCCGCACCGCCCATCACGCAGCCTTCCTCGACCGTGACGAGGTAGTCGTGCGTCTCGGCGAGTTCACGCACGAGCGCCGCATCGACCGGCTTCACGAAACGCATGTTCGCGACCGTGGCGTCGAGCTCCTCGCCCGCCGCGAGCGACGGCGCGACCATCGTGCCGAACGCGAGGATCGCGACGCGCTTGCCTTCCGGCTGCGACGTACGGCGACGCACTTCACCCTTGCCGAGCGGGATCTCGGTGAATTCCTTCACCGTCGGCACGCCGGTGCCCGCGCCGCGCGGATAGCGCACCGCGGTCGGGTTCGGCTGCTGCAGCGCCGTGTGCAGCATCTGGCGGCACTCGTCCTCGTCGGACGCGGCCATGATCGTCATGTTCGGGATGCAGCGCATGAACGCGAGATCGTATGCGCCCGCGTGCGTCGCGCCGTCGGCGCCGACGAGGCCCGCGCGGTCGATCGCGAACACGACCGGCAGGTTCTGCAACGCGACGTCGTGGATCAGCTGGTCGTACGCACGCTGCAGGAACGTCGAGTAGATCGCGACGACGGGCTTCAGCCCTTCGGTCGCGAGACCGCCCGCGAACGTCACCGCGTGCTGCTCGGCGATGCCGACGTCGTAGTAGCGATCCTTGAAACGCTTCTCGAACTCGACCATGCCCGAGCCTTCGCGCATCGCGGGCGTAATGCCGACGACGCGCGTATCGCGCTCGGCTTCATCGCACAGCCATTCGCCGAATACTTGCGTATAAGTCTTTTTCGCGGGCGTGGCCGACGGCTTGATGCCTTCCGCCGGGTTGAACTTGCCGGGGCCGTGATAGAGCACGGGATCCGCTTCGGCGAGCTTGTAGCCCTGGCCTTTCTTCGTCACCACGTGCAGGAATTGCGGGCCGCGCAGTTCGCGGATGTTCTGCAGCGTCGGGATCAGCGAATCGAGATCGTGACCGTCGATCGGGCCGATGTAGTTGAAGCCGAACTCCTCGAACAGCGTGGCCGGCACGACCATGCCCTTCGCGTGCTCCTCGAGCTTGCGCGCGAGTTCGAGCACCGGCGGCGCCACGCTCAGCACGCGCTCGACGCCCGCACGCGCGGCCGCGTAGAAGCGGCCCGACATCAGGCGCGCGAGATGGCGGTTCAGCGCGCCGACCGGCGGCGAAATCGACATGTCGTTGTCGTTGAGGATCACGAGCAGCTTCGCATCCTCCGACACGCCCGCGTTGTTCATCGCCTCGAACGCCATGCCGGCCGTCATTGCGCCGTCGCCGATCACCGCGATCGAGAAGCGGTCGTCGCCGTTCAGCTGGCTGCCGATCGCCATCCCGAGCGCCGCCGAGATCGACGTGCTCGAGTGCGCGGTGCCGAACGTGTCGTATTCCGACTCGCTGCGGCGCGGGAAACCCGAGATGCCGTCGTACTGGCGCAGCGAATGCATCTGGTCGCGGCGGCCCGTCAGGATCTTGTGCGGGTAGGTCTGGTGACCCACGTCCCAGACGATCCGGTCGTTCGGCGTGTTGAACACGTAGTGCAACGCGATCGTCAGCTCGACCGTCCCGAGGTTGGACGACAGATGGCCGCCCGTCTTCGACACGCTGTCGAGCACGAACGCGCGCAGTTCATCCGCGAGCGGTTGGAGTTGGCGACGATCGAGGCGGCGCAGATCCGCCGGGTCGTCGATGGTTTTCAGCAAGTCGTACATCGTCGTTCCATTGTAGGAAATCAAACGCGCCCGCATTCTATTGCACGCACCGTAGCGTGTGCGCAGCGGCGGGCTTCGCGTCAGCTGACCCGGTTCACCACCAGGTCGGCAAGTTCGGCGAGACGCTGTGCGCGTGCGCCGAACGGTTTCAGCGCATCATGCGCTTCGGCGCGCAGCTGGGCTGCGAGCTCACGCGACGCGTCGAGGCCGAGGATCGATACGTAGGTCGGCTTGTCGTTCGCCGCATCCTTGCCGGCCGTCTTGCCGAGCGTCGCCGAATCGGTCGTGACGTCGAGAATGTCGTCGACGACCTGGAAGGCCAGACCCACGGCCCCCGCGTAGACGTCGAGCGCGGCCATCGCCTCCGCCGACGGCGTGTCGCCCGCCAGCGCGCCCATCCGCACGGCCGCGCGCAACAGCGCGCCCGTCTTCATCCGGTGCATCGTCTCGAGCTGCTCGCGCGTCAGCTTGAGGCCGACGCTCGCCAGGTCGATCGCCTGCCCGCCGGCCATGCCGATCGAGCCGCTCGCCAGCGCCAGCTCGCGCACGAGCGCGGCCTGCTGCACCGGCGACAGCGCGGCGGCGTCGGTCAGCGCGACGAAAGCCTGCGACTGCAGCGCATCGCCGACCAGCAGCGCCGTCGGCTCGTCGTACTGCACGTGCACGGTCGGCTTGCCGCGTCGCAGCGCGTCGTCGTCCATGCACGGCATGTCGTCGTGCACGAGCGAGTAGACGTGGATCATCTCCAGCGCCGCCGCTGCCGCGTTGCGCGCCGCTTCGGTCGCGCCGGTCAGTTCGCCTGCTGCATGGCACAGCAGCGGGCGAACGCGTTTGCCGCCGCCGAGGACCGCGTAGCGCATCGCTTCGTGGAGTTGCGTGGGCACCACGTTGTCAGCCGGCAAATAGTGGCCGAGTGCGTCCTCGACACGGTCGAGCACGGACCGCATCCATTGTTCGAATGTCATAGATCGTCGTCTTCGCCGTCCGTGGCGGCCGTTCCGGACGAAAGCGGCTTCAGCGTCGCGCCGTCGAGCACGCGAACCTGCTGTTCCACTTTCTCGAGCTGCTGTTGGCAAAACGCAACGAGAGTCGCACCGCGGCGATACGCAGCGAGCGAATCCTCGAGGCTCAACGTGCCGCCTTCCATCCGGGCAACCAGCGTCTCGAGTTCCGCGAGCGCCGTTTCATAGTTGTCCGGCAACGGTTCGGTGCCATTGCCGGGCGGGGTGGCGCCTTGGGATGCGGTTTTCGCCATGGACGAGGGTGTCAAATTTCAAAACAAGTCGGACATTCTACGGCAAAAGAGAATTTTCCGACCTGCCGACTTGGCACCCGGGCACGCATTCGGGCCCCTTCTTCGACACACATTGTGCGCCACCCGATCGCCGCCGGACAAAAAATTGACACAAATCAGGCACTTAATCCTAGCCTTGCGAGGCGAACCGGGTATAATTCCGCGTTTCCCTAAATCGATTTTTCGATGGTTGGGTTGTTCACTGCTTTCACGCTAACACCGGGAGTGGGAATGTCCAATCTGAGCGATGCGCTTCAGTTGAAGTCGGCTCACAGCCAGCTTCCAGTCACTGCATACTTCGATGAGGCGCTGCTCGAGCGCGAGATCGAAACCCTCTTCAAGAAAGGACCTCGTTACGTCGGGCACGAGTTGATGGTGCCCGAAGCGGGGGATTATTTTGCGCTGCCGTCCGAGAAGGAAGGCCGCGTGCTGGTCCGCAACCCGGCGAACCAGATCGAACTGCTGTCGAACGTGTGCCGCCACCGGCAGGCGATCATGCTGAACGGGCGCGGCCACACGCAGAACATCGTGTGTCCGCTGCACCGCTGGACGTACGATCTGGAAGGCCAGCTGCTCGGCGCGCCGCACTTCCCCGACAAGCCGTGCCTGAACCTCGGCAAGAGCCCGCTGCAGAACTGGCAGGGGCTGCTGTTCGAGGCCGAAGGCCGCAACGTCGCGCGCGATCTCGCGAACCTCGGCACGAAGCATCACTTCGACTTCTCCGAGTATCACTTCGATCACGTCGAAGTGCACGAGTGCGATTACAACTGGAAGACGTTCATCGAGGTCTACCTCGAGGATTACCACGTCGTCCCGTTCCACCCGGGCCTCGGCAGCTTCGTGTCGTGCGACGATCTCAAATGGGAGTTCGGCGACTGGTACAGCGTGCAGACGGTCGGCGTGCACAACGCGCTCGCGAAACCGGGCAGCGCGACCTACAAGACTTGGCACGAGCAGGTGCTCAAGTTCCGCAACGGCGTGCCGCCGGAGTTCGGCGCGATCTGGATGGTCTACTACCCGGGCCTGATGATCGAGTGGTATCCGCACGTGCTCGTCGTGTCGTGGCTGATTCCGCGCGGCCCGCAGAAGACGACCAACATCGTCGAGTTCTACTACCCCGAGGAAATCGCGCTGTTCGAGCGCGAGTTCGTCGAGGCCGAGCGCGCCGCCTATATGGAAACGGCCATCGAGGACGACGAAATCGCGATGCGGATGGACGCAGGCCGCCGTGCACTGATGGCGCGCGGCGAATCGCAGGTCGGCCCGTACCAGAGCCCGATGGAAGACGGCATGCAGCACTTCCACGAGTTCCTGCGCCGCCATCTCGGCGATCTCTGACCTGCGCGCGGTGCTTGCGCGCCGCACGGCATTCGGCATATGAAAAGACGGGTTCCGGCCCGTCTTTTTTTGTTTAGACTTGGAGTATCAGGCCGTTTGCACTCCAGGGAGCCGTCATGCCACATACCCACTACACCACGCTCATCTCAGCAACCAATCTCGCCGAGCGCCTGGCCGCGGCGCCGGGCAGCGTTGCCGTGTTCGACTGCCGCTTCGATCTCGCCGATCCGGGCGCAGGCGAAGCCGCCTACGCAGCCGGCCATATCGCGGGCGCACAGTATCTCCATCTCGACCGCGACCTGTCCGGCCGCAAGACCGGCACGAACGGCCGCCATCCGCTGCCGACCCGCGACGCGCTTGCCACGCTGCTCGCCAGCCGCGGTGTCAAGCAGGGCCAGCAGGTCGTCGCCTATGACGCACACGGCGGCGCCTATGCGGCGCGCCTGTGGTGGCTGCTGCGCTGGCTCGGGCACGATTCCGTCGCGGTGCTCGACGGCGGCCTGCAGGCATGGGAAGCAGCCGGCCAGCCGCTGACCGCCGACGTGCCGCACCCGGCCGCCGGCGACTTCCGCGCGGCAGCCCCGCTCGAATCGACGGTCGACGCGGCGGCCGTGCTCGCGAACGTGACGTCGGCCCAGCGCGTCGTGATCGATGCGCGCGCGCCGGATCGCTATCGCGGCGAAAACGAAACGATCGATCGTGTCGGCGGCCATATTCCCGGCGCACGCAACCGGTTCTTCAAGGACAATCTGGCTGCCGACGGCCGCTTCAAGACCGGCCACGAACTGCGCGAGACGTTCACCGCGCTGCTGGCCGGCACCGAACCGAACAACGCGATCCTGCAATGCGGATCCGGCGTGACCGCGTGCCACAACGCACTCGCGCTCGAGATCGCCGGGCTTCACGGTGCGTCGCTGTATCCGGGCTCGTGGAGCGAATGGAGCGCCGATCCGTCGCGGCCGATCGCGACCGGCCCGAACCCGTAAGCACCGGCGCGACACGTCGACGAGGCGACGGCATCTGCCGCCTCGTCGCTTACATCACGCCGTACTTGTGGAACCACTCGATCGCGCGCTTCCAGCCGTCCTCGGCATCGCCCTTCACGTAACTCGGCCGGTAATCGGCGAAGAACGCATGACCGGCATCCGGATAGACGACGATCTCCGATTGGCGCGCGAGCTTCGAATCGCTCGCCTGGATCGCCTTGCGCATGTTCGCGAGCGCCGCCTGCGTGATGTTCGTATCCTTCTCGCCGTACAGCCCGAGCACCGGCACCTTCAGCAACGACGCATGATCGACCGGATTGAACGGTGTCATCTCGTCGGTCTTGCCTTCGACGAACCCGTACCACGCGACGGCCGCCAGCACGTGCGGATTGTGCTCCGCATACAGCCACGCCTGGCGGCCGCCCCAGCAGAATCCCGTCACGCCGAGACGCGACAGGTCGCCGCCGTTCTTGCCGGCCCACGCGACGGTCGCATCGAGATCCTCGGTGACCTGACGGTCCGGCACCTTGTTGACGATGTTGTCGACGAGCGCCTGGATGGTCGGATACTTCGACGCGTCGCCCTGGCGCGCGAACAGGTCGGGCGCGATCGCGAGATAGCCGAGCTTCGCGAAGCGACGGCAGACGTCGGCGATATGCGCATGCACGCCGAAGACCTCGTGGATCACGATGACGACCGGCAGGTTCGTCTTGCCGACCGGCTGCGCGCGATACGCGGGGATGCTCGCGTCGCCCGAGCGGATCTCGATGGTGTCGACGTCCAGCCCGGCGCTGTCGGTCGTGATCGTCTGCGCCGACACGGGCAGCACGGCCGCCGCGAAGGTGCCGCCCAGCGCGGCCTGCATGAACTTGCGGCGCGAGAACGGAACACGGGGAACCAGGCTGTCGACTTCGGGTTTCAACATGAATGCACTCCTCGATTGGGCGCCGCCGTCACGGTCATGGCTTGGACCTGACGGGGCATCGCGCCGGCGGACGGCGCGGATGTCGCGGCGGTTGACACTCCGCCGCAAGCGGAAACCCGCACAAGATGCCCAATAATCCGTTGTCACGTCAACTGTCAGATGTGTAAGACTCGATTACGAAGGCGTAATCCGGCGGCGTCCGTAACGGTATCGACAACCGCGATCCGGCCCGGCAAGTTCATCCGCGGCGCACATGCGGCAAGCGCCTTCACGCGCTCGAATGCTTGCGGGTCGGCACGAAACGACGCGCAATAGAGATGCGCAATAAACAGGCCCGGCACGCGAACGCACGACCACCCTGCACTTGAAACGACAACGGGCAGGAAATGCGCGCGATGCGCATTTCCTGCCCGCCCGGCGCACGAACGTGCGGCCGCGTCAGTGCAGCTTGACGCGCGGCAGCGTCGTGCGGCGCAGCCAATGCGCGACCGTATCGAGCATCATGCGCGGATAGCCGTGCAGCGCCGCGATGTGCAGCCGGTACAGCGACATGTACATGAAGCGCGCGAACAACCCTTCGATCAGCATGTTGCCGCCGATCAGCCCGCCCATCAGGTTGCCGACCGCGCTGAAATGACCGAGCGACACGAGCGATCCGAAATCGCGATACGTGAATTCCGGCAGCGAACGCCCGTCGAGCCGGCAACCGATCGCCTTCAGCAGGAAGCTCGCCTGCTGGTGCGCCGCCTGCGCGCGCGGCGGCACGTTGCGCTCGTTGCCGGGCCATACGCAGGCCGCGCAATCGCCGAGCGCGAATACGTTGTCGTCGGTGAAGGTCTGCAGCGTGCGGCGCACGTCGAGCTGGCCGAGCTTGTTGACCTGCAGGCCGTCGAGATTCGACAGCACGGACGGCGCCTTGATGCCGGCCGCCCAGACCGTGAGATCCGCACGCACCGTCTTGCCGCTCGCGGTGTGCACGAAACCCGGCGCGACTTCGGTCACGCGCTCGGCGAGCATCAAGCGCACGCCGAGCTTTTCGAGCAGCTCGGCCGTTGCCGTCGATACGCGCTCCTGCAGCGCGGGCAGAATCCGCGGCCCCGATTCGATCAGCACGATGCCGACGTCGTGCTGCGGGTCGAGCTTGTGCAGCCCGTAGACGGACAGCACCTGCGCGGTATTGCGCAGCTCGGCGGACAACTCGACGCCCGTCGCGCCGCCACCGACGATCACGACCTGGATGCGCGGTTCGGCCGCCGCCCCGGGCGCGGGCTGCGCCGGCGCCTGATGCTCGGCGCGCATGCACGCGGCGATCAGGCGCTTGCGGAAGCGCTCGGCCTCGCCGACCGTATCGAGCGCGATCGCGTTTTCGGCCGCGCCCTGCACGCCGAAGAAGTGCGTCGTGCTGCCGATCGCGATCACGAGCGTGTCGTATTCCAGGTCGCGCGCCGGCAGCAGCTCCGCGCCGTCGCTGTCGTTGACGGGCGACAGCGTGATGCGCTTCGCCGTGCGGTCGAGCGCGGTCAGTTCGCCCTGCTGAAACTCGAAGCCATGCCAGCGCGCCTGCGCCGCATATTCGAGCTCCTGCGTGAACGGGTCCATGCTGCCGGCCGCGACCTCGTGCAGCAACGGCTTCCAGATGTGGGTCGGATTGCGGTCGACGAGCGTGACGAGCGCACGTGCGGGACGATTGCCGCGCGCGCCGTAACGGTCGCCGAGCCGCGTCGCCAGTTCCAGGCCGCCTGCGCCGCCGCCTACGATGATGATCCGATGCATCTGATTCCCCCTTTGCGATTCGAAACTGCTGCCGCCGCACGAGGCAGACGCGATGCGTTCGCGCCGCCCGTTGGATTAACCGGTTCGGACATCATCGATGTGCAGTTCGAAACACTTCGATGCGTCCGATGCCGGAACACGGGGCGCGCTGCCCCCGCGACAATGACCTGACTGACTTGCATTGTCCGGGAGCTTGCGCGTTGACCACAAGCAAACCATCTCGATATTCAGCATCCCTGCAACAATATGCCGCGGGAAACGGGAATCGCACGGGGGTGCGTCAGTGTGCCTCTTCCCAGTTCGCGCCGGCGCCCACTTCGGCGACCAGCGGCACCTTCAGCTTCGCCACGCCGCACATCATTTCCGGCAGCTTCTCGCGCACGAGCGACAGTTCTGCGTCGGGCACCTCGAGCACCAGTTCGTCGTGCACCTGCATGATCATCCGTGACGCGAGCCGGTCGCGCGTGAGCCAGTCGTCCACCGCGATCATCGACAGCTTGATCAGGTCGGCCGCCGTGCCCTGCATCGGTGCGTTGATGGCGGCGCGCTCGGCGGCCTGACGGCGCGGGCCGTTGCCGCCGTTGATCTCCGGCAGCCACAGGCGGCGGCCGAAAACGGTTTCGACGTAGCCCTTCTCCTTCGCCACCGTGCGCGTGTTTTCCATGTACTGCGCGACGCCCGGGTAGCGCGCGAAATAGCGGTCGATGTAGAGCTTCGCCGCATCGCGCGTGATGCCGAGGTTCGACGCGAGGCCGAACGCGCTCATCCCGTAGATGAGCCCGAAGTTGATCACCTTCGCGATCCGGCGCTGGTCGGAATTGACCTCCAGCGGCGTCACGCCGAACACTTCGGCGGCGGTTGCGCGGTGGATGTCCTCGCCCTGCGAGAACGCGCGCAGCAGCGACGCGTCGCCGGAAATGTGCGCCATGATCCGCAGCTCGATCTGCGAATAGTCGGCCGACACGATGCGGTGCCCCGGCGATGCGATGAACGCCTCGCGGATCCGCCGGCCTTCGGCCGTGCGCACCGGAATGTTCTGAAGATTGGGATCGTTCGACGCGAGACGGCCCGTGACCGCGACCGCCTGCGCATAGTTCGTGTGCACGCGGCCCGTTGCGGGATTCACCATGCGCGGCAGCTTGTCGGTGTAGGTCGACTTCAGCTTCGACAGCCCGCGATGCTCGAGCAGCAGCTTCGGCAGCGGGTAATCCTCGGCGAGCTTCTGCAGCACTTCCTCGTCGGTCGACGGTGCGCCGCTCGGCGTCTTCTTCACGACCGGCAACTGCAGCTTCTCGAAGAAGATCTGCCCGATCTGCTTCGGCGAGCCGAGATTGAACTCGCCGCCCGCCAGTTCGTACGCCTGGCCCTCGAGCTCGATGAGCCGCGTCGCGATCTCGCTGCTTTGCGCCTGCAGGCGTGCGTCGTCGATCAGCACGCCGGTGCGCTCCATCTTGCGCAGCACGAGCGACACCGGCATCTCGATCTCGCGATACACGCGCTCGAGGCCCGCCTCGCGCGCGACCTGCGGATACAGCGCCTGATGCAGCTGCAGCGTGATGTCCGCATCCTCGGCCGCATACGCCGCGGCCTGCTCGAGCGCCACTTCGTCGAAGCCGATCTGCTTCGCGCCCTTGCCGGCCACGTCTTCATACTTGATCGTCTTGACGCCCAGATGACGCAGCGCGAGGCTGTCCATGTCGTGCGTGCGGTGCGATTCGAGCACGTACGATTCGAGCAGCGTGTCGTGCTCGATGCCGTTCAGCGCGATGTCGTAGTTCGCGAGCACCTGCGCGTCGTACTTCAGGTGCTGGCCGACCTTCTTGCGGTCGGCCGATTCGAGCCACGGCTTCAGGCGCGCGAGCACGTCGTCGATCGGCAGCTGCTCGGGCAGGTCGGGACCGCGATGCGCGACCGGAAGATATGCGGCCTTGCCCGGCTCGACCGAGAACGACAGGCCGACGAGCCGCGCGGTCATCGGGTCGAGCGACGTGGTTTCGGTGTCGAACGCGGTCAGCGCGGCCGCGTCGATCTTCGCGAACCATGCGTCGAACTGCTCCCAGGTCTGGATCGTGTCGTACTCGCGGACGATGTCTGCGGCCACCACCGGGGCGGGGTCACCTTCCGGCGCATCGGCGCCGCCGCCTTCGGCGGGCGCGCTGTCGACTTCGCGCAGCCACGTCTTGAAGCCGTAGCGCGCGAAGATGTCGCGCAGCAGGTCGCGTGCTTCGCCGTCGCTCTTCAGCGACGCTTCGATCGATTCGAGATGCGGCGCGAGATCGCAGGCCGTGTCGACGGTCACGAGCTTGCGGCCGAGCGGCAGGAAGTCGAGCGCGCGGCGCAGGTTGTCGCCGACCACCCCCTTGATCTCGCCTGCGTGTTCGATCACGCCGTCGAGGCTGTCGTATTGCGACAGCCACTTCACGGCCGTCTTCGGCCCGCACTTCTCGACGCCGGGCACGTTGTCGACGGTGTCGCCGATCAGCGCGAGGTAGTCGATGATCCGCTCGGGCGGCACGCCGAACTTCGCGACCACGCCGTCGCGATCGAGCGTCTCGTTGGTCATCGTGTTGACGAGCGTGACGTGATCGGTGACAAGTTGCGCGAGGTCCTTGTCGCCGGTCGACACGATCACGTTCATCCCGTGCCGTTCGGCTTCGCGCGCGAGCGTGCCGATCACGTCGTCGGCCTCGACGCCCTCGACCATCAGCAGCGGCCAGCCGAGCGCGCGCACGGCGCCGTGAATCGGTTCGACCTGCAATGCAAGATCGGGCGGCATCGACGGACGGTTTGCCTTATAGTCGGCATAAAGGTCGTCGCGGAACGTCTTGCCCTTTGCATCGAACACGCAAGCGCTATACTCTGCACTGACTTCCTTGCGCATACGACGCAGCATGTTGATGATTCCGTAGAGCGCTCCGGTCGGCTCCCCGCCAGGGCCACGCAAATCAGGCATCGCATGGTAAGCCCGATACAGATAGCTCGAACCGTCAACCAATAGCAGGGTCTTACCTTCCAGATTTCGTTCTTCAGGCATTATGAACAAGAGAAAAGTGATTCCGAGTCTGCGTTCGCTCGCAGATCAAGAACGCGCGACGGCCAAGAAGGCGCGCGCATCGTGGCAGATGTTCACGATTATGGCAGAGTTTATCGAGGCGACCGAGTACCTGTCGGAGATCCGCCCGGCCGTCAGCATCTACGGTTCTGCCCGTCTGAAGCCCGATACGCCGCACTACAAGTTGGCCGTGCAGATCGCGCGCAAGCTGTCCGACGCCGGCTTCGCGGTGATCTCCGGCGGCGGCCCCGGCATCATGGAAGCCGCGAACAAGGGCGCGCACGCCGGCAAGGCGCCGTCGGTCGGCCTGAACATCGAGCTGCCGCACGAACAGGCCGGCAACCACTACCAGGACATCTCGCTGCGCTTCCGCCACTTCTTCACGCGCAAGGTCACGTTCGTGAAGAACTCCGACGCGGTGATCGTGATGCCGGGCGGCTTCGGCACGCTCGACGAACTGTCCGAAGTGCTCACGCTGATCCAGACGAAGAAGTCGCGCCTCGTGCCGATCATTCTCGTCGGCAGCACGTTCTGGCAGGGGCTGCTGCAATGGTTCCGCGACCAGTTGATCCCGAACGGGCTCATCAATCCGGAAGACATGGACCTGATGCAGGTGATCGACGATCCCGACCAGGTGCTCGACGCCGTGCTCGCGTTCTACGAGGACAGCGGCGAGGAAGAAGGCGCGGACGGCGACGATCATCCGCCGCGGCCCGAAGAAGACCGCATGTTCTATCTGTAATTCGATCGGCTCGATGGCCGGCCGTCGCGGCCGGCATCCCGCTTCCCGCGCGGCAGGCATGGCGATTCCGCCACCTGCCGCGCGTCATTTTGTAACGCCGCGTTAATCCCGCAACGCGGCCACGCACCGTCGAATGTCAAATTCGGGCGGCCGGTGCCGCACAACGCCTTCGACGCGTGCCACGCCCGGGACCGACCATTGTCAAATCACGCTGCCGTCCATCGGTCCAGCCGGCCGGCCTGACGTCAATCTGCCGTAACAAATGCCGCTCGCCTTTTCCGTGCGGCGCCCGCACACTGCCTCTTGTCGGCGTGGCGCCCCCCCGGTGGAACGATCCCCCCTCGCGTCCATCGCGTCGCGCCGGCCTTTTGACAACGACATCACGGAAAACAACATGAAACGTTCGCTGATCGCCCTCGCCTTCGCCGGCCTCGGTGTTTCGCTGTCCGGCCTCGCCCACGCCGTCAACGTCGACGTCAACATCGGCACGCCCGCGCCGGTCGTCGTCGCGCCCGCGCCTGTCGTGGTCGCACCGGCTCCCGCGGTCATCGTCGGCTGGCACGGCGATCGTTACTGGGACGGCCGCCGCTACTGGGAACGCCGCGAGTGGGAAGATCACGAGCGCCATCATGGTCACGGCGGCTACCACTGCCCGCCGGGACACGCGAAGAAGGGTGAGTGCTGAGCATCCGAGTGCGGGTTCGATCGGGCTCGCGCACTGCAGGACAAAGAACAAGGCCGCACGTGAACGAAAGTTCGCGTGCGGCCTTTGTCGTTACGCCCGCGGCTTGCGCGGCGTTCACATCACTGAAACGCCACTTCCGCGAAGCTCCGCAGCTTGCGGCTATGCAGCTTGTCGAGCCCGTTCGTGCGCAGGATCTCCATCGCCTTCACGCCGATCTGCAGATGCTGGTCGACCTGCCCGCGATAGAACGTGTCGGCCATGCCCGGCAGCTTCAGCTCGCCGTGCAGCGGCTTGTCGGACACGCACAGCAGCGTGCCGTACGGCACGCGGAACCGGAACCCGTTCGCGGCGATCGTCGCGCTTTCCATGTCGAGCGCGATCGCGCGGCTCTGCGACAGCCGCTGCACGGGTTCGCGGTGATCGCGCAGCTCCCAGTTACGGTTGTCGACGCTCGCGACCGTGCCCGTGCGCATCACGCGCTTCAGTTCGGCGCCTTCGAGACGGGTGACCTCGGCCACGCCGCGCTCGAGGGCGAGCTGCACTTCGGCGAGCGCCGGGATCGGCACCCACAGCGGCAGGTCCGCATCCAGCACGTGATCCTCGCGCACGTAACCGTGCGCGAGCACGTAGTCGCCGAGGCGCTGCGTGTTGCGCAGGCCCGCGCAGTGGCCGAGCATCACCCACGCGTGCGGTCGCAGCACCGCGATGTGATCGGTGATCGTCTTCGCGTTCGACGGGCCGACACCGATGTTGACCATCGTGATCCCGCTGCCGTCCGCGCGCTTCAGGTGATACGCAGGCATCTGCGGCAGCCGCGGCGGCGCGGCGCCCTCGGCCGGCTCGCTGCCGAGGTTCGCGTTGTACGTGATGACGTCGCCCGGCTCGACGAACGCGCTGTACTGGCTGCGGTACTCGCGCACCTCGGGATCGTCGCTCTCCGTCATCATCGTGCGGCCGAGCTTCACGAATTCGTCGATGTAGAACTGGTAGTTCGTGTAGAGCACGTAGTTCTGGAAATGCGTGGGCGACGTCGCCGTGTAGTGACGCAGCCGGTGCAGCGAGAAGTCGACGCGCGCGGCGGTGAACAGCGCGAGCGGATGCGGCTCGCCGGGCGCCGGCTCGAACGTGCCGTTGACGATGCGGTCGTCGAGGTACGACAGGTCGGGCGTGTCGAAGATGTCGCGCATCGCGAGCAGGCGGTCGCGGTCGAGCTCGCCTTCGAGGTGGATGCCTTCGGGAAACGCGAAGTGAACCGGAATCGGCTGCGACGACACGCCGATCTCGATCTTCACATGGTGATTCTTCGACAGCAGGCGCAGTTGCTCGCGATAGTAGTTCGCGAACAGGTCGGGGCGCGTGACGGTCGTCTCGAACACGCCGGGACCCGCGACGAAACCGTACGAACGGCGCGAATCGACGTGCGTGTTGACGTCGGTACGAATCCGCACGAACGGATAGCACGCACGCACGTGCTCGGTGATCGGTTCGTGGCGGCGATAACGCGCGAAGGCATCGCGCAGGAAGCCCGTGTTGGTGTCGTAGATGGCCGACAGCCGCGCGACGGCGGCGACGGAATCGTCGAATGCTTCGACGGGCGGACTCTCGGGCGTCAGCACCCGATGCCGGCGGCTCAAATCGTTCTTCATTTTCATCACCTCGTCTGATCGAACGACATTACCACGGAACCCGGTCATGCTCATGGCCACTCGCTTGCACGCCGCTTGCACGCGAGGGCCGGGCCGCGCGCAGTATTTGCTAAAATCGGAAGGTTCACTGGAGACTCATCATGAAGCCGCTCATTCTCGTCGCCGCTGCCGCCGTGTTCGCGGGCACGTTTGCCGCTGCCGGCGCCGCTTACGCCGCCGGCGGCACGCCCGACGCCGACGCGCAGGCCCGGGCCGAGGCCAACGAGGCCGCCGGCCTGCCCGATCTCCGCAAGATCAACCGGCCGGGCGCCGAAGTCACGTCGAAGGTCGACTTCGCCGACATCCGCCGCACGCCGAGCTTCCACGCAAAGAGCAAGAGCGGCACCGAGGTCACCGAGTATCGCGATCGCGGCAAGCCGGTCGAAATCGACGTGAAGTCGAACTTCGGCACGCGCTACCAGATGAGCTCGACGCTCGACACGTCGCCGAAGCCGCACGACGCGGGCGTCCCGATCACGCGCCTGCCGTCGGTCAACCTGCGCTACTGATTTCCTGCCGCGCCGCGTCGGTCCCGACGCGGCGCGCCGGCATTCCCTTCACCTCCTGTCGCGCCGCACGCCGCGCGCGTGCCGACAACTGACCAGACGCATCTCGCATGGCCGTTTTCACCGCTGTTTCCGACTCCGATCTCGCGCAATGGATGCGCCACTACGAACTGGGCGACGTGCTGGCGTTCCGCGGCATTCCGTCCGGCATCGAAAACAGCAACTTCTTCCTGACGACGACGCGCGGCGAGTACGTCCTGACGATCTTCGAAAAGCTGACGGCGGAACAGCTGCCGTTCTACCTCGACCTGATGCGCCATCTGGCGAGCCACGGCGTGCCGGTGCCGGATCCGGTCCCGCGCGACGACGGCGCACTCTTCGGCGAGCTGCACGGCAAGCCGGCGGCGATCGTCACGAAGCTCGACGGCGCCGCCGAACTCGCGCCGGGGGTCGAACACTGCATAGAGGTCGGGCAGATGCTCGCGCGCCTGCACCTCGCGGGGCGCGACTATACGCGTCACCAGCCGAACCTGCGCAGCCTGCCGTGGTGGCAGGAGAACGTGCCGGCGATCGTCCCGTTCGTTTCCGACGCGCAGCGCACGCTGCTCGAGGACGAACTCGCGCACCAGGCCGCGTTCTTCGTGTCGGATGACTACGCGGCGCTGCCGGGCGGCCCGTGCCACTGCGACCTGTTCCGCGACAACGTGCTGTTCGCGCACGCGGCTCCCGGCACCGGTCATGACGTACGGCTCGGCGGCTTCTTCGATTTCTATTTCGCGGGCTGCGACAAATGGCTGTTCGACGTCGCGGTCACCGTCAACGACTGGTGCGTCGACCTCGCGACGGGCGTGCTCGACGTCGCGCGCGCCGATGCGCTGGTGCGCGCCTACCAGACGGTCCGGCCGTTCACGGCCGAGGAGCGCCGCCACTGGAGCGACATGCTGCGCGCGGGCGCGTACCGCTTCTGGGTGTCGCGCCTGTACGACTTCTACCTGCCGCGCGCGGCCGAAATGCTCAAACCGCACGACCCCGGTCATTTCGAACGCATCCTGCGTGAGCGTATCGTCCACACGCCCGCGCTTCCCGAGACCCATACCGCATGCAACTGATCGAAGTGCCCGCGAAAGCGGGCTATGTCTGGTTCCGACAAGGCATCTGGCTGTTCCGCCGGAACCCGCTCGCGTTCATCACGCTGTTTTTCACGTACCTGCTGGCGATCACGCTGGTGTCGATGGTGCCGGTGATCGGCGCGGCGCTGCCGCTGCTGTTCATCCCCGGCATCGCGGTCGGCTTCATGGCGGCATGCCGCGACACGGTGGCCGGCAAGCCGGTGATGCCGACGATCCTCATCGACGGCTTCCGCTCGTACGGCACCGCGACGACGCAGCGGCTGCTCGTGCTCGGCGTGGTCTATGTCGCGCTGATGGTGCTGGTGTTCGCCGCGTCGTCCCTCGTGGACGGCGGCGGGCTGCTCCAGATGATGCTCGGCGCCACGAACGAAGCGAGCCCGACGCCGGAAACGCTCGCCGCGCAAGGCACGCTCGGCGCGCTGCTGCTGGCGACGCTGCTCTACGCGCCGGTCGCGATGCTGTTCTGGTTCGCGCCGGTGCTCACCGCGTGGCACGACATTCCGCCCGCCAAGGCGCTGTTCTTCAGCATCGTCAGCTGCTGGCGCAATCGCGGCGCATTCGTCGTGTACGGGCTGCTGTGGTTCGGCGTCGCGCTCGGCACGTCGTTCGGCCTGTCGCTGCTGCTGCAGGCGCTCGGCGCCGGCGCCTATGTGCTGACGATCATGATGCCGGTGACGATCCTCATCGTCACGATGATGTACTGCTCATTCTACGCGACCTATCGCGGCTGCTTCGGCGTGCAGGAACCGGGCGCCGCGACGCCCACCACCGGCCGCTGACGCCGTTCGGCCGGCGCCCGCCGCCGGCCGTCCATCCCTCCTCCCGGCCGGCCCGGCGCGGATCCCCGGCGCCACGCCCCACCCCTGTTCAACCGAATCTTTTGCGCGCAAAATAATTTGCGTACAAATCGTTAGCGCGTCCGCCGCGCCGCCCGAATCATGGACCGCCCGCCCCCGCTGCCCCAGACGCTCGACGAGCAACTGTGCTTCGCGCTCTACTCGACATCGCATGCGATGACGAAGGCGTACAAGCCGCTGCTCGACAAGCTGTCGCTGACCTATCCCCAATATCTGGCGATGCTCGTGCTGTGGGAGCGCGACGACATCGCCGTAAAGGACATCGCCGCCCGGCTCGACCTCGATCCGGCCACCGTCACGCCGCTGCTGAAGCGGCTCGAGGCACTCGGCTACGTCGAACGCGTGCGCAGCGTCACCGACGAGCGCATCGTCAACGTGCGCTTGACGACGGAAGGCCGCGCGCTGAAGGACAAGGCGCGCTCGGTGCCCGCCGATCTCTTTTGCGCGATGCAGCAAACGCCCGAGTTCCTGGTCAGGCTGCGCGCGGATCTCCAGCAGTTGCGCCACGCGCTGTCGGCCGCCAACGAAGGCTGACGAACCCGCGGTCGCAAACGGCTCGGCACTGCCGGGCCTTTTCTTCAAAATTTCATTTGCACACAAATCATTTGTGTTCTATATTTTCCTCGTGGCCGGCGACACCCGTCCGACCGGACCGCTTCCTCCCATTCTTCCGACAGGAGCTGCACCATGAACATTCTGTACAAGACCAGCGCCACGAGCACGGGCGGCCGCGACGGCCGCGCGGTATCCGCCGACAACAGGCTGGAAGTGAAGCTGGCCGCGCCGCGCGAACTCGGCGGCACGGGCGCGGAGGGCACGAACCCGGAACAGCTGTTTGCCGCAGGTTACTCGGCCTGTTTCCTCAGCGCGATGAAATTCGTCGCGGGCCAGAACAAGCAGACGCTGCCGGCCGACACGCAAGTGACCGCGGAAGTGGGCATCGGCCCGAACGACGCAGGCGGCTTCGGGCTCGACATCGAACTGCGCGTGTCGCTGCCGGGGCTCGACAAGGCCGATGCGCAGGCGCTGGTCGACAAGGCGCACCACGTGTGCCCGTACTCGAACGCGACCCGCAACAACGTGCCGGTGCGCCTGACGGTCGTCTGACGCGACGCACGACGTCGAATGCAAAAAGGGCGTGTGCGGCTGCTTGCCGCACACGCCCTTTTGCGTGATTCGCCGGACCGGCTGACATGCCGGCCCGCGCTGCGCTGCTTAACGCGAGCCGAACGAGAACGGACGGTTCATCGCCGCTTCGCGATCGATCTTGCGCATGCGGAATTCGAGATCGTAGATGTCGGTTGCTTCGGAAAGGTACGCGTCGGCGCGCTCTTTCGCGGCCTTTTCAGCGTTCTTGGTCAGCATCAGGAAGAGGTGGCTCAGCAGGTACATGGTCGATCTCGCAATCCAAAAGGTTCTTTGACTAGGGTTTTCCCGAATTATAGGGAAAACCCTAGGCTTTGGCCAGCGTCGATCGGAAGGTGCGTCGTCAGGTCGCCACAGTGCGGCGATTCTCTTCGAAAAAGGCCCAGATCATTGCGCTCGCATCGGGGCCTACCGCCGCGTGGAACGGCACCGCCTCGTCGCCGCCCGACCATGCATGATCGAGCCCTTTCACGTGACAGAGCCGCACGATCGACTCGCCGTCGCGACGTACGTCGGTGATCTGCGCGCCGGCCTCGCGCGTCTCCACCCGCTCGCCGCCGCGCAGCGCGCCGCGGCTGTCCGCGAGCCCGTTCAGGCGCATGAACTGCACCGTCAGCTGGTCCGCATTCTTCGGTGCGACGACATGGTCGCCGTCGCCCTGCACGATCAGCACCGGCATGCCCGGATAGGCCCCGGTGTCGACCAGCGTGTCGACCACCGCAGCCGGGTTCTGCCGCAGGCCGCGCCGCATCACGTCCATCGCGCTGATCCCGGAATTCGCCTCGCCGAGCGCGGGGCCCGAATGCAGCGCGACCGCCGCGAAGCGGTCCGGGTGATGCAGCGCGAGCAGCGCCGCCAGCCCCGCGCCGGCAGACAGCCCGGCGACGTAGACGCGCGATGCGTCGAAGCCGTGCTCGTCGACGAGCGCATCGACGAGCGACGCGACCGCATCCGCCTCGCCGCGGCCCGCGCGGTCGGTGTCTTCATACCAGTGCCAGCAGCCGTGCGCATGCGCACGCAGCGACTGCTCCGGATACAGCACCGCGAAACCGTACTTGTCGGCCAGCAGGTTCATCCGGGTGCCCTGCGCGAACTCGTCGACCGATTGCTGGCAGCCGTGCAGCATCACGACCAGCGGTATCGCGCCGCGCCGGCGGCCGGGCGGGACGTACAGGCCATAGGCGAGCTGCTGGACCAGGCGGCCGAGCGCGGGCGCCATCGGATGCTCGCCGCGCGTCCACTCGCCGGCCGCCCAGGCGGCCGCGCGCGGCCGCACGCGCGACTCACGTGGCGGGGACAGATCGGTTGCGACGGGCGATGCGGCGGCCTCGAGCGTATCGCGCGCGATCCGCTGGGCCTCGCGCGCCGCGCGTTTGGCGGCCGGAGACAGCATTCGTTTCATGCCGCCTAGCCATACCTTCGTCAGACTTTTGGTCATCAATCGGGCTCGCAGTCAGGAAAAATAGGGATACGACACGGGGTGCATCATTCGACTTTGTGCAATGCACCATAACATTGTTTCTGGGATTTTTCCTGCGCGCGGAGAGTTCCCCTCGGCGCAAAAAACGGGCCTCGAACACACGCGGCGCTATACTGGGGTTTGGCCGCTTGTATCCGTTGTAGTCGTTCTTCCCGGCTCGCGCGTTGATTTAAGCATTCGTTCCGCCCCTGCTCGTTCCCCTCCCGATGTTCGACCTGCCCTCTCACCTGTGGATCACGATCACCGCGTTCGGTGGCGCCGGCCTGACCTTGCCGCTCGCGATCACGATCGCCGTATGGCTCGCGCTCGGCTACTCGTGGCAGCGCGCGGCCGCGTGGCTCGGCGTGCTCGCGGCCGCGATCGGGGTCGTCGCGCTCACGAAGATCGCCTTCCTCGGCTGGGGAATCGGCATCCGCGCGTGGGATTTCACGGGATTCAGCGGCCACGCGATGCTGTCGACGTCGGTCTATCCCGTCGCGATCTTCCTCGCGCTGATCCGCACGCGCACGCCGGTGCGGATCGCCGGCATCGCGCTCGGGCTCGCGGCCGGCATCGCGGTCGGCGTGTCGCGCGTCGCGCTCGACGCGCATTCGCCGTCCGAATCGATCACCGGCTGCATCGTCGGCGCGATCGCCGCGCTGGCGTTCATCGCCGGCTCGTGGCACGCGGTACCGCACCGCTGGTCGGTGGCGGCGGTCGTCGCGAGCCTCGCGCTCGTCACCGTCGCGCTGCACGGCATCACGGTGCCGTCGCACCGCTGGGTCACCAAGGTCGCGCTGGAGCTGTCGGGGCACGAGCGGCCGTTCGTCCGCGCCCGCTGGAAAGCGAATCCGAACTACCGGCCGGCATCGCAGCCGTCGTCGCTGCAGCGCACCGATTCGTCGCAGCCGCTGCTGCACGCGTGACGGGCCGCACGCACGTCATCCGGTCGCCGTTCAAGTCTGAAGATCCTCATGCGCGCCATCGCATGAACGGTATGTCGAGCGTTATAACCCACCCTATATTACGATTACGGTTTCCAACCATTCAAACGCCCCGACCATGCGCTCGACCGTTCGCCCGCTTCGCCGCACCCTGCTCCGCCTGCTGCCGCTCGCCGCGCTTGCCGCGGGCATCGCGTTCAGCGCGCCGGCTTGCGCTGCCGACGAACTGGTCGTGTCGGCGGCCGCGAGCCTGACGAACGCGTTCAAGGCCGTCGGCGATGCGTTCCAGAAGCAACATCCGGACACCAAGGTGCTGTTCAACTTCGGCGCGTCGGACGTGTTGATGCAGCAGATCGCCAAGGGTGCACCGGCCGACGTGTTCGCCTCGGCGGACCAGAAGGCGATGGATCGCGCGGTCAGCGAAAAGGTCATCGTGCCGGGCACGCGCCGCGATTTCGCGGCGAACTCGCTCGTGCTGATCGTGCCGGCGGACAGCCGTGCGGCCGCGCCGACGTCGCTGAACGACCTGGCAGCGCCCGGCGTGAAGCGCATCGCGTACGGCGACCCGGCGTCGGTGCCGGTCGGCCGCTACACCGAAGGCGCGCTGCGCGCGGCAGGCGTGTGGGACGCCGTCAGCGCGAAGGGCGTACTGGCCGCCAACGTGCGCCAGAGCCTCGATTACGTCGCGCGCGGCGAAGTCGACGCGGGCTTCGTGTTCGGCACCGACGCGGCGATCATGCCGGGCCGCGTGAAGGTCGCGCTGACCGTGCCGACGCAGACGGCCATCACCTATCCGATCGCGGTGGTCAAGGACAGCCGCCATGCCGCGCAGGCGCAGTCGTTCATCGACTTCGTCGCGTCGCCGCAGGGCCAGGCCGTGCTGGCGACCTTCGGTTTCAAGCCCGCGGGCAAGTGAGCGCAGCATGATGCAGGACGCCTGGGTACCACTGCTGTTGTCGCTGAAGGTCGCCGGCTGGGCGACCGCGCTCGACATCGTGCTCGGCGTCGCCGCCGCCTTCGTGCTCGCGCGCTGGCGCTCGCCGCTGCGCGACGTGGTCGATTCGCTGCTGACGCTGCCGCTCGTGTTGCCGCCGACGGTGCTCGGCTATTACCTGCTCGTGCTGCTCGGCCGGCACGGCGTGTTCGGCGCGTGGCTCGACACGCTCGGCATCGAACTCGTCTTCACGTGGCAGGGCGCGGTCATCGCGTCGATGGTCGTCGCGTTTCCGCTGATCCTGAAATCGGCGCGCACCGCGTTCGAAAGCGTCGATCCGCATCTCGAGCGCGCGGCACGCACGCTCGGGCTCGGCGAAGCCGCGGTGTTCTTCCGCGTGACGCTGCCGCTCGCCACGCGCGGCATCCTGGCCGGCGCGCTGCTTGCCTTCGCGCGCGCGCTCGGCGAATTCGGCGCGACGCTGATGATCGCGGGCAACCTGCCCGGCCGCACGCAGACGCTGTCGGTCGCGATCTATGCGGCGGTGCAGGCCGGCGACGACAGCACGGCCAACTTCCTCGTGCTGGTGACGTCGATCACCTGCGTGCTCGTGCTGCTCGCGACCGGCTGGCTCGTGCCGTCGCGTGCCGGACGGAGCCAGCCGACATGACGCGCCGGCCGCATCCGCACCGCTGCGCCGCACCGGTCGCGGCAACACGCCGTCCCGTCGGGCGGGCGGTTTCGCGCACGCACGGCGCGGCACGACGGAGGCCCGCATGAGCGTCGCCGTCGATATCCGCAAGACCTACGCGAACGCCGAGCGCCGCTTCACGCTCGATGTGTCGTTTACGGCCGGCACGCAGCGCGTCGTGCTGTTCGGGCCGTCCGGCGCCGGCAAGAGCATGACGCTGCAGGCGATCGCCGGCTTGCTGTCACCCGACGAAGGCACGATCACGCTGAACGGCGAAACGCTGTTCGATTCCGCGCGCGGCATCGACGTGCCGACCCGTGCACGCCGCGTCGCGTATCTGTTCCAGGACTATGCGCTGTTTCCGCACCTGAACGTGCGCCAGAACATCGCGTTCGGGCTCACGCCGGGCCTGCGCAACCCGCGTGCGAAGGCGGTGCCGCCCGAAGTCGCATACTGGCTGCAGGCGTTCGAGCTCGACACGCTCGCCGGGCAATTCCCGTCGCAGTTGTCGGGCGGGCAGAAACAGCGCGTCGCGCTTGCCCGCGCGCTGGTCGCGCAGCCGCACATCCTGCTGCTCGACGAGCCGTTCGCGGCGCTCGACGGCGCGCTGCGCCAGCGCATGCGCCACGAGCTCGCCGAACTGCAGGCGCGGCTCGATATCCCGATGGTGCTCATCTCGCACGATCCCGACGACGTCGCCGCGTTCGGCGACCAGGTCGTGCAATTGAGCGAAGGACGCGTGCAGGCCGCAACGCCGCACGCCGAGTGGCCGACGCGCGTCACGTGATCGCGCGAAGGCGGTGGCCCACGCGGCCACGTTTGAGCCTGAGAGAAGCCGCACGGGCGGCAGAAGCTGGAACGAGCTGAAAACGGGATCGAAGCCGGCGCCTCGTGCATGTCGGGCGGCGCCGGTTTCGCCGCGTCCGCCCACGGTCATCGACAGGGACGGCGCGCGCCGCCGTCGTGCGATCAGCCCGTCACCGCGAGAATCACGCTCGATGCCTTGAACAGCGCGATCGCCCGCCGGCCGGCGTCGAGTTGCAACGCGCCGACACTGTCGTTCGTGACCACGGCCGTGAGCGTCCCGCCACCGTCGAGCGCCAGCGTCACCTCGCTGTTCACCGCGCCCGCCGTGACCGTTTCGACCGTCCCGTGCAACTGGTTGCGTGCGGACACCTTCAAGGTCGCGTCGGCTCCGCCGTCGTCGTCGACCGCCAGCACGACCCACGACGCCTTCACGAGCGCGCACGCATCCGCGCCCGGCTGCAGGCCGAGCGCGTCGGCGCTTTCGTGCGTCAGCACCGCGACGATCGCCTGCCCGCCCGGCAGCACGAGCGTCACCTCGTCGTTCACCGTGCCGCGCACGATCGACTCGACCTTGCCGAACCACTGGTTGCGCGCGCTCGTCTTCATCCCGATCCGGCCGATCAGCGCCCAGTCGACGTCGAAGCCGGACACCGCCGCGCTCGCGGCGTCGATGAAGCGGCGATGCTCGCGCTCGATCGTGCGGAACGCGGCGATCAGCGACGTCGCGCGCGGCGTCAGCGTCGTGCCGCCGCCGCCCTTGCCGCCCGTCGAGCGCGTCACGAGCGGCTCGCCGGCCAGGTTGTTCATCGTATCGATCGCCTCCCACGCGGCCTTGTAGCTGAGCCCGACGGCCTTTGCCGCGCGCGTGATCGACCCGGTGTCGCCGATCGCCGCGAGCAGCGCGATGCGGGTGGCGCCGCCGAGCGTCTGCTCGCCCGCGCGCAGCCACAGTTCGCCGCCCAGTTCGAGCGGCCCGGCGGAAGAGGAAGGAGGCGATGCGTCGCTCATCGGTCTGTCGGAAGAAAACGGGTGGCCATTATAGTGAGCGCGCGCCGCTCAACGCGGCTTGCCGTCGAGCTTCGGCGGGCGCAGGCTCGCGAGCAGCGCCTCGGCGTCGCGCGCGGCGCGTTGCTCGAGCGCCGCACCGTAGCCGCGCACGAAACCGAGCTGGTACGCGGGCGCCGCCAGTTGCTCGAGATGATGCAGCGCGACGATCGTGTCGTTCGCCTCGCCGAGCACGCTCTGCACGCGCGCGAGCGTCTTGACCGTTTCGTTGCGCGTGCGGCGCGAGGCCAGCGACGCGAAGAACTCGAGCGCGTAGCGCAGCCGCTTCGCGTCGATCCGCACCTGGTGCCGCGCGGCCGTGTCGAGCGACGTGAGCGACGGCGATGCATACAGGTGACCGAACAGCCGCCGCACGCGCTTGGTCGCGTGGCGCCGCAGCGACGGCGTGTCGTCGTCGCCGGCGGCCGGCGGCAGCGCGAGCGCGCTCAGCCATTCGAGCCAGCCGAGCGTCAGGCGCGCATAGCGCGCCGAATGCAACGCCTGGCGCAATTCGACGCGCGCCGCCGTCGCCTGGACGCGCGCGGCGTCGAGCGTGCCGTCCCAGTCGGCGCTGCCGCCGTCGGCCGCGATCAGCGCGGGCAGGCTTTCGGTCGAGAACACGTCCCAGTCGCGCACCGTGCCGAGCAGCGACGCGACCCAGCGCAAGTCGGCGCCGAACGTGTTCTTCCATTGCTCGTCCGCGAAGCGTGGAAAGAAGCGCATCAGCGTGCGCAGCCGGCGCAGCGCGACGCGCATCTGGTGCACGAACTCGGGATCGTCGCGATCGAGCACACCGCCCTCGTTGCCGAGCCATTGCGTGGCAATGTCGCCGGACAGCGCGAACAGCGCGGCCCGCTGCGTGCGGATGCCGGTCAGGTCGACGAGTTGCGCCTTGACCGGCCGGGCGACGGCGGGCTCGCCCGCGCACGCGCGATCGATCACGCTGGTGAGCTGCACGAACGCGGGCCATGCGCCGCTGAGCTCGCGCGCGGCGGCGAACAGCGCGCGCAGCGCGGCCGTGCGCGCGGCGACGGTTTCCCAGTCGGGCGCCGCGAGGCGCAGCTCGACATGGCGGCACGGTGGTTCGGTGCCACGGTGCAGAATGATGTCGTCGAGCGTCATCTCGACCACCACGCCGCTGTCGTCCGCCCAGCGCCCGCGCCGCCGCTCGCTGACGAGCCGCAACGGCGCCGGCCCGGACGATGCGGCGCTCGCCGCTTCGGCAACGGCGTCGGGCGTCACGCGGTCGCCCTCGCCGGTCGCCTGCGGGGCATCCGCATCCGCATCGGCGATCGGCGCCGATGCGGGCGTGGCCACGGCGATGCCCGCGTGTTCGGCATCGAACAGTTCGCGCTCCACGACGCCGGGCGCGAATGCCTTCGTGCGCGACGCGACGACCCGCCGCCCGTGCGCGTTCGACTCGATCCACGTCCACCAGCACTCGCCGGGGCTCGGCTCGGCTTCCTCGACCTGGCATGGCTCGATCGTCACGCGTTCCTGGCCGCGCCGCATCCGCACCTGCGGACAGATCCGCCACGCACGGACGAGTTCGGCGCCGAAGTCGCGCTGCTCACCACGGGCCCGGCTTCCCGCCCTGACCGGCCAACCTTCCAGCGACAGGCACAACACGATTTCCAGCACACGCGACATGGAGGCTCCTGCACATGAAGAATCGCCGGCACGTCCTCCGTGCCGGCGTCGTCCGTGAAGCAGCTTCCATAGTACACGCGGCCAACATGCGCTGGCGACGATCTGGCCCTGTCGCCCCTGTCACGCATCAAACGACGTATCAGACGACGTATTGCGCGATGCCGTTGCCGAACGACCAGTCCTCCTTCAGCACTTCGACGAGACTGATGAAGACGTCCTGCGGCCGCACGCCGGGCTGCCGCGCGAGATTCTCGGCGATGGTCCGGTACAGCGCCTGTTTCTGCTCGAGCGTACGCGTGTTGTTCGCCGTGATCTGGACCATCACCAGATCGTCGCTGCGTTCGATGTCGAGGTAGTGGCGGCCGAAGAAGAAGTTCTCGGCCGAATGCTCGGTCACGACCATGAAGATGTCGTCTTCGGGCACGTTGAACGTATGCATCAGCGCGCGGTGCACGCCGTCGACGAGCGCCGCACGGTAGGCGGCCGGTTTGCCTTCGCGCACGGCGATACGGGTGAATGGCATGGTGCTGCTCCTTTCGGTGACGTTGAGAATCGGAAACGCAAGGTCAGGTTAGGCGCGCGGAGCTATAATGAACAGTCATCATCCGATATTTCATTCATTTACATTTGCAATGAAAGTCCTCGACCTCGATGCTGTGCGCGCATTCGTGCTGGTCGCCGATCTCGCGAGTTTCACGCGCGCCGCCGACGCGCTCGGCACCACGCAATCGGCCGTCAGCCTGAAGCTGAAGCGGCTCGAAGCGCACCTCGGCAAGCCGCTGCTCGCACGCACGCCGCGCGTCGTCAAGCTGGCGGCGGACGGCGAGAACTTCCTGCCGGCCGCCCGCGCGCTGCTCGACGCGCACGACCAGGCGCTCGGCGCGATTTCGGCCGGCACGCACCGCCTGTCGCTCGGTGTCAGCGAGCACGTCGCGGTGCCCGACCTGCCGGCCGTACTGACGAGCCTGCATCGGCAGGATCCCGGGCTGTCGCTGGAGATGCACCTGGGCATGTCGGCGAGCCTGCTCGCGCAATACGACGAACGGCGGCTCGACGCGGCGATCGTGCGACACGAACCGGGCGAGGATCCGCCGCGCGACGACGGCACGCTGCTGTTCACCGAACCGCTCGCATGGCTCGCCGCGCCCGACTGGGCGCCGCGCGCGGGCGAGCCGCTGCCGCTCGCGGTGCTGGCCGGGCCGTGCGGCGTGCGGGCCGCCGCGCTGCGTGCGCTCGAGCATGCGGGGCGGCCGTGGCGCGAGCGCTTTACGGGCGGCGGCGTCGCGGCGGTCACGGCCGCCGCCGCGGCCGGGCTCGCGGTCTGCCCGCTGGCCCGGCGGGTCGCGCCGCGCACGCTGGTCGACGTCGGCACGAAATTCGGCCTGCCGCCGCTGCCGCATTCGCAGGTCGTGCTGTATTCACGCGTGCGCGACGCCCGCGCGGCGGCCGCACTTCGCAGGTTTTCCGACAGCCTTGCAATCTCGGCGTAAACTACGCGGTTCCGCTGCCCGCAATCCCCTGACGAATTCCGATGAAACCCGACGCCCGCAAGCACCTCCGTGCCAACCTGCTGATGCTCGCCGCCGCCGCGATCTGGGGCTCGGCGTTCGTCGCGCAACGACTGAGCCTCGACGTGATCGGGCCGTTCCTGTTCACGGGGCTGCGCTTCCTGCTCGGCGCGCTGGTGCTGCTCCCGCTGCTGATGGTCAACGCGGGCTCGCGCGCGCAGTTCGCGGCGATTCGCCGCGAGCCGGCCCTGCTCTCGCCGGGCCTCGCGCTCGGCGTGCTGCTCGCCGTATCGATCTCGCTGCAGCAGGTCGGCCTGCAGTACACGCGGGTCGCGAACGCGGGCTTCATCAGCTCGCTGTACGTCGTGATCGTGCCGCTGATGGGCGTGTTCGTCCGCCACCGGATCGGCGCCGGCACGTGGTTCGGCGCGCTGCTCGCGGCGCTCGGCCTGTACTTCCTTAGCATCGACGAGCATTTCTCGGTGCTCTACGGCGACTGGTTCCAGCTCGCGGGCGCCGTGGTCATCGCCGCGCACGTGATGACCGTCGGCCATTTCGCGAAGCGGCACGATCCGCTCGTGCTCGCGTTCCTGCAATTCGTCGCGTGCGGCGTGCTGTGCCTCGCGGCCGGCCTCGCGATCGAGCCGGTCAACCTCGCGATGCTGAAGCGCGCGCTGCCGACGCTGCTGTACGGCGGGCTGCTGTCGGTCGGCGTCGGCTATACGCTGCAGGTCGTCGCGCAGCGCGATGCGGCGCCGGCGCACGCGGCCGTGATCTTCAGCATGGAGGGAGTGTTCGCGGCCATCGCCGGCTGGGCCGCGCTCGGCGAGACGCTGACGCTGCGCGCGCTGGTCGGCTGCGCGCTGATGCTCGCCGGCCTGCTCGCCTGCCAGTTGCTGCCGAACGGCGACGCACGGAAAAAGGACGAGGACGCGCTGCCGGCGTGACACGCACGATCCCTATAATGGCGGTTCGCGTGCTTTTCATGCCAACCGCTTCCGACAGGCCAGCCCCGTGACGTCCACTCCCGTCGATCCCGCCGCCGACCTGCTGCGCGAACGCGCAGCGCACTATGCCGCCGAGGCCGCGCTGTTCCAGCGCGACCAGGCGCTGTCCATCGCTTCGCACGACCTGCGCAGCCCGCTGAACGCGATGCACAGCTGGGCGTACGTGCTCGAGCGCCAACTCGCCAGCGCCGACCCGAACCTGCAACGCGCGCTCGCGGGCATCCGCGCGGGGATCGACCAGCAGGTCGCGCTGATCGACGACGTGCTCGACGCACCGCGCGCGGCCACGCGCACCCTGGCGATCGCCGCACAGCCGTTCGCGCTGCGCCCGCTGCTCGACGACACGCTCGCACTGGTGCGCTGCGCACTCGCCGACGCACGACAGGTGAGCGTCGACGCGACGCTGCCCGACGGCGAGCCGTCGCTGACCGCCGACCGCGAGCGCATCGCGCAGGCGCTCTGGACGATGCTGACGACGGCCGTCGAAGCCAGCGCCGCCGGCAGCCGCGTGACGTTCACGTGCGCGCGTGACGGCGCGCAGTACGTCGCGCACGTCGCCTGCGACGTGAACGCCGCCGCCCTCGCCGATCCGGCGCTGCCGCATGCATTCGAACCGTTCGCGCGCCGCGAGATGCTGCACCCGCGCGACGCGAAGCGCGTCGCAGCGGCGCTCGCGCTGTGCCAGCGTGTCGCGCTCGCGCACGGCGGCTCCTTCACCCACGCCCCGTTCGCCGACGGCGCCGCCGTCACCCTGTCGCTCACCGTCCCCTGCGAGGCGCCGGTGTAAGCCATCGGCCGCCCGACACATTACATTTCCCTTTCCGGCCCTATACTGTTGGGCCTGTCATGACTGGAGCGATTCTTTGTTACAGATCTTCGCGCTCATCGGCGCGTTGTTCCTGGTGGCCCTCAACGGGTTTTTCGTCGCAGCCGAATTCGGCCTCGTCAAACTGCGCGCGACGCGCGTCAAGACACTTGCCCGCAAGCACGGCCTGCGCGGGCGCATCCTCGCGATCGTGCACGGCCGGCTCGACGCGTATCTGTCCGCCTGCCAGCTCGGCATCACGCTCGCGTCGCTCGGCCTCGGCTGGGTCGGCGAGCCGGCGTTCGCGGAACTGATCGGGCCGCTGCTCGACCTGATCGGCGTGCAGTCCGAGCGCATCGTGCACCTGATTTCGCTCGTGTTCGCGTTCTCGCTGATCTCGTTCCTGCACATCGTGGTCGGCGAGCTCGCACCGAAATCGATGGCGATCCGCCAGTCGGAGAAGGTCGGCCTGTGGGTCGCGCTGCCGCTCTACGCGTTCTACTGGGCGATGTATCCGGCGATCTGGGTGCTCAACACCAGCGCGAACGCGGTGCTGAAGCTCGCGGGCCTGTCGGCCGACCACGGCGGCGATGCGCACTACTCGACCGACGAGCTGAAGCTGATCCTGCGCAGCCGCCGCAGCGCGGGCAACGCGGCCCAGCCGGCGCGCGGCACGTACACCAACGACGAGTGGAACACGCTCGCGCACTCGCTCGATTTCTCGTCGATGACGGTGTCGGACCTGATGCGGCCGGCGCATGAAATGATCGGCCTGCGCCGCGACCTGCCGCTGCCCGACAACATGGAAATCGTCGCGCGACACCGCTTCAGCCGCTATCCGCTGTTCGAGGATGCGTCGCGCGAGCAGGTGAGCGGGCTGATCCACCTGAAGGACCTGCTGCTCGCGCGTCACGCCGGGGCGGCGCTCGAAGACCTGTCCGACTACGTGCGCCCGGTGCAGTACGTGAAGCCCGACACGCCGGCGCTGGAACTGTTCCGCCGCTTCCGCAAGGGCGCGCCGCACTTCGCGCTGGTCGGCAACAAGGGCGAGAAGCCGATCGGCTTCCTGACGCTCGACAACCTGCTCGGTGCGCTGGTCGGCCAGATCCACGACGAGTTCCGCCAGGGCGACGCGGACTGGAGCCGCCTCGACGACGGCACGCTGATGGGCAAAGGCAGCCTGCCCGTCGTGTCGCTCGAGCAGGCGCTCGGCATCGACATCGACGAAGGGCGTGCGGAATCGGTCGGCGGCCTGGTGATCCAGGCGCTCAGCGATCTGCCGACCGAAGGGCAGCGCGTGTCGTTCGATCGCTTCGACGTCGTCGTGAAGAAGATGAACGGTCCGCGCATCGTGCTGGTGCGCGTCTATCCGAAGATCGCGAAGGAGGCCGACGAATGACGGCCGCCGCGGGCCGCGCGCGATGACGCCGACGCTGCCGCGCTGCTGCGTGATCACGCCGGAGCCGGCGTCCGCGTCGACCGCCGATTGCCACGCATTCCTCGACACGCTGTCGGCCGTGCTCGCGCGCGGCGAGACGCTCGTGCAGCTACGCGTGAAGTCGTTCGACGCGGCCGCGTTCGCGCGGCTGGCCGCCGATGCGCTCGCGCGCTGCGACGCGGCCGGCGCGCAACTGATGCTCAACGGGCCGATCGACGCGGCCGGCGTGATGCGGCTCGACGGCGCGGGCTGGCATCTCGACGGCGCCGCGCTGCGCGCCGTCGCGCAACGACCGCTGCCGGCCGCTCGCCGCATGTCGGCCGCCTGCCATGCGGCCGACGATCTCGTGCTGGCCGCGCGTGCGGGCGTGGATTTCGTTACGTTGTCGCCCGTGTTGCCGACGCTCAGCCATCCCGGCGCGCCGACGCTCGGCTGGACGCAATTCGCTGCGTTGGCCGCGCAGGCCGCGATGCCGGTCTATGCGCTCGGCGGCATGACGCGCGCGCATCTCGACGACGCGCGCCGCCACGGCGCGTACGGCGTCGCGGGCATTCGCGGTTTCTGGTAAGGGCGGCCGGGCGCGCCAGCGCCCGACCCTCCGG
This sequence comes from Burkholderia sp. Bp9090, assembly GCF_003857985.1. NCBI lineage: Bacteria > Pseudomonadati > Pseudomonadota > Betaproteobacteria > Burkholderiales > Burkholderiaceae > Burkholderia > Burkholderia sp. Bp9090. The sequence goes on from NZ_QTPV01000004.1 coordinate 231,251, forward strand.
GCATCACGCGTGCGGAACGGGACGCATCGCGCGCCATGCGCGGTCGTCGATCCGACGCACGTCGTGCGTCAGCGCGTACCGATTGACGTCGCCCGTCAGCCACGCGACGAGCGAATACGGCGGCAACTCCCCTTCGTCGACCCGGTCGCGTGCGCGTGCCGGCGTCTCGAACACGACCTGCCCGCGCGGCGCATCGAACGGCACCGCGTCGGGCGACAGGTTCAACGCGATGGTCAGCGTCTCGTCGTCGGCGAGCCGCCATGACGCGAGCAGCGCGTCGGCATCGCCGTCACCGCTCGCCTTCAACGCATGCGCGTCCTGCGGCCGGCAATCGGACAGCCGCGGCGCGATCAGCTTCGCGCGCACCGCGAGCGCCGACTGCACGAAATGCGCACGATCGACATCGCGCGCGGTTTCGTCGAAGATCAGCGGGATCTGCGGCGTGAGCAGCGACAACGCAAGCGCCGCGAGGCCCGCCGCCTGCTCGCTGTCGCGCTGTTCGCTGTCGCGCCACGCGCCGTCGGACAGCACCAGCGACGTGAGCGACAGCCCTTCGGCGCACGGGCCGTCGCCCGCCGTGGCCGGCTGGAACGCCGCGCCTGCCGCGGTCAGCGCGCGCGCGAGCGTGTGGATCGACTGGTGGGGCGAAATCCCTTCGTGCGCCGACGTGTCGCGCCCCGTCAGCCGGTGCAATGCGCGTTCTCCGCAACCGTTCCACTGCGCATCGAAATGCGTATCGGCCAGGTGCACCGGATGACGCTCGCTGCCGAGCACGAGGTGGATCATCCGGTCGGCCGGCACGGCCGCGCGCACGCGGTCGGCGATCTCGCGCAGCCACGACGTGCCGATCCGGTCGGCCTCGCGCAGCCGCAGGCCGTCGCAACGGTATTCGTCGATCCAGTACAGCGCGTTGTCGCAGAAGAAGTCGCAGACTTCCGGATGGTCGAGCGCAAGCGGCGCCGCCTGCAGCGGATCGTCGCGCGTATGGAAGAACGGCACGGCGTAATGGCGCAGCGCGTCGGTGCCGCTGCCGAAGCGCGCGTAATCGAGTTCCAGCAGCACCGCGAGACCGTAGCCGTGCGCGGCGTCGATCAATGCCTTCAGCGCGTCGGGGCCGCCCTCGGACGCGAGCGGCGCGAACGGCAGGCTGTCGTGCGGCGACGCGAGCAACTCCAGCGCGGTCACGCCGAGGCGCGCGAGCTGCGGCAACCGGCGGCGCACGCCGTCGAAGCCGCCCACCGCGTGCGGACGAATCGCGTACAGCGCGATGTCTTCCCACGGGCGGCCGCGCCAGAACGTGTTGCGCCATGTGAACGCGCGCGGATCGACGACCTCGCTCGGGCCGTTGAGCCCGTCCGGTTGCGAACGCGACGCGGGATCGGGAATCGACACGACATCGTCGAGCCGGTAACGGTAACGCGCGCCCGCACCGCATTCGACGAACACTTCGAACCAGTGTGGACCGGCCGCCATCATCGGGACGAGCGTCGGGCCGGAGCCGGTATCGAGTTCGAGCTGAACATGCGTGCTGCCCGGCGCCCACACGCGGAAATGCGTGCGCGGCGACGTGCCGAGCGCACCGCAGGGCTGCGCGCCGGACGGCAGGCAGTGTATGAAGTGCTGCGCATACGGATCGTGCGGACAATCTGACATGATGCGCTCCTCGTGCGTGCCGAGCGGCATGGCCGCGCGATTCGCGCGGCGCATCGGGCCCGGCATGCGACGGCCAGGCAGGGGGGAAGAAAAGTATGCGCCGCTTTCACGATCGCGACGCATCGAATCCTCACATTTTTAAATGCGAATCGACCCCGGCATCGATTGCGTCGCGATGCGCGCAGAATCGGGTAGTTCGCATACCGGAATGGCTGCTCGCCTTGTTGCGCCGCAGCCCCGCGCTTACGCTCGGTGCGATGCGCGTGAGCACCCCGCCCGCGCCCGAATTCGAGGAATCTCCATGTCGCTCCCCGCCAGCGCCGCGAAGTTCGATCCGGCACGCGCGCACGAATACGCCGAACAATCCCGCATCGCGCTCGCCGGCTACGACGCGTGCCACGAACTCGCCGCGTGCATGCTCGCGTCGGCGATCGGTGTACGCGATGCGCGGCTCCTCGTCGTGGGCGCAGGCGGCACGGGGCAGGAAATCTGCGTGCCCGCGGCGCTCGAACCGGGCTGGCAGTTCACGGCCGTCGATCCGTCCGCGCCGATGCTCGCGCTCGCGCGTGCCAACGTCGAAGCGGCGGGGTTCGCCGCCCGCACGCAATTCGTCGAGGCCGGCGTCGACGCACTGCCCGATGCGCCGGCGTTCGACGGCGCGACGCTGATCGGCGTGCTGCATCACGTCCCCGGCGATGCGGCGAAGGCCGCGCTGCTGGATGCGATCGCGCGCCGCCTGAAACCCGGTGCACCGCTCGTGATCGCGGGCAACTATCGCCGCCATGCGGAGCACCCTCGCCTGCTCGACGCTTGGCAGCAGCGCTGGCGCATGAAGGGCGCGACGCCCGACGCCGTGCGTGCGCAGCTGGCGAAAATCCTGCAGGGCGCCGATCCGCCCGCTGCCGAGGAAGCCGTCTTCGCGTTGCTGCACGATGCGGGCTTCGATGCGCCGCTGCGCTTTTTCTCGAGCCTGTTCTGGGGCGCGTGGATCGCGGTGCGGCGCGTGACGGCGTAAGTCGGCGTGAGGCGGCGTGAGGCGGCGTGAGGCGGCGAGCCGCAGCGTCAGCGCGGCCACCATCCGGACGAGCTTTCCGCTCGAAGCCGCGATGGCGCGTGGCGACGGCGGCACGCATCCGCAGATCGCTCGCTGTCTCGATAGCGAGCCACGCGCGGGCCGCCGACCACCGAGCTCGAGCGCGGCGATCGGTAAGAACGGCTCAAGGCATCCGCGTCAGCTCAGCAACCCTGCCGCGACGTTGATCGACAGCCCGAGCACGGCCATGTTGAAGTAGAACGACAGGATCGACTGCGCGAGCACCGCGCGGCGCGCGGAGCGATTCGCGAGCGACACGTCGGCCGTCTGCGACGCGACCGCGAGCGTAAAGGCGAAATACAGGAAATCCCAGTAGTCGGGCTCGGGGTTGCGGTCGGGAAACCGCAGCGCGCGATCGCTGCTCGGCGAGCCGTAATAGAGCCGCGCATAGTGCAGCGTGAAGATCGTCGGGATCAGGAACCATGCGCCGAACAGCGTCGCGCCCGTGACCGCATAGTGGCCGAGCCCGGCACGAAAGCCGACGTTCTTCGCGGTGGCGAGCTCGATCGCGATCGCGGCGACGCTCGCGACCGTCGCGATGCAGATGACCGTCAGCACGGTCGTCGCGTTCTCGTCCTCACGGATCGCGATCTCGCGCACCTGGTGGTGATGTGCGGTGACCATGCGCCCCCACATCAGCACGAGATACAGCCAGACCGTGCAATCCCAGCCGATCAGCGCACGCGCGGTCGGTCTCAACTGCAACGGCAGCAGCAACGCGCACAGCACGCCCGCGGCGAAGGCGGCGACCATGCGCGGCCGGTTGCGTAATACCTGCGGATAAAGCGTCATCGTGTGATTCCGAAAGCGGATGGAAAGGGTTCGGCCCGCGTGCGAACGGCCCGCCGGGCAGCGCCGGCGGGTACCGCCCCGATTATCGCCATTCCTGCATGACGTTGCGACTGGCGTGAGCGCCTAAGATATCGGGATGACTCCCGTCCTCTGCCACCATCCCGCGAACGCGGCCGGCCGCGACTTCGTCGTCGGCGATCTGCACGGCTGCGTGGATGTGCTGCGCGCGCTGCTGCACGACATCGGCTTCGATCCGGCTCGCGACCGGCTGTTCTCGGTCGGCGATCTCGTCGACCGCGGCCCCGCGTCCGAAACCGCGCTCGAGCTGCTCGACCGCCCGTGGTGCCACGTGGTGCGCGGCAATCACGAAGAAGTGCTGAGCCTCGTCGCGCGCGGCAAGCTGTCGCACGATGCGTGGCGCGGGATCGGCGGCGACTGGGGCGCCGACCTCCCGCCGGAACGGCTGCACGCGCACGCGGCGCGCGTCGACGCGCTGCCGCTCGTACGCGTGATCGGCGACGGCCCCGCGCGCTTCAACGTGCTGCATGCGGAATTCCTCGGTCCGGACGCCGAACTCGACGCGGGCAGCTATTCGCCCGACGTGCGCGAGCGGCTGATCTGGGGGCGCGACCTGGTCCAGGGGCTCGTCGACCCGGCCCGGCAGGCCGGCCTGTCGCTGACCTGCACCGGCCACACGCCGGTGCGTGCGCCGCAGCGTATCGGCGCGCAATGGTTCATCGACACCGGCGCGTTCGCACCGTCGGGACGCCTGACGATCGTCGAGCCGCGCACGGGCGACACGTGGTCGCTGACGCAGGCCGACGCGCGCGCGCGTCATGCGGGCGACCTGCCGCTGCCTTAGGCCCACGTTCACGCCGATAACGGGCCTGCGCAGGCCGCGGGCCGGCAACCCTCGGCGGACTCACGCTCACGCGCGCGCGTTTGCGTGCGCGAGCACTGCGCTAACCCACCTGGTTCAGCTCGAACACCGCGTCGATCGCGGATCCGTTCCAGTTGTATTCGAGATACGCAGCGTGATGACAATCGCGCAGCAGCGTCGTGCGAAACGCCGCGAGGCACTCGCCGCGCGGGTCGCGCACCGACGGATAGACGATCCCCGCGCCGCCCGCGTTGCGCACCGCGCGGCCGAGTGCCTGCCCCGCGCCGTAATCGAGCGGATCGAGCAGCGCCGGGCTGCGCTGCGGCCACGTGCGCACGTCGGCGACGTCGCCCTGCGCATACACCGTGTAGAGCCGCATCTGCTGACGCATCGGCGCCTCCTTCGTCGCGGCCAGGAACAGCCCGCTGTGATAGCGCGTTTCGGCGATCGCCGTATCGCGCGACCGCCCGCAGTAGAACACGCCGTAGCTGCCGTCCGAGAAGCGGCTGCCCTGCGGATTCAGATGCGTGAACGCGGCCATGATCGGCCCCCAGCCCGTGCCGTAGCGACGCTCCGCCGGCGGCACGAGTTCGAGCGTGCCGACTTCGTTGCGGATGCGATCGTTGGTCAGCGATTCGAGCGCATAGAGCGCATCGAAATCCTCGGCGGACGCGACGCGGTCGAACAGGTTGATGGCTGGAAAACGAGTGGGAATCACGCGATAGGCAGGTGCCCAGTCGACGACGGTCATGGGCCAGTGCTGTACTGCTTCGATCGGCATCGTCACGCCCAGCCACCCCGCATCGCGTCGAGATATTGACGGACGGCGACCAGGTCGCCGACGTTGCCGGCGAGCATCCGGTCGAGCGCGCGCTTGCCGCCGAACGGCGCGGCGTCGTTCGGCCGCTTGACCCAGGTGTCGGCCGCGGCCGGCTGCGGCAGCAGGATCTGCAGCGCCTTGTAGATGCCGAGCAGCAGCGATAGCCGCTCGAGCGTATCGCGCGGCAGGCGCGCCGATTCGGGCGACGCCTTCCACTTGAAGAACGTCGAGCGGCCGGGCGAGCCGAGCAGGACGATCTGTTCGTCGATCGTCAGTTCCCAGTCGCGCGCGATGTTGAAGAACGCGCGCAAGCCGGCCGCCGACATCTGCGCGACCGAAGCCTGCCGCGGGGCGGAATGCGGATCGAAGGCGGGCTGTGACATGATCGTTAGTCTCGAAACGAATTTACTAACAAGATTAGTCCATTTTCGTATTTTTGCAAGGGTCGTCCCCCGACGTGCCGGCATTCCTCCCGAAGGATCGATATTTTTTGTCCATTCTGGACTGCGATTTTATTTTCTGCGTTAATGTCCGTGCGGACAGCGCACCGGGACGCGGTGCGTCCCCGCAGCAACCGTGTCGCCCAGAACCGGATAGACCACGCCAAGGAACCACCATGAAGAGACTGATTGCCGCCGTTTCGATCGCCCTGCTCGCGGTATCGACGGGCCCCGCCGTCGCGAAGGACTGGACCACGCTGCGCTTCGGCACCGACGCCAGCTACGCGCCGTTCGAATCGAAGGCGCCCGACGGCAAGCTCGTCGGCTTCGACATCGACCTCGGCAACGAGATCTGCGCACGGCTGAAAGCGAAGTGCGTGTGGCTCGAGAACGATTTCGACGGGATGATCCCGGCGCTGAAGGCGAAGAAGTTCGACGCGGTGCTGTCGTCGATGTCGATCACGCCGCAGCGTGCGGAACAGATCGGCTTCACGACGAAGATCTACAACCAGCCGACGCGGCTCGTCGCGAAGAAGGGCTCGCCGCTGCTGCCGACGGCCGAATCGCTGAAGGGCAAGTCGATCGGCGTCGAACAGGGCACGACGCAGGAAGCGTATGCGAAGGCGTACTGGGCGAAGCAGGGTGCGAACGTCGTGTCGTACCAGAACCAGGACGGCGTGTATGCGGACCTGACGTCGGGCCGCCTCGACGCCGCGCTGCAGGACGAGGTGCAGGCCGCGATCGGGTTCCTGAAGTCGCCGCGCGGCGCGGGCTACCAGTTCGTCGGGCCCGAACTCGTCGACGAGAAGGTGCTCGGCATCGGCGCCGGTATCGGGCTGCGCAAGGAAGACGCCGACCTGAAGGCGAAGATCGATCGCGCGATCCTCGACATGGTCAAGGACGGCACCTACAAGCGGCTCGCGTCGAAGTACTTCGACTTCGACATCTACGGCGGCTGAAGCGGCGCCGCGCGCGCACGGGTGCGATGCCCGTCGCGCGCGGCCCGACCGCCCCTCCCCTGCTCGCCGGACGGCGACGCCTCCCTGACGTCTGCCGTCGCACCGGTTTCATCGTCCGTATCGCGCAACCGGATGCCGCACGTCATTCGCATGGCAAACGGATCGCCTGCGCTGGCGACCGCAGGCGCTCGACGTCGTCAATAAGCGAAGACCGGGCGCCGGGGTATCGGCGCCCGCGTGCACATCCCCATGCGGACCGGATTGGCGAGCGGGAAAGCACCGGCCCGGCGCGGATGACCGGGTATCAGCCGGATCCGCCTCGCACCGGGCGCGGAGAGGTGGCCTGTCGACGCGTGCCGGCCGGCAGCAAGGTGCGCGGTCGACCGGCGATGGGTCGAATCACTGCGATCGCGGCCTGCCGGCCGCGGCGTGTTGAGATCGTTCATTTTTCTACCCCGTATTCGAGTCGTTGCTTGTGCCGGCAACCGGACACCGCCGGTGCTCCGACGATCCGACGACGACGGCCCATGCCGCCCGGAACGGGGCCATGTTGCCCGTCCGGCCGTCATCCCCGCGGACTGCGTCCTAGCCGGTTCTCGAATGGTTCGCTGCCGAACCGGCCGGACGTCGCGTCGTCGACTCTCGCACCCCAACCTGTGCAAGGAGCGCGCCAGCTTCGTTCGGGGCCGGCGGCACAAGCCTTTCATCGGACCAGTGTGCGGCCCGGACGGGCAGGACATGCCGGACGTTGCGAAACTGAAACATGCCGGGCGCGAGCGGCCTCGGTCGCGTGGCGGCAACGCCTTGCCGGACAAGGCGCGCGGACGAGCCGGAAAATTTTCCCGGCACGGGCCGCGCGTCGCCGCCCGCGTTTGCCGGGGCTTTTTGCACAGCCGTCGGCAGGAAACGTTTCACGCCCTTTACATGCCGCCGGACGCCCGCGCACGGACCGGCCGCGGACGCTTCCGGGCCGCCTTCAGCCGACTCGCTGGTGGTCGGCGTCGTCGGGCGGCGAGCCGTCCTTCCCGCCGTTGTCGCCGGTGTTGTCGTGGTCGTTGAGTCCGTGCTCGATCATCATCCGGTACAGCGTCACGCGCGAGATGCCGAGTTCGGCGGCGGCCTTGTTGATCCGGTGATCGTTGCGCAGCAGCGCGTTCTCGATCGCGACGCGCTCGGCGAGCGAACGCGCCTGCTCGAGGGTCACGGGCTCCGTTTCACCCGGAACCTCGAGCCCGAGATCGTGCGGCGTCAGCAGCCGGCTCTCGGCCATCACGATCGCGCGGCGCACCCGGTTGATCAGCTCGCGCACGTTGCCGGGCCACTCGTAGCGGCGCATCGCGTCGAGCGCGGCCGACGTGAAGCCGCTGATCTTGCGGCCGCTGTCGCCCTTGAATTTCTGCAGCACGTAATGCGCGAGGATGTCGATGTCCTTGCCCCGCGCGCGCAGCGGCGGCTCGTGAATGCGCAGCACGCAGAGCCGGTGATAGAGGTCCGCGCGGAAGCGGCCGGCTTCGACCGCGCCGTCGAGGTCCACGTGCGTCGCCGAGATGATCCGCACGTCGACCGGAATCGATTCCTGGCCGCCGAGCCGCTCGATCTTCCCTTCCTGCAGGAAACGCAGCAGACTCGCCTGGCTTTCGACCGGCATGTCGCCGATTTCATCGAGAAACAGCGTGCCGCCGTTCGCCGATTCGATCCGGCCCGCGCGCCGCTGGTTCGCGCCGGTGAACGCGCCGCGCTCGTAGCCGAACAGTTCCGACTGCAGCAGGTGATGCGGGATCGCGCCGCAGTTGATCGCGACGAACGGCCCCTTGCCGCGTGCCGAGCGCTCGTGGATCGCGAGCGCCGTCAGCTCCTTGCCGGTGCCCGACTCCCCGGAGATGAACACGCTCGCGTCGGTTTTCGCGACCTTGCGGATCGTGCTGAACAGCTGCTGCATCGCTTCGCAGTTGCCGATCATCCCGTGCTCGCCGATCGATGCCGCGTATGCGGCGCCGTCGACGCGATCGAGCGCGGCCATCCCGCGCGCGTGGCCGAGCACGTGCGAAATCCATTCGTACGGCAGCGGCAGCGTCACGTAATCGAAACAATAGCTGCGGATCAGTTCGCGCACGGCAGCGCCGATCGTGATGCCGGCCTGCGCGATGGAAATCCAGCCGATCGCCGGCTGGCTCAGGCACGCCTTCAGCGCGGGATAGTCGCGCGACGTGAAGCCCGAGAAATCGATGAGCCCGGCGGCGACGTTCACGCCGGACGTCATGTTCTGCGCGGCGCCGGCCGTCTTCGCGACCGAGATATCCCAGCCGAGCCCGCGCAGTTGCGCCAGCAACGGCTCGTCCGGCGAACGCATGATCACGAACAGCTTGCGTCCGGCCTCGGGAGCGGTGACGGATACGAGCGGCGTCTCGGACGCCGCCGTCCCGCTTGCGTCGGGTGACCTTGCAACCATCGTTGTTCCCCGCTTGGCGTTGGTATCGTGCGCTGGCTCGCCGCCGCGTCCGACGGACGTCGATCGAACCGACATATTGGCCGCATTTTCGTCCGAATAAAATCCCCCCGGGGAATAATCGCGTGCCGGGCGAACCCTTTCATGAACGGTATATCGACGCCGCCGACGCGCGGCTAGATGGGTGTTATCCCGGTGGCGCGGCGGGCGCGAAGCGAGGCCGGACCAATCGCGAACACCCGACGCCGCGCCGGTGCTGGCGCGCGGGGACGGCACGCGAGGCCGGGCACACGGGATCGGACCGGCGTCACGGGCCGGCACGCCCGGTCGGCCGCACCGGCCCGGTACCCGCAACCGTTTCCGCTTGATGCCGGTCAATCGTCGGATAAAACGGGGATGATGCAGGAATGCAACACGCGCCGGGCAGCGCGGCGAGCGGCTCAGCGTCCCGATGCGAGCGGCGCGAGCGCGTTGGCGCGACCACGGCCGGCCGACGCGCCGTCGTGTTCGCCGTACGCGGCGACGAGCGCGTCGACCCGCGCGAGGTGATGGCGGTTGTCACGGTCCCACGGGTGGAAGCCGGGCCGGAAAAAGCTCAGCCACTCGCCCGCGATCCGCGGAAACAGCCCACGACGCGGCCCGTACAGGAACGCGAGCATGCGCAGCATGCCGCGCACGCGATGCTCGATGTCGCGATCGCGCGACAACAGCGTCGCGTGCAGCAGGAACACAGTCGGCCAGAACGTCAGCGTCGTCAGCAGATAGACGCCGATGCGGATCAGATAACGGCGCAGGCCCGGCTTCATCGCGACGTTCCAGACGTCGAACGACACGGCCTTGTGTTCGGTTTCCTCGAGCGCGTGCCACACCCACATCTGACGGTAGCCGTCGACCGAGCCTTCGAGGCGCGTCGGATCGCGCAGCAGCCAGTCGGCGAGCATGGCCGTGTAGTGCTCGGCGGCGACCGTATGCGCGAGCTGCACCGAATGCGGCAGCTTGCGCTTCATGTAACCGAGCACGGTCCAGATGCGCTTGTCGAGCTTGCGCGCGGGCAGGCGGTTCGCCTGCATCAGCTCGTTGTATTCGACGTGCTCGCGCGTATGCATCGCCTCCTGCCCGATGAAGCCGAGCACCTGCCGCTTCAGCACCGGATCGTCGATCCGGTCGCGATAGTGGCGCACGGAATCCATGAAGAATCGTTCGCCGGCCGGAAACAGCAGCGACAGCGCGTTGAAGAAGTGCGTCACGTGCGGGCCGAGCCCGTGCCAGTCCTTCGCGCGTTCGACCGGCAGGTCGAAGCGCAGGTCGCGGCGCACCGGCATCACCTCGGCCGCGGTGGCGGAAGCGGCTGACTTCATGTTCGTCGTTCTCCTTGTTTCCGGGCGGCCCGGCCGGCGGTTGCGGCCATTGCGACCGTACCGGCGCGGGCCCGGGCAGCGCATCGCGCAACGCCCGGATCTTGACATCGATAGCTGTAAAGATAGGCGCCGGCGAACGCCGCGCGCAAGCCGCGCGGTAGATGCGCGCTTCCAAACAGGGCACGTTCGGCAACGCGACAAAAGCGGCGTTCGGGCGGGTCGCGATTCGAACGCGCGCATCCGTGCGCAACCGCGCAGGTGGGCGACGCGCGCGCGAATCGCAATCGGCGCGCAAGCCCCGTGCGACGGGCGTTTGCGGCGTCGCGCGACGGTTTTTCGATGCGACGCCGAGCGGCCGGATAGCGCCGCTTCATACGCGCGTGGCGTTCGCGCGGCGCAACCCCTTCGAGCCGGTCCGCGAACGATTCAAACATGCGTTCCATTCGCGTATCGCGCGAGATGCGTCAGCACCGCCGCGACCGGCGCGCGACAGGCGCGCGGCCGTGCCCTCGCCGCCTGCGGCGGCCCCCTGCGCGCTCGCCTACAATAGCGGTTTTACCCAACCCCTTTCAGGAGAAGTCATGTCTGTCACCACGACCGCATCGGGCCTCAAGATCGAAGAGCTGACCGAAGGCACCGGCGCGGAAGCGCAAGCCGGCCAGACCGTCAGCGTCCATTACACGGGCTGGCTGACCGACGGTCAGAAATTCGACTCGAGCAAGGACCGCAACGACCCGTTCGCGTTCGTGCTCGGCGGCGGCATGGTCATCAAGGGCTGGGACGAAGGCGTGCAGGGCATGAAGGTCGGCGGCGTGCGTCGCCTGACGATCCCGCCGCAACTCGGCTATGGCCCGCGCGGTGCAGGCGGCGTGATCCCGCCGAACGCGACGCTCGTGTTCGAAGTCGAACTGCTCGCCGTCTGACGACGCCGCCGGCCGACGTCCTTCCGATGGAACGCATCCCGTCTCCCGCCATCGCGCTGCGCCGTTACGACACGTGCGAAGCGTCCGACGTGCACGACTTTCACCAGGTCGTGCTCGGCGTCGACGGCGCGATGGTGATGGCGGTGGACGGCGTCGGCCAGCGCATCGACCGGCACGCGGCCTGGCTGATTCCGGCCGGCTCGCGCCACGATTACGCGGGCCTCGGCGACAATCGCCAGCTCGTGCTCGACCTGCCCGCCGCGTCGCTCGCGGTGCCGCAGCGGCTGTTCGACAGCGCGCGTGCCGTGTCGATCGACCCGGCGCTGAAGTCGCTCGTCGCGCAGGTCGCGACAGCGGCCGCGCAGCTCGACGGCCCGGCCGGCGACACGCGGCACGCGCATCGCTTCCAGTGGCAGGCCGCCGCGCGCCTGTGCGACGCGCTGCTCGGCGACGCCAGCCTCGCCGCGCCCGCGGCGGGCCTCGATTTCGCGCGCATCGACCGCTGGCTGCGCGCGCGGCTCGCGGAGCCGCTGCGCATCGCCGATCTCGCCGCGCACTGCGGCTACGGGATGCGCCGGTTTCACCAACTGTTCGTCGACGCGTTCGGCGAAACCCCGCATCGCTACCTGCAGCGGCTGCGGCTCGACGCCGCCGTCGTGCTGCTCGCCGACGGCCGCCATCCGCTCGTCGACATCGCCGGCATGGTCGGCTTCGCCGACCAGAGCACCTTCACGCACGCGTTCACGAAACGCTTCGGCGTCGCGCCGGGGCGCTGGCGCGGCGAACGGCACTGAGCGGCCGGACGCCACCCGTTTTCCTGCAATAGCGAACGCGATTGCGCCGATTGCGCCCCTGCGTCATGGCCGGATGGTTTTCGACAGGCGTTGTCATCGCGCGCGACATCGTGGCGCGCATGAAAGCGGTGCGCATCGGGCGGGGTCTGCAGCCGCTTGAACGGGACTCTCGGCCGCCACCGGGCGCGCGACCGATGCGGCGACGCCGCGCAACGGTAAAGACACGGTCCTTGCGTCGCACGGCGTCCTGGGCACGGCGTCCGGGGTCATCACGTCCGGATCATCACGCCCGTATCACCCCCGCTCGTCGCCCACTTTCCGCACGACCGTATCCGCCGCCTTCAACGGCCGACCATCGTCGTGCCGCAGCGCGAGCTTGCGGATCGCGCGGCCCGTCTTGCGCTCGACCAGGACAGAATGCGGCTCGCCGCGCGCGAACAGGTTCGCCTCGCCCCACTGCCGCAGCATCACGATCACCGGAAACAGCCCCTCGCCCTTCTTCGTCAACGCGTACTCCTGATACGCGCTGCCGTCCGACGCGGGCACGACGTCGAATACGCCCGCGTCCACCAGCATCCTGAGCCGGTCCGACAGGATGTTGCTCGCGACGCCGAGGCTCGCGCGGAAATCGCCGAACCGGCGCACGCCGTCGAACGCGTCGCGCACGATCAGCAACGCCCAGCGATCGCCGACGATATCGGTCGCCCGTGCCACCGGGCACGGCGAATCCGCAAGACTTTTCTGCCTGGCCATGTTGTTCTCCGCTGTCGCGCCGGTCGCCTTCGCACGCGCCCGGCACGTCGGTGCGCGGACCCGTTGCCCGCCGCCCCACAAGTTGCATTTTAAAACTACTTTTCCTACACTCACACTGGTTTCAAATTGCAACTACTTAAGCGAGTGCGAGGCAGCCCATGGAATCGTCTTGTCGTTCGGGAACCGTCGCGTCCAGCGCGACATCGCGTGCCGCGCGCCCGGCCGATCGCGCGCGCGTATCCACGGCGCTCGTCGCGCTGCTGACCGTCTGCTGCGCGGCAAGCGTCGCAAACGTGTACTACGCGCAGCCGCTGCTCGATTCGATCGCCCGCGATTTCCGCGTATCGCAGGCGACGGTCGGCGGCGTCATCACGGCGACGCAGCTCGGCTGCGCGCTCGCGTTGCTGTTCGTCGTGCCGCTCGGCGACCTGCTGAACCGCAAACGCCTGCTCGCCGTCCAGCTTCTGCTGCTGACGGCGGCCTGCATCGGCGTGGCCGCCGCGTCGACGCGCGTCGCGTTGCTGGCGGGCATGGTCGCGGTCGGGCTGCTCGGCACCGCGATGACGCAAGGGCTGATCGCCTGCTCGGCCGCGCTTGCGGGGGCCGGCGAGCGCGGCCGCGTGGTCGGCGCGGCACAGGGCGGCGTCGTGATCGGTCTGCTGGCCGCACGTTCGCTGGCGGGTGTCGTCACGGATATCGCCGGCTGGCGTGCGGTCTACCTGGTGTCGGGCGCACTTGCGATCGCGATGCTGATCGCGCTGGCGCGGCTGTTACCCGATGCGGACGCGCCGCGCGAGCGCATCGGCTACGCAGCGCTGCTCGGTTCGATGGTCACGCTGCTGCGCAACGAGCGCGTGCTGCGTGTGCGCGGAGCGATCGCGCTGCTGATGTTCGCGGCGTTCAGCATCTTCTGGAGCGCGCTCGTGCTGCCGCTGAGCGCGCCGCCGCACGCGATGTCGCATACGCAGATCGGCGCATTCGGGCTCGTCGGCGCACTGGGTGCGGCGGCCGCCGCGCGCGCGGGCCGGCTCGCGGATCGCGGGCTCGGCGAAGCGACGACCGGCGCCGCGCTCGCACTGCTCGCATGCTCGTGGCTGCCGCTCGCGTTCACCGGTACGTCGATCGCGCTGCTGGTCGTCGGCATCGTGCTGCTCGACGTCGGCGGGCAGGCCGTCCATGTCGTGAACCAGAGCATGATCCTCGGCGCGCGGCCCGATGCGCATGCGCGCCTCGTCGGCTGCTACATGCTGTTCTATTCGATCGGTAGCGGACTCGGCGCGATCGCGTCGACGATGACGTATGCGCACGCGGGATGGATCGGTGTCTGCGGGCTCGGCGCGGCGGTCAGCGCGGCCGCGTTCGGCGTATGGGCCGTGACGCTCGGGCGTGCCTGAACGACGCGTGTCGAGCCCGGCGCGCGAGCCGCCGCATGCCCGGCTTCGAACGACAAAAGCCGGCTCGCCCGGATCGGGCGGCCGGCCTGCGAACCGGACGTGTATGCCGGCTCGACCGTCGCGACGATGCGTCGCGTTCGCTTACCCCGCCGCCTGGATCGCCTCTTCGTACACGCCGGCGACGCGTCGCGCGATCACCGCGTTGTCGAAATGGTCGCGCGCGTAGCGCTTGCACGCCGCTTCGTCCGGCAACGCGATCGCGCCCGACAGCGCGCCGCCGAGCCCTTCCGCGATCGCGTCCGCGCCCGTCGACGGCAGCACGAGGTCGTTGGACAGCCCGGCGACCGCCTCCGGCAGCCCGCCGACCGGCGTGACCAGCACCGGCGTGCCGGACGCGAGCGATTCAACGGTGATCAGCCCGAAGCCTTCGAGCGCGACGGTCGGCACGACGCTGACCGTCGCCGCGCGGTACAGCGCCGCGAGATGGTTGTCGGGCACGAAACCGAGCAGCTTCACGTTGTCCTGCAGCCCGGCTTCGTCGATGCGCTGCTGCAGTTCCTCGCCGATCTTGCCCTTGCCGGCGATCAGCAGCAGCACGTCCGGGTGACGATGCTTGACGAGGCCGATCGCGTCGATCAGGTCCTCCAGCCCCATGCGCCGCACGAGCCGGCGCACGGCCAGCACGATCGGCCGGTCCTGCGGCAGTTGCAGCTTGTGCCGCGCCTCGGCCGGCGTGAGCGGCGTGTCGAACTGCGCGGTATCGACGCAGCCGGGAATCACGCGCACGCGCGACGGATCGATCCCGTAGCGGTTCGTCAGGATCTGGCCGAATGCCTGCGACAGCACGATCAGGCGCGACGAGCGCGTATAGACGGCCTGTTCGAGATAGCGCTTCGCGCGCTGCCCGAGCGATGCGGCGCCCTCGACCTGGCTTTCGTCGGCCCACGGCCCCTGGAAGTGCGACACCTGCGGAATGCCGCGCGTGACGTCGAGCCCCGGGAACGTGTACAGCGCGAAGTGCGACGAAATCACGTCCGGCCGCTCGCTGCGGATCTCGTCGCGCAGCGCGCGGCGCGCGGCGAGCATGCGGCGCGCGAGCGGCTGCGACGCAGGTCCGAAGCCCTGGATCGCACCGCCCGTGTCGTCGGCGACCTTCGGCGAGCCGGCGACGAGCCCGCGCACCGCGACGCCCGCGCCCGGCAGCGCGCCGACGAGCGAGTAGTACATCCGGTCGAGGCCGCCCGCGCGTTCGGGGAACCAGTGCATGCCGATTTGCAACGATTTGATCGGCCGGGAAGATTGAGACGTCACGGTTGCTCCTGCGTGATTGCATGCTCGACCCGCTCGAAGGCGGACGGCTGCGTGGGTTGGCCGATGCGCCGGTAAAGCGCGACGTACTGGGCGCCCATGTGGGCCCAGCCGAAACGGGTCATCAGTTCGCGGGCCGCGTCGCCCATCGCGCGACAGGTGTCGCGCGACGCCGCGAGCGAGCCGATCGCCTGCGCGAGCGCGGCCGGATCGTCCGGGTCTTCCAGCACGATCCCGCAATCTCGCGTGATGATCTCCGCGCCGCCGGCGGTGCGCGCGGTGACGACCGGCAGCCCGGCCGCCATCGCTTCCAGCAGCGACAGGCTCATCGCTTCGTAGCGCGAAGGAAACACATACGCGTCGACCGAGCGCATCAGCGTCGGCATGTTCTTCACGAGCCCGAGGAAATGCACGCGCGACGCGATGCCGAGCGCGCGCGCCTCGTCCGGATACGGGCTGCCGGGCAGATAGCCGGCCACCGCGAGATGGACGTTCGCCGGCAGTTTCGTCAGCGCCTTCAGCACGGTGCCGAGGTTCTTGCGCGGCGTGCGCAGGTCGCCGACGAACAGCAGCAGGAACGCGTCGTCCGGCAGCTTGAACGCAGCGCGATCGGGCTGCGCGCCCGCGAACGCGCTGCCGTCGACGCCGTTGTAGATCACGCTGATCTTGCGGCTGTCGATGCCGAGCCCGGCGATCTCGTCGGCCACCTTCTGCGACACGGCCGTGATCGCGCGCGAACGCTTGTACGCCCAGCGCTCGAGCGCCGTATTCACGCGCGTATAGACGTACTGGTACGCCGACCACAGCCCCTTCGTCGGGCCGAACGGGTAGTACGGGCTCTTGAACCAGCCGCCGTGCACGAAGTGCGCGGTGTTCACGTCGGCCTTGATCCACGAGATGAAGCCGTTCACGTGCAGCACGTCGTATTCGCCGCGATGCGCGCGCAGCCAGGCCGCGCTCTTGAGCGCGAACACCTGCTGCTTGACGAGATTCGACGGCCAGAAACCGCCGACCTTGACCGGCACCCAGCGCACGCGCGGGTCGGCCAGCAGCTCGGGCGCGACGTGCGACGCGACCAGCGTGACCTCGTAGTGTTCTGCCAGCGCCGCGCGCGCGATTTCGTAATTGACGCGGCCCTGCCCGTCGTTATGTCGCACGACGTGCGTGACGATCGCGATTCTCAATGGTCGCCTCCCCGTGAACGCGCGGCGGCCAGCAGGCGCTGTGCCTTTTGCCAGTGCGCCGCGGATAGTATGGA
The DNA here is from genome assembly GCF_003857985.1 of Burkholderia sp. Bp9090. Classification (NCBI taxonomy): domain Bacteria; kingdom Pseudomonadati; phylum Pseudomonadota; class Betaproteobacteria; order Burkholderiales; family Burkholderiaceae; genus Burkholderia; species Burkholderia sp. Bp9090. Next base: position 248,122 of record NZ_QTPV01000004.1, read on the forward strand.
AAAAATGGCCGTGAACAGCAGCAGGCCGCCCGTGCCGATCAGCGAGTTCGTGAACACGAGCATCGCGAACACCGACAGGCACAGGCTCAGGCATGCGCCGACGAACTTGTCCTTGCGCAGCTTGAACGCCGCGCGCAGCGTGCGGGCGAGCAGCATCACGACACCCGACAGGTACAGCAGCGTGCCGGGCCAGCCGAGCACGAACGGCACGTTCATCACGCCGCTGTCGAAGCTGCCGTACTTGCCGAGCTCGCCGCTGTCGCTCGACAGCTTGGTGGACGCGCCGGTCGCGCCCATCCCTTCGCCGGCGACGTCGGTGAACGCCGTTTGCGCGAAGGTCGCGTAGAACTTGTTGCGGTCGTCGTAGCTGCGGTCGTCCTTCAGGTTCGTGATCGACTGCAGGCGCGCGCCGAGCCGGTCGGCCACCGGCCCGACGGTCAGGAGCGGCACGCACAGCCCGACCAGCACGACCCCGCTGATCAGGATCCGCATCCGCACGCGGTTGCTCGACTGCACGAGCTGGATCGCAAGCGCGATCACCCAGCCGCCCCAGGTCGAGCGCACGAGACACAGCGCGAACGACACGAAGCCGGCGGCGCCCGCGAACCAGCGGACCTTCTGCGGCGCCGCGAACACGAACACCAGCGCGCCCATGATCGCGAACGCGAACGGCCCCGACGAGTTCATCGTGCTGAAGACCCGCACGCCGTACGGCACCGGCTCGCCCTGCGAACCCATGTCCGAGCCGATCATCCACAGCACGTCCCACTGCGGCATCACGAAGTACTGCACGACCCCGTACACGCCCATCACGAGCATGCCCCACATGAACGTGGACAGCAGCACGTCGCGGTACTCGGGATAGTCGCGCGCGTTGACCATGATGTGAAAGCCGATCAGCACCGGGTACACCCAGTTCGCGAGGTCGTAGGTCGCGGCCATCACGCCGCTCGACACGATCCCGACGAGGTACGCGTACGTCAGCCCGAACAACATCAGCAGCACGGGAATCCCGCGCCGCTGGGCAAGCACGCGGTAATGCCTGAGCAGCCCCAAGCCAGCGATCATCGTCACCGCGAGCGGCGCGACCTGGATCAGGCTCGTCGGCGTGAACGCGCCCTTCGACCAGTCGGCGAGACGCCGCACTTCGGGGCTCAGGAACCACACCCACCACATGAAGCCGACGTAGCGCGCCGGGCTCTTGAAATACAGCCAGATGCCGACCGCGATCGCCAGCACCGGAAACGCGAGCGTCAGCACCTTGCCCTGGTGAATGGCGATCAGCGCGGCGGTCAACGTCCACAGCCCGGCCTGCCCGACCCAGTGCTTCGGTTCGGGTAACCGGCTGCGGTTGCGCGACGGTGCGCGTTCGGCGGCAATCGTACTCATCGATCCGCTCTCACCGCGACGACGGGCGCGAATCCGCGAGCGGCATCGCGAGACCGGCGGCCGCCGACGTGCGACGCCGGCGCAGCAGGTCGCGCGTGATCCGCACGTGCTGCTCGGCGAACGCCTGCGTGGTCAGGTCGCGCTCGCGCAGGCACGCGGCCGCGGCACGCGCGCATTCGAGCGCGGCGGCCGGATCGGCCACGAAGCGATCGGCGGCCTGGCGCATCGCCGCTGCGTCGAACGCCGGCACGTAGGCGGCCGTGTCGTGCGGGAAGTAGTCGCTGAGGCCGCCCACGTCGGACACGATCATCGGCTTGCCGACCGCCGCCGCCTCGAGCATCACGGTGATGCCCGACGCATGGAAGTTCGGCCGCAGCGGCACGACGATCACGTCGGCCCATGCGTACAGCTCGTGCTGCTTCGCGAGGCCCGATGCCGAGCCGATCTTCACGTTCGGCGCATGCCACTCGCGCGGTACGCGGCGGCGCGTCGCGAGCCGCACGTCGTAGCGCTCGTCGCCGCCGAACGCGGCGAGGAACGTGCGCCAGTCGCGGTCGCGGTCGTTGCCGATCGCGGCGATCCGCAGCGGCCGGTTCGGCTTCCATTGCTGCGGTTCGGCCGGCGGGAAGTCCTGCGTGTTCAGCCCGTAGTAGACGAACTCGGCTTCGCGCCCGAGATAGCGGCGGCACAGCTCGGCGTTGTCGCGGGCGAGCGTCGTCAGCGCGTCGGCGCGCGCGAGCAGCTTGCGGTACAGCCAGCGGCGCGGGCCGCCGAAGGTGTTCCACTTGTCGAACAGCCACACGCTCTGCGCGAGCAGCAGCGGGCGCTTGCCCTGCGCGCCGGCGAGCTTCAGGACCAGCGCGGCGGCCAGGTGCTCCTGCTCGGTGTGCGTCCAGATCACGTCCGTGCTCAGCAGCGCGGCGCGATTGCGCCATGCGTGCACGACGTCGAAGCCGAGCGCCGCCTTCAGCGCACGGCGCGCGAGACTCGCGACGCGGTTCTCGCGGCGGTCCTGCGAATAGGTCAGCCGGAATTCGTCGGATTCCGCGTGGTGATAGCCGTACAGGCAGCCGATGTTCTCGCCTTGCCGATAGGTACGCGGATCGGCGCCGTAAAACAGGTGAACGTGAACCTTCGTCGAAGTCATGTCAGCCTCCGCCAGGCCGTCGGATGCACCGACGGGCAAGCTTCAGGGAGCTGGAGGGGCTGCGCCCCTCCAAGCGAATCAAGTGAGCGCGGGAGTCGGACCATTTCATGCCCTTCGCGGGTGGCCGTGCATCGTGCGCGCGGCCCGTTCAAGACGTCACCGGCGGCATCGCCGCACGGTGGGGGGCAAGATTCGCGCGGCGCGCCTCGCGCGCGCCGCGGCGCACCGCGCGCCAGTGGTCGCGCACGCGGTCGCGCCGCGCGGTGTGCAGCGACAGCAGCACGTGCGCGAAACCCGGGTAGACGCGCGTGCCGACCAGCGTCCACCACCACCACGCGATCTCGCGCCGCAGCGGCGGCAGATGCTCGCGCAGGATCAGGTGCAGGTTGTACGCGCCGTTGCTGATCGCATTCAGCGACGCGGCGTCGCGCCGGTCGTCGTCGAAACGCTCGGCCGGAAAATGGTCGACCGCGATCGCCGGGTCGTAGACGAGCTTCCAGCCGTCGCGCTGCACGTGCATGCTGAAACCCATGTCGTTGTGCACCTGCGCACCGGCGCCGCGCAGCCGCGTGTCGAAGCGCAGCCGCTCGATCGCGGCACGGCGGTAGCTCATGTTCGCGCCCTTGAGCATGTCGACTTCGCGCGCGCCGCCGACGCCCAGGTGATGGTTGCCGACGATCTTGCCGGACAGTGTGAGCTGGCCGACTAGTTCGCGCGATTCGTCGAGCACGCGACCCTTCTCGTGCACCCAGTCGCGGCCGCCCACCGCGCCGACGCGCGGGTCGGCGAGGAACACGGCCTCGATGCGCGCGAGCCAGTCGGCGTGCGGCGCCGCGTCGTCGTCGGTGATCGCGACGATGTCACCGTGCGCCGAGTCGAGCCCCTTGTTCAGCGCGGCGACCTGCCCCGGCACGTCGACCGGCACGATCCGCAGCGGCAGCGCGCCGCCGACCGACGGATCGGCGAGGCGCTCGTGCGTGGCATCGTCCTCCGGGCGCGCGACGACGATCACCTCGTCGGGCAGCCGCGCCTGGCGCTGCAGCGCCAGCAGGCAGCGCGCGAGGTCGGCGGGACGCCGGTAGGTCGGAACGAGCACGGAAATTTTCATCGAAAGTTCTCCAGTCGGCCGGGCCGATGCGGCTCGCGCCGGCCCGGTTTCGTGCAATGCGGTCAGGCGCTCAGGTATTCGTGGACGGCCGCATAACCGCGGCCGTAGCCGCGTGCCTTCGGCGGCACGCCGTTGAAGATCCCGCCTTCCAGATCGACGCCCGCGGTGCGCAGGCGCTTGATCGCGTCGGCGATCTCGCCTTCGGTATGCATGCCCGAGCGCAGCACCAGGAAGGTCGCGCCGGCCATGCGGCCGATGATGGTCGCGTCGGTCACCGCCAGCACCGGCGGCGAGTCGATCAGCACGACGTCGTAGCGCTTGCCGAGCCCTTCCAGGTATTGCGGCAGACGGGCCGACATCAGCAGTTCCGACGGGTTCGGCGGGCGCGTGCCGGCCGAGATGAACGACAGGCCCTGCACCGGCGTCTCGCGGATCGCGTCCTCGAGCGACGACTGGTCGCTCAGCAGCTCGGACAGGCCCGGCTGCGCGGTGAGGCCGAAGTAGCGGTCGAGCATGCCGCGCCGCATGTCGGCGTCGACCAGCAGCACACGCTTGCCGGAATGCGCGAGCAGCACCGCGAGGTTGACCGTCAGGAAGCTCTTGCCGATGCCCGGCGTCGGGCCGGTCAGCACGACCACGCGGTTCTTCGCGTCCATCATCGCGAACTGCATCGCGGTGCGCAGGCTGCGCATGCTTTCGACGCTCAGGTCCTTCGGACGCAGGCTCGCGAGGATCGGCCGCGCGCGGCCGCCGCCCTTCTCGGCCATGGCGTCGAGCTTCACCTGCTCGGCGCTTTGCGGCACCAGCCCGTACAGCGGCAGGTTGAACGTGCGCTCGACGCGGTCCGGATCCTCGATGCCCTGGAACAGGTTGCGACGCAGGAACACGATGCCGGTGCCGAGGATCAGCCCGAGGAACACCGCCGCCGACAGGATCAGCACCTTCTTCGGCTTGACCGGATCGCCCGGGCGCAGCGCCGAATCGACGAGGTGGATGTTGCCGCCCGTGCCGGCCTTCTGCACCGACAGCTCCTGCACGCGGTTCAGCAGCAGCACGTAGATGTCCTCGGCCACCTTCGCGTCACGCTGGAGCTGGACGGCCTTCACTTCGGTGGCCGGCAGGCTGCGGAAGCGGTTGCTGAACTTGTCCTTCTCGCCCTGCAGTTCCGCGAGCTGCTGCTTCGCGGCGATCACCATCGGGTGCGAATCGGTGAAGCGCTGCGCGAGCGACGCGAGCTGCAGGCGCTGCGCGGCGATCTGCTGCTCGTACTGCACGCTGCCTTCGAGGTAGACCTTCGCCTCGTCGCTCGCGTTGATCGAGCCGGACGTGCGCTGGTACTGCGTCAGTGCGGCTTCCGCGCGCTCGAGGTCGGACTTCAGGCGCGGTTCCTCGCCCTTCAGGAAGTCGAGCATCTTGGTCGCTTCGGCCTGCTTCGCGATCACGTGCTGGTTCAGGTACGACTGCGCGAGCGCGTTCGCGATCGCGGCGGTCTGGTCCGGGTCCTTGCCTTCGAGCGAGATCTGGACGACGCCCGTCTGCTTGCCCTGCTCGGACACCTGGATGCCCGACTGGAAGCCGGTGATCGCATCGAGATCGTTGTAGCGGACCACCGTGAATTGCGTGCCCGGACGCGCGACGAGCTTCTGCACGAGAAGCGTCACGCCGCCTGCCTGCTCCGATTCGCCGACACGGCCCGACAGAAGACGGTTGCCGTTCTGGTCGACCAGCGTGTAGGTGCCGTTCGGGCCGGCCGTCAGCGTCAGCTTCTTGCCTTCGAGCGCGGGCACGACGTTGATCGTGTCGATGTCGGCGACTTCGCCGCCCCATGCGTACGAGCGCAGGCCGAACCACGCACGCGCCGGTTCGCCCGGCGTCGCGACGCGCGCGGCCAGGCTGCCGAGCACCGGCAGCGTCTTCGGCGCGACCGAGAAGTTCAGCTTGAACTGCTCGACGACCGGCGCGACGACGCCGCGGCTCTTGATGATCTCGATTTCCGCTTCGGTCGGCGCCTGCTGCGGACCGCTGTTGATCATCGCGCCTGTCTGCGTCTGGGTGAGCGCCTGCGACGTGTTGTCGTTGCCCTCGACCCGCACGTGCACGTCGGCCTGATAGACCGGCTTCGCGATGTAGCAGTACAGGCCGGCCATCGCGATGACGGTCACCGCGATGCCGAGCAGCAGCCAGATGTCGTCCATGAGCACCTGGAGCAGCTGGCCGAGGACGACGTCCTCTTCCTCGGTTTTCGCGGTCAGATCCGCGTAGGAGTGTTTCGCTTGCGTGTTCACCATTCGTTCCCGCTTGAGTGGTGCCGGGGGGCAGGCGCCGCCCCGGCGGGCTATCAGCGCGTGATTTGCCGCATGTAGAAGATCGTCTGGATCGTCGGCAACACCTGCTGCAGCACGCGGTTGAACTGCACCGAGCCGGCCGTGCTGACGTAGACGACGTCGAGCGGCTGGAGCGGGAAGCGGCTCGACAGCATCAGCGCATCCGGCTGCGTCATGTCGAGGCGGAACACTTCCGGCTTCGTCGGGTTGTCGCGCATGCCGCGCATCACGTAGATCTTGCGCGGGTTCGCGTCGGTGTCGAGGATGCCGCCGCCGGCCGTCAGCGCGTCGGCGATGGTCAGCTTGCCCTTGAGCATCGGCACGGTGACCGGCGTCTTGACCTCGCCCATGATGAACACGCGGCTGTCGCTGCGGTCCGGCACGTTGACGATGTCGCCCGGCTGCAGCATCACGTTCTGCTTCACTTCGCCGCGATCGAGCACGCCGTTCGCGTCGAGCGTGTAGAGCTTGCCGTCGCGCGTCAGGCGCACGCGCTGCAGGTCGGCCTCGTTGGTCGAGCCGCCCGAGCGCGAGATCGCGTCGACGAGCGTCAGCGGCACGTCGCTCACCGCGAGCGGGCCCGGCTGCTTCACCTCGCCCGTCACCTGCACCTTCTGGCTGCGGAACGACAGCACGCGCACGTCGAGCTGCGGATTCTTCACGTAGCGCGCGAGGGTCGATGCCATCTGCTCGCGGATCTGCGCGACCGTCTTGCCCGCCACGCGGATGCGGCCGACGAACGGGAAGAAGATCGTGCCGTCGGCGGCGACCGTCTGGCCGTATGGATCGGCCTGGCCCGGCAGCGCGGTCGTATACGGCTGCTGCAGCGCGCCTGCGACCGACTGCGTCGTGTTGCCGCCGCTCGAGAACGACTGGCCCTGCGGCGTCGTCAGCTCGGGGTGATCCCACACCGTGACGCCGAGGATGTCCTGCGGACCGACGCGGTACACGTACTCCGACGGATCGGTGTATCGGCCCGGCGGCAGCGGATGCTCGACCTGCTGCTTCTGCAGCTGATCCATCACCAGCTTCGCGTCGATGTAATGAACCGGATAGGTTTCGGCCTGCCCTTGCCGGCCTTCGTCCTTCAGGTTCGACGAGTCGAGATAGTTGCCGGGCGCGCTCGCGCAGGCCGACAGGAATGTCGTCATCGCGACGGCGAGCGCCAGCGGGCGCATGGGACGTTTCAGCATAGTTTTTGCAGCCATCCTTGAACCAGACGTTCGATCAATGAGTAGCTCTCGCGATAGTCGGCCTCGGGGCCGCCATGCGGATCCGCGATCTCGGCGTCCTCCCACTTGCCCAGCAGGTGGACCTTGCCGCGCGCGAACGGATCGACCGCCTCGACGGCCTTGATCTGTTCGCGCTCGCTGACGAGAATCAGGTCGGCGTCGCGCACGATCCGGCGCGACAGCCGCCGCGAACGGTGCGTCGTCGCATCGACGCCGCGCTCGGCGAGAAGTTGGCGCATCACCGGATCGATGCCGTCGCCGTCGTTGGCACGCACGCCGGCGGAGTGGAACGTCACGCGCGGGCCGCCACGCGACGCCGCGTGCGACTTGAACAGCAGTTCCGCCGCCGGGCTGCGGCAGACGTTCGCGTGACAGACGATCAGGATGTTGCGGAACATGGCGTCTCGATTCGGTAACGGGTAACGACGGGTAACGGCAACGCGCCGGTTACGCGTTCGCGCGCGCGGCGCCCGGCACGCGCGCGGCGACGGCCTGGCGCGAGCCGGGGCGGCCGATCGGGTGGTATTCGATGCCCTGCTCGCTCATCGTCTCCGGCTCGTACAGGTTGCGGCCGTCGAAAATGACCGGCGACTTCCACAGGCGGCCGAGCGCGACGAAATCCGGGCTCTTGAATGCCTTCCATTCGGTGACGATCACGAGCGCATCGGCGTCGCGTGCGGCCTGCGCCTCGTCGTCGACGAAGCTGAGGCGCTCGAGCCAGCTCGGGTGATCCGCGAGATCGAGCGCGAGCACGCGGCGCGCTTCCTGCTGCGCGACCGGGTCGTACGCGGCGATGCGCGCGCCGCGCGACAGCAACTCGGCGATCAGCTCGCGGCTCGGCGCTTCGCGCATGTCGTCGGTGTTCGGCTTGAACGCGAGACCCCAGATCGCGAACGTGCGACCGGTCAGGTCCTCGCCGAAGCGCGCGACGATCTTGTCGGCCAGCACGCGCTTTTGCGTCGCGTTCACCGACGACACGGCCTTCAGGATCTGCAGCGCCTGGCCGTGCTCGTCGGCGGTGCGGATCAGCGCCTCGACGTCCTTCGGGAAGCACGAGCCGCCATAGCCGCAGCCCGCGTACAGGAAGTGATAGCCGATGCGCGGATCGGAGCCGATCCCGCGGCGCACGGCCTCGATGTCGGCGCCGAAGCGGTCGGCCAGGTTCGCGAGCTCGTTCATGAACGAGATGCGCGTCGCGAGCATTGCGTTGGCCGCGTATTTCGTGAATTCGGCCGAGCGCACGTCCATGTACAGCGTGCGTTCGTGGTTGCGGTTGAACGGCGCGTAGAGCTTCTTCATCAGCTCGCGCGCACGCTCGCCCGGCACGTCGTCGTCGCAGCCGATCACGATGCGGTCCGGCCGCGTGAAATCGTCGACCGCCGCGCCTTCCTTCAGGAATTCCGGATTCGACACGACCGAGAACATCGGCGCGTCGCCGCCGCGCTTCGCGAGTTCCTCGGCGACCGCCGCACGCACGCGCTCGGCCGTGCCGACCGGCACCGTCGACTTGTCGACGATCACCTTGAAGCCTTTCATATAGCGGCCGATGTTGCGCGCCGCCGCGAGCACGTACTGCAGGTCGGCCGAGCCGTCCTCGTCGGGCGGCGTGCCGACCGCGATGAACTGCACGTCGCCGTGCGCGACCGCGGCCTCGATGTCGGTCGAGAAGCGCAGGCGGCCGGCCGCGCGGTTGCGCGCGATGACTTCCTTGAGGCCCGGCTCGTGGATCGGCACGCCGCCGTTGTTCAGGACGTCGATCTTCGCCTGATCGACGTCGAGGCAGAACACGTCGTGCCCGATGTCGGCGAGACAGGCGCCGGTGACAAGACCTACGTAACCGCTGCCGATGATAGTCAGATTCATGATGTGTCGGACCTCGTGACCAATGATTCGAAATTCGTGAAACCGGGGTGTCCGCGCGCGTTGCGCGTCAGTAAGCGTTGCTGCCGGTGAAGCCTTTCCAGAGCGTCAGCACGACGATCTTGATGTCGAGCCAGAACGACCAGTTCTGCATGTAGTACAGATCGAGCTTCACGCGTCCCATCATCTTCTCGATCTGGTCGGTCTCGCCGCGAAAGCCGTTGATCTGTGCCCAGCCGGTGATGCCCGGCTTGATCCGGTAGCGGAACATGTAGCCCTTCACCAGATCCTTGTAGATGTCGTCGTGCGCGAGCGCGTGCGGCCGCGGGCCGACGACCGACATCTCGCCCTTCAGCACGTTGATGAACTGCGGCAGTTCGTCGAGGCTCGTGCGGCGCAGGAACCGCCCGACCGGCGTCACGCGCGTGTCGTTCTTGGTCGCCTGCGTGACCTGTCCCGCGACTTCGTGATGCACTTTCATCGAGCGGAACTTGTAGATCTCGAACTCGTGCCCGTCGATGCCCTTGCGCTTCTGGCGGAAGAACACCGGCCCGCGCGACGTGAGCTTGATCAGGCACGCGATCAGCACCATCACCGGCGCGAGCGCCGTGAGCGCCGCCAGCGCGAACAGCCGGTCGAACACGAACTTCGGCAGGATCCGCACGTCGGTGATCGGCGACGCCGCGAGGTTGATCGCCGGCACGCCGAGCACCTCGACCACTTCCTGGTTGAAGAACGACAGCGTGCGCACGTCCGGGATGAAACGGATATTCACGAAGTCGTGGCGGAACACCGTCACGATCTGGTGAATCCGGCGCTCCTCCGTGATCGGCAGCGTGAGCCACAGCTCGCTGATCGCGCGGCTGCGCACCAGCCACACCAGCGATTCGAACTGCCGCTCGATGCGCACGTCGTCGAGCGCGACTTCGCCCGGCGCTTCGCTTTCGTCGTATACGCACACCGGGTTGAAGCCCGCTTCCGGCCGCGAGCGCATCTGCGCGATCAGCCGCCGCGCCGCCGGCGTGCCGCCGACGATCGCGACCGCCTTCAGGTTGTAGCCGCCGCGGCGCAGTTGTCGCAGCACGACGTGCACGCAGGTCTTCGAGCCGGCAAGCAGCGCCATCGTCGCGACGGCCCAGTAACCCAGCCACAGCCGCGACAGGTCGCCCGACTGGTGAAAGCTGAAGCTCATCAGGATGCCCGCGAGCTCGACCACCAGCCACGCGAACGCCACGCGCCCCACCAGCCCGACGAGACGCTTGCCGCGCCACGACTGGTAGATGCCGATGGCCGGAAAGAACACGACCACCAGCAGGCAGTCGAACAGCACCGTCGTGCGCTGCAGGTCGTTGAGCCAGATGCTGCCGCCGTGCAGCGCGGCGGCGATCAACGCCCCCAACACGACCATCGCGATATCGATGACTCTCGCCAGCACGCTCAACATGTCCGCTTCCTCTTTGAACAGGCGTTTGCCGAACAGCTCCTCGTGCAGCCCGTGCCGCACCTTCGATTCAAACGTTGCATGACGCTATTGAAGCGGTAAGAAAATCCCTTCTCAAGCGCACAAGTATTTCGAAAAATAATCGGAAATTCTTGCCGCGACATTCTCGAATTAATTCGGCACGTTTTCCCGAATCGATCGTGAATCGGGATTTTTTCGGAAACTTTACGGTTCCCGGCATCCCTTTACGGGAAAGGACTCCAGCGCGCTCACCCGAATTATTTTTTATTTTTTTATTTGCAGCGGATGCTATCGCGGAAAATTTTCCCGGATCCGTGCGCGACGAATATCTTGCAAAAGGTCCGGTTTTATTGTCGATTTACTTCATGCTACAAACAGGCACTGACTTCAATCGAGGAGAGTGTCATCATGAATGCTCCGGCCGTGGCAGCCGATACGCGCCCTTCTTCTTCCGCCGCCAGCGACGCCAGCCTGCGCGTCGCGGTGCAGCCGGTGATCCTTGCCGGCGGTTCGGGCACGCGTCTGTGGCCGATGTCGCGCGAACACTATCCGAAGCAGCTGATCGGCCTGCTCGGCGATCATTCGCTGCTGCAATCCACCGCGCTGCGGCTCGACGGCCTCGCGACCGGTCATCCGCTGAACGACGACGTGCTGATCGTGTGCGGCGAGGATCACCGCTTCACGACCGCCGAGCAACTGCGCCTGACCGGCAAGCGTGCGTCGATCATGCTCGAGCCGCTCGGCCGCGACACCGCGCCCGCGCTGACGCTCGCCGCGCTGCGGATCGTCGCCGGCGGCGGCGATGCCGTGATGACCGTGATGCCGGCCGACCACGCGGTGGCCGACCAGCCGCGCTTTCATGCGGCCGTCGCGGCCGGCGTGCACTGCGCGGCCCAGGGCAAGATCGCGACGATGGGCATCGTGCCGGGCCGCGCCGAAACGGGCTACGGCTACATCCGCGTCGGCGCGCCGCTCGGCGATGCCGGCACCGGCAACCTCGACGTGCGCCGTCTCGACCGCTTCGTCGAGAAGCCGCATCTCGAACTCGCGCAGCAGTACGTCGCCTCCGGCGAATACTGGTGGAACAGCGGGATCTTCATCGTGCGCGCATCGGTGTGGCTGAACGCGATCCGCCAGCTCGAACCCGAGATCCTCGCGGCCTGCGAGCAGGCCGTCGCACGCGGCAAGGACGACGGCGACTTCTTCCGCGTCGACCGCGACGCGTTCGCGTCCTCGCCGTCGAACTCGATCGACTACGCGGTGATGGAGCGGCTCGTGAACCTGCCGCAGCTGTGCGAAAGCGTCGTCGTGCCGCTCGACGCAGGCTGGTCGGACGTCGGTTCGTGGGACGCGATCTGGCAGATCCTGCCGAAGGACGATGCCGAGAACGTCGGCCGCGGCCACGTGCTGTTCGAGAATGCCGAATCGACCTTCGCGCATTCGGAAAGCCGGCTCGTCGCATGTGTCGGCACGCAGAATCTCGTCGTCGTCGAAACGCCCGACGCCGTGCTCGTCGCCGACAAGTCCTGCGTGCAGGACGTGAAGAAAATCGTCGGGCGCATCAAGGCCGAACGCGGCGCGGAAGCGACCGATCACCGCAAGGTCCATCGCCCGTGGGGGCACTACGACTCGGTCGACACGGGCGAGCGCTTCCAGGTCAAACGCATCGTCGTGAAGCCGGGCGCGCGACTGTCGCTGCAGATGCACCACCACCGCGCAGAGCACTGGATCGTCGTGCGCGGCACCGCGCGCATCACGCGCGGCGACGAAACCTTCCTGCTGTCCGAGAACGAATCGACGTACATCCCGCTCGGCGTGTCGCACCGTCTCGAGAACCCCGGCAAGATGCCGCTCGAGCTGATCGAAGTGCAGTCGGGCGCGTACCTCGGCGAGGACGACATCGTCCGCTTCGACGATACCTACGGACGCCAGTGACGCAATGCCTGCCGGGCGCGCCGTCGCGGCGGTGCGCCCGGCATCACGGGCAATGGAAGCGACAAAAAACAACGCGCGGGCGCCGTGACACACGACGGCCCGCGCGTTTTCTTTTCGTGCGGACGACGATCAACCTACACGGTACGCGTATTCGCGGCGGTCCGACTGCACCGAGTCGTTGCGGCTCTCGGACAGCGCGCCCGCGCGACGCTCGGCAATGAAGCGCTTGATGTCCGACTCGGCCCGCGCCAGCGCGGACAGGCCGGCCAGCACCTCGCTTTGCGGCGCACGCACCGGTTCGTCGCTCGCACCGTGGCGATCGATCCACTGACGCGCCCAGTCGAGCGCGTACTGCTCGGCTTCCTCCGCATCGGTGAAGCGCGGGCCGATCAGGCCCGAGCGCTCGACGCGCCGATCGTCCTGCATGATCTCGGCCCACGCGCGATACATCAGGTTCTGCACCGGCTGCGCGCTGCCGCAGATCGTATAGCCGCGGTATTCATCGACTTGCGGCTCGGCCGCGGCAAAGCTCGCGGCGGACGGACGCCCGTGGCGCAGCCCCGCGGGCTGCGCGCCCGGGACCGCGAACGACGCTCCGGACGACGCGTGCGCGGCGTCGTTCGGCATCGCGGACAGCGTCGCGCCCTCGCCATCCCAAACGTTTGCGTGCGCGACCGGCAGTTGCCACGACTCGGGGTTCTGCCAGAACACGCCGCGCAGACGATCGTTGTCGGGCGCCGGCTCCGCACGGCATGCCGGCGCGACCGGCGCCGGCGGCGGCGGCACATACGCGAACGTGCGCCCGCTGAACTGGGTCAGCACGTCGATCATCTGCAGCAACGTGCCGTTCGCGAGCCACTCCTCGTAGCGGCGGCGGCACGTCGGCCCGGACGGATAGCGCCCGGGCAGTTTGGACCACGCTTCACCGGTCGTCAGGATCCAGAGGACCGCGTTGGCGACGACGCGCGGTTCCGCGCGTGGACGGCCTCGACGGTTCAGCCGAATCGGCTCGTCGGCGATCAGCGTTGAAAGACGAAACCACTCTTCATCGTTAAGCTCATCGAAGAACATAGTTGTTTCTCCACACAGCCAGGCCGGGGCTGCGATTGTCGGCGCCGCCGTCACGCATCGCGTCACGGGGCGGCCCGGTTGCACATTATGGTTATCCGCTTGTTGTGCATGCCGGCGCGACACCGCACTTTCACGGTGCCGCCATTCCCGGCAATGGCGCACAAATCACGGTCTCACTCCAATGTGGGAATTTTTGTGCACGAAGCATACCATCCTCAGGGTTTATCTCAATATGACAATGACTTAATGTTACGCACTGAAACAACCTGCCATGGATGCGCAATCCATTTACCGTTGAATTTTTTTACGCGATCGTTATGCGCAACGCTGGGAAGCCCCGTCTGGCGGGGCTCTGCGGGGTGCGGCCGCACCCCGCCCGGCAAGCGATCCGCCATGTTCCGACCCTTGCCGGCAACCACCCCGCGAATGCCCGGCCAAAATCGGTAAATCAGGGAAAATTTCGTAACAAGATATTCACGGATCGGTAAATCATTCAAATTGCCTTGAACCGAAATTTCTCCGTGCACAATCTTTTTATTGTTTCTCGGCGAGTAATGAAAGCGATCGGACAGGCGAGGCACATTGTTTCCCGGCATGCAAGCGTGGACGGGCCTGTTACATCTTCGGCGGTAATGGGCAGGCGACAGCGGCCGGCGCGACGGTCGGGCGCCGCGTTTCGCGGCCGGACGACGTGCGATCCGCGCGATATGGAGCGCGGCGCCCGGCCGCGCGTCAACGCAGATCGCCGGCCAGCGACGCGGCCACGTCCGCCGCGATGCGTTGCGGCGACACCGTATAGGCCGGGTGATCGCAGCCGATCGACAGCGTCGCGCCGTCCTTGAGCGCCGCGCGCATCGGCCCGCTCAGTTCGAAGCGCACGAAATGCACGGCCGAGGTCTTCTCCGCGTTGTCGCGGTCGAGATCCTCGTCGGCGATCGCATAGACGTCAGGGTGCCCGTCGACCCGCAGGTACACGCGATCCTCGACTCCGATCAGCCGCGCGAGCGCCGCGCGCCGCTCGGCTTCGTGCTCGTATTCGATCTGCAGCGTCGCCTTCAGGTTGGTGCCGTCGGGCACGAGCGGCAGATAGGCTTCCAGTTCGCCTTCGATGCCGGCCTCGTCGAAGATCTTCTCGATGTGCAGCATTTCCTGGATCTGGTAGCGGATCGTGGTCTCGTCCTCGAACAGGAGGCGCAGATGGTTGCCGAGCGCCACCGCGCGGCGGCGCTTGTGCGCGACGAGCCGCGCATGTTCGGTCTTGCGGATCTTCGCGTACGCTTCGAGCGTCAGCAGCGAGTCGCGGGTGAGCGTCATGGGATGTCCTCGGATAGCGTCGATGTCGTCGTGAAGCGGCCGGTTCAGATGCCATACGCGCGGCGCAGCAGCGTCAGCGGATGCGCGAGCGGCGCGGCCGGCAACCCTTTCTCGTCGATGCCCTGCACGATGTGATGGCCGGCGAGCGCGCAGTCCGACGACACGAAATCCGGCTTCGGCTCGGCCATCGCCTTGAACACCGGCGCGCCGATCCGCATCGCGTCCGCATGGAAGGCCTTCTTCACGCCGAACGTGCCCGCGTGCCCGGAACAGCGCTCGACGACGTTCACGCGCGTATCCGGCACGAGCGACAGCGTGTCGGCCGTCTTGCGGCCGATGTTCTGCACGCGCGCGTGGCACGGCACGTGATACGACACGGTGCCGAGGCCCTGCTTGAAATCGGTCTTCAGCAAACCGTCGCGATGCCGCGCGATCACGTACTCGAACGGATCCCAGAATGCATCGGCCACCGCGCGCACGGCTTCGTCGCCGGGGAACATCAGCGGCAGTTCGCTCTTGTACATCAGCACGCAGCTCGGGATCGCGCCGATCAGCGCATAGCCCTCGCGCGCATAGCGCTCCAGCACCGGCATGTTCACGGCCTTCTTCGCGGCGACGCCCGCGAGATTGCCCTGCTCGAGCAGCGGCATCCCGCAGCACGCTTCGCGCGTGACGAGTTCGTACGGGATCTCGTTGTGCGCGAGGATCGCGAGCAGGTCGTGGCCGATGCCCGGCTCGTTGAAGTTCACGTAGCACGTCGCGTAGATCGCGACCTTGCCGGGCGTGCGTTCGCCGTCGCGAACCGGCGGGCCGTCCGAGCGCTTCGCCGCGCGCCGGAACTTGCGCGGCGCGAACTCCGGCAGCCATGCGTTGCGATCGACGCCGAGCGCCGCTTCGAGCGCGTGGCGCGCGGGCGGCGTGCGATTGACCGCGTTCACCGTCTGCGTGACGATCGGAATGCCCGCGAAATGGCCGAGCGCGTCGGTGTTCGACAGCACCTTGTCGCGCAGCGGCGCCTCGCCGCGCTTGTAGCGCGCGGCCTTGCCGCGCAGCATCAGGTGCGGGAAGTCGACGTTCCATGCATGCGGCGGCACGTACGGGCATTTCGTCATGTAGCAGAGGTCGCACAGGTAGCACTGGTCGACGACCTTGCCGAACGCGTCCTTCGGCACTTCCTCGATGTCGCCCGTCGGCGTGTCGTCGACGAGATCGAACAGCGCGGGAAACGCGCCGCACAGCGACACGCAGCGCCGGCAACCGGCGCAGATGTCGAACACGCGCGTCATTTCCGCATCGATCGCGGCCTGGTCGTAGAACGCTTCGGACTGCCAGTCGAGCGGATGCCGGGTCGGGGCTTCGAGACTGCCTTCCTTGTGGGGCATGAGGCGCTCCAGCGTGGCGCGCATGCGCGCGAACGCGCCGCCCGCGCGGCGCGGGCGGCGATCAACGCACGGCCGGCCGCGGGACCTGCCCGGCCGGGCCGTGCGGCCTCGGGGCGACGCCCGCGTCAGTCGACGAGTGCGTCCAGCGCTTTCGTATAGCGGTTCGCGTGGCTGCGTTCGGCCTTCGCGAGCGTCTCGAACCAGTTCGCGATTTCGTCGAAGCCTTCTTCGCGCGCCGTCTTCGCCATGCCCGGATACATGTCGGTGTACTCGTGCGTCTCGCCGGCGATCGCCGATTCGAGGTTCAGCCGCGACGAGCCGAACGGCAGACCCGTCGCCGGATCGCCGACTGCTTCGAGGTATTCGAGGTGACCGTGCGCATGGCCCGTTTCGCCTTCGGCAGTCGAGCGGAACAGCGCGGCGACGTCGTTCTGGCCTTCGACGTCGGCCTTCGAAGCGAAATACAGATAACGCCGGTTCGCTTGCGATTCGCCCGCGAATGCGGCCTTCAGATTCTCTTCGGTCTTGCTGCCCTTGAGTTGAGCCATGTGCGCCTCCGTTCGAGTCGGCGCGGCCGCGTGCGAAGCCGGGCCGATGATGGATATGGGGAACGATGCGTACGCCGGACACGCACGCTTCGTGCCTTTTAATCTAGGCGCTGGCGTTCGCATCCCCCAATAGGCTTTTTCAATCCGTCCGATAGCGGGGAGCGGGAATGAGGGACGGGTGGAGGCGGGGCGCCGGCGTTCGATGCGACGCGCGGTGTACGCACACCGGCGTCGCCCGTCTGCGTCACGCATCCGTCGCGCGCTTCAACAGCAATTCCCTTTCGCGCTCGTTGCGGGTCAATTCCGCCGCGCGGCGGAACTCGACCTTCGCCTCGTCAGCGCGGCCGAGCTTCGCGAGCAGGTCGCCACGCACGCTCGGCAACCAGTGATAGCGCGCGAGCGCCGGATCGTCGCGCAGCACGTCGACGATTTCCAGCGCCGCGGCAGGCCCGAACGCCATCCCCACCGCCACCGCGCGGTTCAGCTCGACGACCGGTGACGGCGCGACTTCGGCGAGCGCGTCGTACAGCGCGACGATCTGCGCCCAGTCCGTGTCCGACGCGTGCCGCGCGCGTGCATGACACGCCGCCAGCGCGGCCTGCAGCGCATACGGGCCGCGCACGCCGCCGAGCTTCGTCGCCCGCTCGAGCGCCGCGAGGCCGCGCCGGATCAGCAGCGGATCCCAGCGGCTGCGGTCCTGGTCGAGCAGCAACACGGGCCGCCCATGCGCATCGGTCCGCGCATGCATGCGCGACGCCTGCAGTTCCATCAGCGCGACGAGCCCGAGCACTTCGCTTTCGTCCGGCACGAGCCCGGCGAGCACGCGGCCGAGACGCAGCGCCTCGTCGCACAGCGCCGGGCGCGTCCAGTCGTCGCCCGCGGTCGCCGCATGGCCTTCGTTGAACACGAGATAGATCACTTCGAGCACCGACGCGAGCCGCGCGGGCCGCGCGTCGGCGGCCGGCACCTCGAACGGCACGCGCGCCGCCGCGAGCGTGCGCTTCGCGCGCACGATGCGCTGCGCGATCGTCGGCTCGGGCGACAGGAACGCACGCGCGATCTCGCTCGTGGTCAGCCCGCCGAGCAGCCGCAACGTCAGCGCGACGCGCGCATCGGTCGACAGCACCGGATGGCACGACGTGAAGATCAGCCGCAGCAGGTCGTCGCCGATATCGTCGTCGCGCGCGTCGGCGAGCGCCTCCGCGATGTCGGGGACGACGTGCGCCTCGAGCGCGTCCATTTCATGGCCGAGCTGGTCGCGCTTCGCCGCATGCAGCGACTCCTGCCGCACCCGGTCGAGCGCGCGCCGCTTCACGGCCGTCATCAGCCATGCGGCCGGATTGTCGGGCACGCCGTCGACGGGCCAGTGCTCGAGCGCCGCGACGAGCGTGTCCTGCGCCAGTTCCTCGGCCACGCCGACGTCGCGCACCACGCGCGCGGCGCGCGCGATGATCTTGGGCGCCTCGATCCGCCAGACCGCTTCGATCGCACGGTGAGTCGCCTCACGCGTCACGACGCTTGCCCCTGGGCGGACACATCGAGCGGCATGGCCATCAGCTCCCATGCGTGGCCGTCCGGATCGTCGAACCCGTGGCCGTACATGTTCGGATACTCGCGCGGCGCTTGCGGCGCGGACCCGCCGGCCGCGAGCGCCTTCGCGACGATCGCGTCGACCTCGGCGCGGCTGTCGCACGACAGGCACGACAGCGCTTGCACCTGCGTCGCCGGATCGACGATGGTCTTGCCGGTGAAGGTCTGGAAAAACGGCCGCACGAGCAGCATCGCGAAAATCGTGTCGCTGATCTTGATGCAGGCAGCCTGATCGTTGGTATAGGCCGGTACGACTTCGAAACCGAGTGCCTGGTAGAACGTCTTCGAGCGCGGCAGGTCGGCCACGGGCAGGTTGATGAAAACCATCTTGTGCATGACGGGTGCTCCGGTGAGATTGGCTTGGGGTGGAGTCAGGCGTGGCCGTGCCCGACATTGAGTTCGCGGAACCGCTCGACCGCCTCGCTGGGCGTCAGGTCGTCGAGTTCGAACAGCGGCCGCACCTCGATCTCGCAGTCCATCTCCGCACCGAACGGCGCGGGAAACCGGCGCGTCCATTCGAGCGCCTCGTCGCGCGAGCGCACCTGGATCAGCGTATAGCCGGCAATCAGTTCCTTCGTCTCCGCGAACGGGCCGTCGACCACCGTGCCCTTGCCACCTGAGTAGCGCACGCGCCAGCCGCGCGCGCTCGGCCGCAGGCCGTTCGCATCGAGCAGCACGCCGGCCTTGGCCAGCTCCTCGTGATAGACCGTCATCGCCTCGACCAGCCGGTTGTCCGGCAATGCGTCGGATTCGCTGACGGCGTTCGCCCGGATCATGATCATGAATCGCATCGTTCACTCCTTGTCATCGGTGGAAAGGGGCGTCCGTTCGTCGGCGCCTTATCCCTACGACGGGCGGCAGACTGCCGGATCGACGTACGGCGCGACGAATCCGGGTTAACACCGAGTCGTGGCCGTCACAGGAAGCACGGGCCGACCGCGCGCACTTCGACCGTGCACCATTGCGCGGCCGGGCACTGGCGCGCGATCGCGATCGCTTCCTCGCGCGTGTCGACGTCGACGATGAAGAACCCGCCGACCATTTCCTTCGCCTCGGCGAACGGGCCGTCGACGAGGCGCGTCTCGCCGTCGCGCACCTGCACACGCGTCGCGCGCTCCGAGCGCTCGAGCGACTCGACGCCGCGCAGCACGCCGCGCGCCTTCAGCGTCTGAGCGAAATCGACCATCCGCGCGTACAGCGCCTGCCCCTCCTCGAGCGTGCGTTCGGCGCGCTGGCCGGTCGGTTCGACAATCAACAGCATGTAGGACATGGAACTCTCCAGTGGGGGGCCGTGCGCAAGAAGCGTTCGGATCGCAGGCCGGAATGACACGTCAGATGCGAAGCGTAACAGCCGCGGGCGGCCCTGCCGTCATCGTTGGCCGTTCGACACTGGCCTGATGGCCAATTCGATCGCAGCACGCGATTTTGCCGTCAAGATGCTTGCCCGAACCTTCGAATTTTCTTCCTGTGGAGCACTCCATGTCACGCCTGCCGCCGCCGCTCGCGCTCGCCGCATCGCTCGCCCCGCTCGCCCCGCTCGCCCCGCTCGCCCCGCTTGCCTCGTTTGCCTCGTTTGCCGCATTTGCCGCATTTGCCCTTTCAGCGCCGGCCGCCACCGCCGCCGCCACCGCGCCTCCGGTCAGCGCGGGCTGCGGCGGCCCCACGACGGCAATCGCCGACCTCCGGCATTCCGGCGGCCGGTCGCCGCTGGCCGGGCGCTCCGCGTCGATCGAAGCGATCGTCACCGCGGCATTCGGCGGCGCCGACGGCTT
Source organism: Burkholderia sp. Bp9090 (assembly GCF_003857985.1). NCBI lineage: Bacteria > Pseudomonadati > Pseudomonadota > Betaproteobacteria > Burkholderiales > Burkholderiaceae > Burkholderia > Burkholderia sp. Bp9090. The sequence goes on from NZ_QTPV01000004.1 coordinate 268,256, forward strand.
CGGCGGATTCTTCGTCCAGCAGGCGGATGCGCAGCGGCGCCACCGGCCGGGCGTCCCGGAAGGCCTGTTCGTCTACGCGCCGCACGCGCGTGTCCGCCCGGGCGAACGCGTGCACGTCACCGGCAGGATCGAGCAGAAGTACGGCCGCACGCAACTGGCTCTGTCGGGCCGCGTGGCCGTCTGTGCGCGCGGGCAGACCGTCACGCCGGCCGCGCTCGTGCTGCCGGTCGACAGCGAGTCAGTATTCGCCGCGCATGAAGGCATGCGCGTGCGCTTTCCGCAAACGCTGACCGTCAGCGATACCTACGACCTCGGCCGCTACGGCAGCATCGTGCTCAGCCACGGTCGCCTCTACATGCCGACGCACGTGGTGCCGCCGGCCGACGCCGCCGCGCAGGCGGCGGCCAATGCCCGCAACCGCATCGTGCTCGACGACGGTTCGAGCCGCGTGAACCCCGCGACCGCCCGCTATCCGCCGCCTGCGCTGGGCGCCGCCAACACGCTGCGCGCGGGCTACACGGTGCGCGGCGTCGAAGGTGTGCTCGAGCAGCGCTACGGCACGTGGCGAGTGCAGCCCGTGCCGGCGTCGGCGCCGGTCTTCGACGCCGCATCGAATCCGCGGACCGATGCACCGCCGCGGCATCCGCAAGCCGACGTGCGGATCGCGTCGTTCAACGTCTTCAACTATTTCAACGGCGACGGAAGCGGCGGCGGCTTCGACGATCCGGCCAATCGCGGCGCGAAGACGCCCGCCGTCTTCGCCCGCCAGGAAGCGAAGATCGTCGCCGCACTGCGCGCACTGCGCGCCGACGTGATCGGCCTGATGGAAATCGCGAACAACGGCCACGGCCCCGCGAGCGCCGTGCAGCGTCTCGCGGCGCGGCTCGGCGACGGCTGGCGCGCGGTCGACCCCGGCACGGCGCGACTCGGCCGCGATGCGATCGCGGTCGCGTTGCTGTACGACAGCCGGACGATCGAACCCGTCGGGCGCGCCGCGACCGTCGCGCTCGACGGCGGCAATCGCCCACCGCTCGCGCAGACGTTCCGGCGCATCGGCGGCACCCGCGCATTCACGGTCGCGGCCAATCACCTGAAATCGAAGAACTGCCCACGTGCGACCGGCCCGGATCTCGACCAATCGGACGGTCAGGGCTGCTGGAACGCGACGCGCACGCGTGCGGCCGAACGCATCGCCGCGTGGCTCGCCACGTCGCCGACCGGCGCCCCGGCCGACGGCGTGCTGCTGATCGGCGACCTCAACAGCTACGCGAAGGAAGACCCGCTGCGTGCGCTCGAATCGCGCGGCTACACGAACCTCGTCGCCCGCTTCGCCGGCAACGCCGGCTACAGCTACGTATTCCGCGGCGAAGCGGGCAACCTCGACCATGCACTCGCCACGTCGCCGCTCGCCGCGCGCGTGAAGGCCGTGCATGCGTGGCACATCAATGCCGACGAACCGGTCGCGCTGCAATCCGTGCCCGATTACAAAACCGCGGCGCAACGGGCGGCCTATTACGCACCCGATGCCTATCGCTCGTCGGATCACGATCCCGTCGTCATCGACCTCGCGTCGGACGAAGGCGCCACCTGAGCCATCGCGGGCACAAACCGTGCTCCATCAAGAGACGGGCGATTAGTGCAATTGCATCAGCATGATGCGTGCAACGGCACTATTTACCTGGCGCATCGGGCGACGCCATATTTACCGGACTTTCACGTCGCGCCAACGGCTTGCTGGTCGCTTCGCCCCAAAGCGCGAAATTTTTTCAACCGCCGCCCCGCCCCATTGCGCGGGGCTTTCCGGGAAATTTGCCGGCGAATTGAAAATTTGTCTCGAAACTCAATTGGCTGATGTGAATCACATTGGTTGCTGGGATTCGTCTTATCTTCAAATTGGCCTGCAAATCAAATCGAAGGAGGATAAACACCATGGCGCTCACCGACTCGATCGAACACAAGCTGGACCGCGGCCTGTCCGACATCCGTCGCACCGGCCGGCGCGTGGGACGCACGACGCGCTCGGCGGCTCGCGACCTGCATGCGGACGTGTCCGACGATCTGCGCGGGCTGGTCGATGAACTGGAAGACCTGCTGAAGAACGACGGCGACGGCGATATCGCCGCGTTGCGCAAGCGCGTGCAGGCGCGGCTCGACGAGGCGCGCAGCACGCTCGACTACGCGTCGGGCACCGCGGTCGCGCGGCTGCGCGATTCGGCCGAACGCGTATCGCAAGCCGTGCACGACAATCCATGGCAGACCGCAGGTGTCGTCGCGGGCCTCGCGTTCGTCGCCGGCCTGCTCCTTTCCCGCCGTTGAACGGGGCGATCACCCCGTCCTTCCTCACCCCGACAACGAAGGAGAAACGCCATGCAGAAGTCCCTCGCCCTGAAAGCCGCCGCCGCCGTCATGCTCGGCAGTCTCGCACTTGCCGGCTGCACCACCACCCCCAACAAACCCGACAACGCATCGGCCAGCGCGTCGAAACGCGAGTCGATCGACGCGAGCGTGAACGCGACGTTGTCGCGCCTCTATTCGACGGTGCCGGGCTCGCGTGAACTCGTCGCGAAATCGCGCGGCGTGCTCGTGTTCCCGAACGTGCTGCAGGCCGGCCTCATCGTCGGCGGCCAGTCCGGCAACGGCGCGCTGCGCGTCGGCGGCAGCACCGTCGGCTACTACAACACGTCGTCGCTGTCGGTCGGCCTGCAGGCCGGTGCGCAATCGAAGGCGATCGTGTTCCTGTTCATGACGCAGGATGCGCTCGACTCGTTCCGCAAGTCCGAAGGCTGGTCGGCCGGCGCCGACGCCTCCGTCGCGGTCGTGAAGATGGGCGCGAACGGCGCGATCGACTCCAACACGGCCACCGCACCGGTCGAGGTGCTGGTGCTGACCAACGCGGGCCTGATGGGCGATCTGTCGGTCAGCGGCACCAAGGTCACCCGGCTCCACATCTGACGATGCGGCACGGCCCCCGGGCCGGTTCGCTTCCCGGCAACGCCGCGGCCCCGGCCGCGGCGTTTTCTCGTGCGCCGCGCGCGGCGGGTATGATGGCGGCACCTTTGCGGGCATACTGCCGATCAGGCCGCCCTGCCGCGCTGCGCCGCGACATCCGTGACGTTCGCGAGCCGATCGCGCCCGAGGCAACGAAATTCAATCAAACCAGGCATCAATCTGCGCGAACCATCCATGGATAGCGGACACGATCACCAAAAATTCTTCTATTTCCTGCTGTTCGCGGTCACCGTCGGACTGTGCTGGATACTCGCGCCGTTCTCCGGCGCCGTCTTCTGGGGCACCATTCTCGCGATCCTGTTCCAGCCGGTGCAGCGCTGGCTCGCCGCGCGCTTCGGCAAGCGGCGCAACCTGGCCGCGCTCGTGACGATGTCGCTGATCATCCTGATCGTGATCCTGCCGCTCGTGTTCGTCATGGCGACGCTCGTGCAGGAAATCGCGTACGTGTACCAGGAACTGAAGAGCGCGCAGCCGAATTATTCGCAGTACTTCCATGACATCATTCATGCGCTGCCGACGTCGATCCAGAACCTGCTGCAGAAATACGGGCTGACCAACATCCCCGGCATCCAGAAGAAGCTGACCGACGGCGCCGCGCAGATCAGCCAGTTCGCGGCGACCCAGGCGCTCAGCATCGGCCAGAACACGTTCCAGTTCGTCGTCAGCTTCGGCGTGATGCTGTACATGGTGTTCTTCCTGCTGCGCGACGGCGGCGAGATCGGCCGCCGCGTGCGCCGCGCGATGCCGCTCGACGAAGAGCACAAGAACCTGCTGCTCGCGAAGTTCACGACGGTTGTGCGCGCAACCGTGAAGGGCAACATCGCGGTCGCGCTCGTGCAGGGCGCGCTCGGCGGCCTGATCTTCTGGATCCTCGGGATCGAGGGTGTCGTGCTGTGGGGCGCGCTGATGGCGTTCCTGTCGCTCCTGCCGGCGATCGGCGCGAGCCTCGTGTGGGTGCCCGCCGCGCTCTACTTCCTCGCGATCGGCGCGATCTGGAAATGCGTGATCCTCGTCGCGTTCTGCGTCGGCGTGATCGGCCTCGTCGACAACCTGCTGCGCCCGATCCTCGTCGGCAAGGACACGAAGATGCCCGACTGGGTCGTGCTGATCTCGACGCTCGGCGGGATGGCGCTGTTTGGCATCAACGGCTTCGTGATCGGGCCGCTCGTCGCTGCGCTGTTCATGGCGAGCTGGGACATCTACGCGCGCGCCGAACAGGGGGAATGACGCCGCGCGTCACGGATGACGAATCCTGATCACGACGGGCGCCACGGCGCCCGTTTCCATGTCCGGCCCCGCGATCGTCAGCACCCCGCCATACGGCCCGACACGATGCGCGCGCCCCGCTTCCAGCGGCACGGCTCGATCGTCGCGCGCATCGTGCCAGGTTGCGCGAACCGCCGCGCCCGCAGGCTGCGAAAGCGGCTGGCCGTCCGGCCCCACGAGCGCCAGATGCGCACCGGGCAAGCGCCGGCCATGCGCATCGAAGCGGAGTGCCGCCGCGCTCGCGCTGCCCGACGCCCCGAGCGACGGCGTGTCGAATGTCACGTCGTACCGATCGACGAGCGCGCCGGTGAAGCGCACGATGCCAGCCGCGCCCGCGTGCCCGGCCGCACCGGCGCTCGACACTGCGAGCGCGATACCGAACCCCGCTGCCGCCATCCGCGCCCGGACACCGATGCGCCGCTTCGTTCGATCGCGCGCCGCCGTCGGTGCCGCCCATGTCGTCTTCATCTGCATGTTCCGCCTCCCTTCCCGCTTCTCGCCGCTCAAATGAAAACGGCGGCGTGACGCGCAGGTCACGCCGCCGCTTGCCGGCAATTACTTTAGGGAGAGCGGCCGGAACAATAAATGAGACAAGTCCTAAACTGATACCGGAATATTCGGACTCAATGCGCGCGAGCGCGACGGCTCATGCATCCGGATCGACGCGCAGCACGAGCTTGCCGCGATGGTCGCCGTCGAACAGGCGGTTCAGCACGTCGGGGGCGTTTTCGAGCCCGTCGGCGACGGTTTCCTCGGCCTTGAGCCGGCCGTCGCGCAGCCATCCCGCGAGCGTCTGCACCGCTTCGCGGCTCTTGCGGTAGTCGAGGATCAGGAAGCCGCGCATCGTGATCCGCTTCGAGATCAGCACGCCGACGTCGTCCGCCGCGCGGCCGCTGTTGTAGTTCGAGATCACGCCGCACAGCGCGACGCGCCCGCCGATCACCATCCGCGACAGCACCGCGCGCATCACCTCGCCGCCGACGTTCTCGAAGTTCACGTGCACGCCGTCCGGCGTCGCCGCCTTCAGCTGCTCACGGAAATCGTCGGCCTTGTAGTCGACGGCCGCGTCGAAGCCGAGCGTCTCGGTCAGGTAGCGGCACTTGTCCGCGCCACCCGCGATGCCCACCACGCGCGCACCGTGGATCTTGCCGATCTGGCCGGCGATCGAGCCGACCGACCCGGCCGCCGCCGACACGACGAGCGTCTCGCCAGGCTGCACCGGCGCGATGTCGGTCAGCCCGTAGTACGCGGTCAGGCCGCTCATCCCGCACGCGCCGAGCAGCGTCGGCAGCGGCAGGCCCGACTGCGCGGGCAGCTTCACGAGCTGCGCGGCCTGGTCGGCCGGCACCCGCGCATAGTCCTGCCAGCCGAGCAGCCCCTGCACGAGATCGCCTTGCGCGAACCCCGCGTGGCGCGACCCGACCACGCGCCCGATGCCGAGCGCACGCATCACTTCGCCGATCGCGACGGGCGGCAGGTATTGCGGCACGTCGCTCATCCACACGCGGTTGGTCGGATCCATCGACAGATACAGCACACGCACGAGCACTTCGCCGTCGGCGAGCGCCGGCACCGGCGTTTCGACGAACGAAAAGTGTTCGCGGCCGACCCGGCCTTCCGGGCGTGTCTTCAGCAGCAGCTGGCGGTTCACGGGTGTCGACACGATGTTCTCCTCCGGTTGTGTTTATCGATGCGCGTCAAACTGCGCACATGCCGCCGTCGATCACGAGTTCGGCGGCCGTCACGAAGCGGCTTTCGTCGGATGCCAGATAGACGGCCGCATGCGCGACGTCGTCCGGTTCGCCGAGCCGGCGCAGCGGAATGCCGCGCGCGAGCTTGCGCGTCGCATCGCGTTCGCCGAGCGACTGGAACAGCGGCTCGACGATCCCCGTGCGAATGAACGCCGGGTGAATCGAGTTGCAGCGCACGTCGAGCTCGCGGCGCGCGCAGTCGATCGCGACCGACTTCGTCAGCGACGCGACCGCGGCCTTCGACGCGTTGTACGCGGTGAAATCCGGCTCGACCTTGAACGCGGCCACCGACGAGATGTTGATGATCGATGCGGGATGGCTCTCGGCCAGATACGACAGCGCATGCTTGCAGCCGAGCACGATGCTCTCGACGTTGACCGCCATCACGCGCCGCCATTCGTCCAGTTCGATCTGCGCGGGCGAGCCGATCGAGCCGACACCCGCGTTGTTGACGAGCACCGACAGCCCGCCCATCGCATCGACCGCCTGCGCGAGCAGCGCTTGCCAGCGCGCTTCGTCGCGGACGTCCTGCGTCGCGGCAAACGCGACCGGCGTCGCGTGGCCCGCGTTGAGTTCGTCGGCGAATGCATCGAGCACCGCCGCGTCGGCAACGTCGGTCAGGAACACGCGCGCGCCCTGCTCGACCATCCGGCGCGCGATCGCGCGGCCGAGGCCGCCGGCGGCGCCCGTGATGTACGCGCACTTGCCTGCGAGGCGCGTGGAAACGATTGTCATGGGACCTGCTCCTGTCGTGAGTCGTCGCGGCGGACCGGTGCCGCGACGGCGGTTGCCGTGCGCCGGCCGACGGCCGCGCGGTATGCGCGAGTATAGCGAGCCGGCCGCACCGGGCCGGACGAATCCGGCGGCCGGCCGCTGCCGGCCCCGCTCGAACGAACGCCAGCGTACGCGATTGCCGCCAATCGATGAAATGAATCTTCGTAATGCCCGGTCATAGACATCACTCATGACCTTCGGATCCGCGGGCGGCGGGACGGGCGGGCGGACGGACGGGCGGACGGGCGGACGGGCGGGCGGACGGGCGGGCGGACGGGCGGACGGGCGGGCGGGCGGGCACAGCAACAGCACAGCACAGCCGATCATCGCCGATGTCGGCTCGATAACGATCGGGAAACGGCTTTTGACAATAACCAAGAAGGAATGGGACGGGACTCGGGGGGCCACCGCCGCGGCGACGACCGCATCCGGCACCGGCGCACCGATGCGCGGCAACGAACAGCCGTCAGAACCCGTCGCCGGACGTGCGCATGAACGCGCAGAACTGCGGGGAATGCGTGTCGATCATCTGCTGGAACGGTGCGCGATGCCCGTACGCGATGCCGGACACGAGGAGCAGGCAGACGGCCGCGATGCGCGGCGAGAACGCGCGCTTGTGCGCCCGCCGGTAGGCGCGCAGGAACACCAGCGCGACCAGCGCGCCGAGCAGCCAGCCGACGACGACTTCCGGGACCGTGTGCGAATGGTCGAACACACGCGCGACGCCCGTCAGCGCGCCGACGACGAGACCGGCCGCCACGCCCGGCTCCTTGCCCGGACGGAATGCCTGCCACAGCATCGACAGCGCGACGGTCCACACGGACGTCGACAGCATCGTATGGCCGCTGATCACGCGGAAATCGAACTGCGGGATCTCGACACCGCAGCCCGCGTAGAGAATCTTGGTCGCCCCGACCAGGCTCATGCCGGCCGCGAGCAGCACGATCCAGCGCACCGCGAGCCGCCAGTTGGACAGCGCGAGCCAGACGGCGCAGGTCAGCGCGACCGGCAAGGTCAGCGCGGCATCGCCGATGTTGCTGATTTCACTCCACATGACGGACGTCGAACGGCTGGCAAAAGGCGCAGTTTAACGCAGGCGCGCCACGCGCCTGTTTCAGCCTGTGACAAGCTGTATCAGCCCGCGACACCCGTGATCAGCAGCAGGTTCGTGCCCGTTATGACGGCGAACAGTACCCAGGCGGCGGCCTGCATCCCGCGGCCGATCGCATGCTCGCCCATCGTGTTGCGATCGCTGACCGACCGGATCAGCGGCCACATCGCGAACGGCAGCTGCAGGCTCAGCAGCACCTGGCTCCAGACGAGCAATTGCCCGACCGAGTTTTCGCCGAGCCACAGCACGCCGATCAGCGCGGGCACCAGTGCGAGCCCGCGCGTGATCAGCCGGCGCTGGTAGCAAGGGATTTTCGTATGCAGGAAGCCGTCCATGATCACCTGGCCGGCGATCGTGCCGGTCAGCGTCGAGCTTTGCCCCGACGCGAGCAGCGCGATGCCGAACAGCAGCGCGGCCGCGCCGCCCGCGATCGGCGTGATCAGCCGGTACGCCTGTTCGATGTCGGTCACGTCGTGCTGGCCGGTCGCATGGAACGCCGCGCCCGCGACGACCAGGATCGCCGCATTGACGAGCATCGCGACGAACAGCGACACGCAGGTGTCGATGCGCACCAGCGCGAGCGTGTCGCGGATCAGGCCGCGCGCGCCGCCGACGACATGGCGCGTCTGCACGACCGACGAATGCAGATACAGGTTGTGCGGCATGATCGTCGCGCCGACGATGCCGAGCGCGAGCACGATCGCGTCCTTGCGGTCATGGCCCGGATTGCCCGGCACGAGCCCCTTCGCGACCGCATGCCAGTCGGGCGGCGTGATCGCGACCTGCGCGACGAAGCAGAACGCCATCGTCGCGATCAATCCGAGCACGATCGCCTCGATCTGCCGGACGCCCTTGCCTTGCAACCCGAGCACGATCACCGTATCGAGCGCGGTCAGCACGATCCCCCACGCGAGCGGCACGCCGAGCAGCAGCTTGAACGCGAGCGCGCAGCCGAGCACTTCGGCGATGTCGCACGCGATGATCGACACCTCGGCGGTCACCCACTGCACGATGCGGCCGAAGGTGCCATAGCGGTCGTAGCTGGCCTGCGCGAGATCCTTGCCTGCGACGAGGCCGAGCCGCGCGGCGAGCATCTGCAGGAAGATCGCGGCGAGGCTCGAGAACGCGACGACCCACAGCAGCGAATAGCCGAATTGCGAGCCGGCCTGGATGTCGGTGGCCCAGTTGCCGGGATCCATATAGCCGATCGCGACCAGCAGGCCCGGGCCGAAGAAGCGCTTGAGCTTCATCCAGCGCGACGCGCCGGCGTCGATCGTGATGCTGCCCTTTACTTCCGACGGGCAGAAGGGGGCTGTGGCGGTAGTGGGAAGCAGGGGCATGGAAACCGGGGATCGTGATCGCGACACGGTGATTTTACGTTCATCCGCCCCGCTTTCTCCCGCGCATCGCCGCGCACACCCCGGCTCGCCCGCTCGCCGTCGGCAGTCGCGAGTCGAGGCGCGGGCTGCCGATCGGCCTGCGGGTGCGGCGTCCCGGCACCGTTCGTCAGGATCCGCTCGCGCTCGGCGACGCGAAATTCGGTCGGCGACACCAGCAGGCGCTGGCGAAACAGCTTGGCCAGACGCTCGCCGCTGCCGAAGCCCGTGCGCCGCGCGACCTTGTCGGCCGGCAGCGTCGTGTGGACCAGCATGTGGCAGGCGCGCTCGAGCCGCACGTGCTGCACGAACTCGGTCGGCGTCACGCCGATTTCCTTCTTGAAGCGCCGCAGGAAATTGCGCTCGCTCATCGCGACCGTCTGCGCGACTTCCGCAACCGAAATGCGGTTCGCGCTCTGCGCGCGCAGCCGCTGCACCGACATCCGGATCGACGGGCTCGCGCTCAGTTCGCGAAACGCCCACATCGACTGCGCATAGCGCTGCTCGACCGGCTGCATCAGGTTGCTGGCGATCTCCTGTGCGGCGCTGTCGCCGAGATCGGCGCGGAACATGTCGAGCACGGTCGCGAACACGTCGGCCTCGCCGGCCTGCAGTTCGATCGTGGCCGCCGCACCGCGGGCGCGATCGGTTCGCGCGCGATCGGCTTCCGTCTGCCGCTGCGACGCGGCGAGCGTCGACAGGCCCATCGCATCGACGATCCAGCGCGCATGGCGGCGGATGTCGCTCAGGCGGCGCCGCAACGCATCGTTCCAGTTGATCGACGCGCGCTCACCATGAAGATGAAAGAACGCGTGTGCACGATGGCCATGCTCGTCGCCGAGCGAATCGGCGGCGATCTGCACACCGGACGACGACTGCAGCAAGCCCCCCTTTTCGGATACGTACTTCAGCTGGTAATCCGCATTGAACGCGTTCAGGCGATTCGCCAGGTTGAAGGCCTCGCTCAGACGCGCGGCCTCGGCCAAGGAAAACCCCGTACTCAAATAGATTACGACCCACCTCTGATCTGCTGCTTCCACTGGCCAAGCCCCCGGACTGTTTCGACTTCTTTTAATTGCCGTCGAACTGTCAGGCTTATATTTGGTTTGAACACGTGCGACAGGGACGGCTATCTCGAAATATGAAGCGACGGCATCTTAGCCGAACTAGCCGAACGGGTCGTCTCTTTGTCACGAAATGGCCGACCGGGACAGCATGATGGCGGATTTTTACAGGCTATCGCCGACCGATGATCTGGCCGCGCGGAAATGCGCGTGCCGACGGGCGGACTCGCATCGTGACGCCTGCCTCGCATCGCGGATCGGCTCAACGCACGCTCGCGTAGCGGGACGATCGTCATCGGCATGCATCGGACGGCATCGGTCGCCGGTACAACGCGCACCCGCGTTCCGTTGTTCGCGCATCCATTAGAATCGCCTCACCGCCCACCACGCCGCCTTCGTCCGTGCCCGCCGACCATCGTCTCGACCTGAACCTGTTCCGCGTGCTCGATGCGGTCTACGTGCACGGCGGCATCGGCGCGGCCGCCCGTGCGCTGCACCTGACGCAGCCGGCCGTCACGCATGCGCTCAACCGGCTGCGCGCGCATTTCGACGACCCGCTGTTCGTGCGCCAGGGCAACCGCGTCGTGCCGACCGAGCGCACGCGCGCGATCATCGCGGACGTGCAGCTTCACCTCGCCGGCCTGCAGCGCGCCGCGCGCGACCCGGCGGCATTCGACCCGGCGACGCTCGACCTGAGCATCGCGGTCGGCATTCGCGACGTGCTCGAATCGATCGCGCTGCCGCAGATCGTCGCCGCGTTCGCCGGCGCAGCGCCGGGCCTGCGATTCGTGAGCCGCCGCGTCGCGGTGCACGACATCGAACGCGAACTCGCGTCGGGCAATCTCGATCTGGCCGTCGATCGACGCGTGCAGACCGGCCCGCGCATCGTGACCGAGCACCTGCTCGACGATTCGCTCGTCGTCGCGATGCGGCACGATCATCCGTTGACCGGCGGTCCGCTGCGGCGCAGCGACTATTTCGCCGCGCGGCATGTCGCGGTGTCGTCGCTCGGCGAACCGCAATCGCTCGACGTGCTGCTCGGCAACGACGGGCGCTTCCGTCACATCCAGCTCGTCTGCCAGCATTACTTCGCCGCCTGCCAGATCGCCGCGGCGGGCGACCTGCTGCTGACGCTGCCGCGCACGTATGCGCTGCGCATGGCGGCGATGCTGCCGATCGCAGTGCAGCCGCTGCCGCTGCGGCTCAAGCCGTTTCCGCTGCTCGCGTACTGGCACGAGTCGCGCGAGACCGACCGCGCGCACCAGTGGGTGCGCGAACGCGTCGCCACGCTCGTGCGCCGGAGTGCCGGCGTCGCCGGCTGATCCCGGCGAGCCCCGTCGACGCGCGTGGCGCCCGCGTTTTTCGTCGAGACGGTATGCTGACGGCTCGCACGCCGCGCATCGTCGCGGCCGCCTCTTACCCGCTTACCGGAGACTTGCCATGCCGCTCATCCACGCTGCCGCCACCCTCGCCGCCGACGCGCCCGACTACGTCGTCCAGCTGCAGGCCGGCACGCACGCGCTGACCGGCGACGAAGCGCCGCGCGAAGGCGGACAGGGCCTCGGGCCGGCGCCGTTCGAGTTCGTGCTGGCCGGCCTCGCGCAATGCACGGCCGCGACGCTGCGCATGTACATGCAGCGCAAGACGTGGCCGGCCGCGCGCATCGACGTGCGCACCGAACTGCATGCCGATCGTGAAGGGCAGCAATACGTGCGCCGCGTCGTGACGCTCGACGGCCCGCTCGACGACGCGCAGCGCCAGCGGCTCGCGGAAATCTGCGAGAAGACGCCGGTGACGCTGTTCATCAAGCGCGGCACGCGCATCGAAACGACGCTGAACTGACGGGCGGCGTACCGCGCCGCACGCGATCGCCGCGTCACAAGCAAAACGGGCGGGCCGCGCGCGATGCGCGGCCCGCCCGTTTGCGGATGTCGTCCGGCGCTCAGAGTCCGAGCGCGGACAGGTCCAGCTTGCCGTCCTTCACCGGCGGACACCAGAAATACGCGCCCGTCAGCGGTCGCGTGAAGCGGAACAGGCCGTCGACGATGCCGTCGTCCGCGCCGCTCATCCGGCGCATCTGCACGTCGAACGCGCGGAACGAATGGCCGAACGCGACGAAGTAGAGCCCCGCGCGCCGCGCATCGGACCACGGCGACGAACGGCGCAGCATGAATGCCTCCGGCTCGAAGCTCTCCTGCGCGGTGCGCTTCACGTGCGCGAACTCGGGCGCGTCGTCGAGTTCCTCGTTGTCCGAGCGGCGGCGGCCGATGATGTGATCCATGTCGCCCGACGCAATGCGCTCCATCTGGTCGAAGTCGTGCAGCCATTGCTGAACCGCGACGAAGCTCGAACCGTCGAGCCCCGCGCCCTGCCCCGTGACGACCGCCGCGGCCAGCGCGTCGTCGCCGGTCGGGTTCTCGGTGCCGTCCTCGTAACCCGACAGGTCGCGATCGGTCGAATAGCGGAACCCGTCGACCGCGTCCTGCAGCACGAACGCCGGCGCGAGCGCCCGCTCGATCGCCCGCGCGCGCAGCACGAGTGCGCCGCGATCGTCGCCGCGCAGCCAGACCCAGACGTCGGCCGGCGTGATCGGCAGCGTGCGGTCGTTCACCGCGAACGCCGGGTATTCGGTGAGCCCCGGAACCGGGCGGCCGAGATGCGCGGCCAGCGCCTGCCCGAAGCCTGCGACCGCGTCGCGCCCGTCGACGAGCTCGCGCAATTCCGCGAGCGCCGCGGCCACATTGACGTTGTTCGAAATCGTGAAAGTGAGGTATCGGGCCGCCGTGTCGATCGGAGCCAGGATGCCTTGCTGAACGTCGCTCATCGTTTCCTCAGGAGTGTATCGGGGTGAATCCGCGGGGCCGCAGCGGCCGGCGCGCAACGGCAGAGTGTAATCGATGCCGCCCGCCGCCCCGTGCGGCACCGCACCGCGGAACACGCACGAAAGAGGGCCAAAAACCCGAATACTAACCGCATCGCTGCTGCAACGCCGCATTCGTCAGACGTTGCGGCGCGTCCGGCTCTGCTGATAAAATTCCTTCACGTCTTTTTCGGCGTCCTTTCAACCGTTCACTTCAGGGAGGTGCAGATGTTCCGAATGCCAGCAACCTTCCCGAACGTGGTCCCACGGCGCGGCTGATCCAGCCCGTCGTCCGCGCCGGCTTCCGGGTGCTCCGCTAACCCGCCCGCCTGCGCAATTTCCCGACAGCCCGTTTCGTTTCGCCCGCGTCGTGCGCGCGGTCCGGCTGTCGCGTTTTCGACGTTCTCCGAACCGGAAAGTCCCGTCGCGCGATGCGCCGGGCAACGATACATGACCAGAAAAACCACCCATCTGGGCGGCCAGGCATTCCAGGCCGTCTTCGGCTTCACGTTCCGCTACTGGCGCAAGCAGCCGGTGCGCATCGCGACGATCACGACGCTGGCGCTGCTCGGCGCGCTTGCCGACGTGCTCACGCCGCTGTTCGCCGGGCGCCTCGTCGATGCGCTGTCGAGCGGCCTGACCGACCGCGCCGCCGCGTGGCATGCGGCCGTCACCGCGTTCGGCACGCTGGCCGCGCTCGGTATCGGCGCGACGCTGCTGCGGCAGGGCGTCTACCTGAACATCATCACGCTCACGCTGAAGATGATGAGCGAGATCGCCGCGGCGTCGTTCCATCGCGTGCAGCGTTTCTCGACCGACTGGCACGCGAACAGCTTCGCGGGGTCGACCGTGCGCAAGATCACGCGCGGGATCTGGGCACTCGACCTGCTGAACGACACGGTGCTGATCGCGCTGCTGCCGTCGGTCACGATGCTCGTCGGCGCGACCGTGCTGCTCGGCACGCACTGGCCGGTGATGGGGCTCGTCGTCGGTGCGGGTTCGCTGCTGTACATCTCGGTGACCGTCGCGGTGTCGCTCGGCATCGTCGCGCCGGCCGCGCGGCTCGGCAACCTGTGGGACACGCGCATGGGCGGCGCGCTCGCCGACGCCGTGAGCTGCAACGCGGTCGTCAAGGCGTTCGGCGCGGAAACGCGCGAGGAAGCGCGGCTCGATCGCGTGATCGGCAAGTGGCGCCAGCGCACGCGCCGCACGTGGGTGCGCGGCACGTTCAACGGGGGCCTGCAGGGCGCGATGCTCGTCGCGATGCAGGCGGCGATGATCGGCGTCGCGCTGCGGCTGTGGGCGAACGACGAAGCGAGCGTCGGCGACATCGCGTTCTCGCTGACGATGTTCTTCATGCTGCAGGGCTACCTGCGCGACGTCGGCATGCACATCCGCAACCTGCAACGCTCGGTCAACGACATGGAAGAGCTCGTCGCGCTCGAGCGCCAGCCGCTCGGCATCGACGATCGGCCCGGCGCGCCCGCGATCCGGATCGGGCAAGGCGAGATCCGCTTCGAGCACGTGACGTTCCGCTACGGCAACCATCCGGTGCCGCTGTACGACGACTTCTCGATGCGCATCGCGCCCGGCGAACGCGTGGGCCTCGTCGGCCATTCCGGGTCGGGCAAGACGACGTTCATCAAGCTGATCCAGCGCCTGTACGACGTGTCGGGCGGCCGCATCACGATCGACGGCCAGGACATCGCGCAAGTGCGGCAGGATTCGCTGCGCAGCCAGATCGCGATCGTCCAGCAGGAACCCGTGCTGTTCCACCGCACGCTCGCGGAGAACATCGCGTATGCGCGCCCCGACGCGAGCCGTGCGGAGATCGAGCGCGCCGCGCGTCTTGCCAGCGCGCACGACTTCATCGTCGCGCTGCCGGACGGCTATGACACGCTCGTCGGCGAGCGCGGGATCAAGCTGTCGGGCGGCGAACGCCAGCGCGTCGCGATCGCGCGTGCGTTCCTCGCGGATGCGCCGATCCTGATCCTCGACGAAGCGACGTCGAGCCTCGACAGCGAAAGCGAGGTGCTGATCCAGCAGGCGATGGAGCGGCTGATGGTCGGGCGCACGACGCTCGTCGTCGCGCACCGGCTGTCGACGGTGCGCGCGCTCGACCGTCTGATCGTGCTCGAGCGCGGCAAGGTGATCGAGGAAGGCAGCCACGACGCGCTGATCCGCATCGACGGCGGGACGTATCGCCGGCTGTTCGAGCGGCAGGCGCTGGAACTCGCGAAGGGCCTGATCGATCCGCCGCGGCGCACGGCGGACGATAATGCCGGGCCGCTTGGGGAGCCGGCGCAAGCCTGATGGCAACCCGATCGCAACCGGACGCGCGGCACACCGCCGCCGCGCCCGGTTGCGCCACACGGTACGTCGATGCGATCGTCAGGAATTCACCAGGCCGTTGCGTGCGTCGTCGATTCCATTCGACGGCGCCACGCGAGCCGCCGTGCGCTGCACGGCAAACCCGTTGCGAACGAGGCGAGCCGGGATCACTTATCATACCGGCCAGGCAATTTGCGACGAAAGGCGGATCATGTTTACAGGCATTGTTCAGGGTGTTGGCGTCATCAAGGCCATCAAGGATCACGGCGAACTGAGAACGTTCAGCATCGAATTCCCCGAGCGGTTCACCACCGACATCGAGATCGGCGCAAGCGTCTCGGTCGACGGCGTCTGCCTGACCGTGACGACCATCCACTCGCCCGAGCTGATCGACTTCGACGTGATGTTGCCGAGCCTGCGCATCACCACGCTCGCCGACCTCACGACCGGCGCCCGGATCAACGTCGAGCGGGCCGCGAAGGACGGCGCTGAAATCGGCGGACATCCGCTGTCCGGACACGTCGACTTCATGGGAACGATCGCGAACATCGCGTCATCCGAACACAACCGGATGATCCGCATCGGCGTGCCGGCCGATTTCAGGCGCTACGTGTTTGCGAAAGGCTATATCGCGATCAACGGCTGCAGCCTCACCGTGTCGGACGTCAATCGCGACGAAGGCTGGTTCGACGTCTGGCTGATTCCCGAAACGCGACGCGCGACCACCTTCGATGCGAAGGGCGTCGGCGACAAGGTCAATATCGAGATCGAGCGCAGCACGCAGGTCGTCGTGGATACGATCCGCGAGTCGGTCAAGGAAACCCTCGGGGAATTGACCGGCGTCGTCACGACGTTGCTCGCGGAGAAGGGCATCGATATCGAGGAACTGCTCGCGCGGAACGTCACGAAGCTGCCGAAGGCGTAACGGCGAAGAGCGCCGCCGTTCCCGCTGATGCCCGGGATCACCGGGCGTCGGCTTCCGTCGCGATGCGGCCGGCCGCCCCGCACGCCGCCTTACTCCGCCTCCGCCTGCGCCCCCTTCCCCACCGCCACCCGCTGCGCGCGATAAATCCCCGCGTGTCCGGAAAACAGATAGGCGACCACGCAGGCGACGATCGCATACACGCCGACATCCGCGCCGAACAGTTCGATCGCCATGATCGTCGACGCGATCGGCGTGTTGGCCGCGCCCGCGAACACCGCGACGAAACCGAGCCCCGCCAGCACGGGCACCGGCAGCGCCAGCACCTGTCCGAGCGCGTTGCCCAGCGTCGCGCCGATGTAGAACAGCGGCGTCACTTCGCCGCCCTTGAACCCCGACGCGAGCGTGACGACGGTGAACGCGAACTTGCCCGCGAAATCGTAAGCCGGCAGCGGCCCGTGAAACGCGGCTTCGATCGTCGGAATCCCGAGCCCGAGGTACTGCGGCACGTTCAGCACGGTGGCGGCCACCGCGACCAGCAGGCCGCCGAGCACCGGCTGCAGCGGCGCATGGCGGATCACGCGGCGAAACCACGCGGTCAGCGCATGCGTCGCGAACGCGAACAGCCGGCCGACGACGCCGAACGCGACACCCGCGACGACCGTCGCGGCCAGCCTCGTTGCCGACACGGCCGGCACGAACGGAATCGCATAAGCGGTGTGATGCACGCCCCACGCGCGGCACACGACATCCGCGACGATCGCCGACGCGACGCAGGTCAGCAGCGCGTCGTACCGTACGCGCCCGATCGCGAGCACCTCGAGCCCGAACACGGCGCCCGCGAGCGGCGTACCGAACACCGACGCGAACCCGGCCGCGATGCCGCCCATCAGCAGCACGCGCCGATGCTCGCGATCGAGCCGGAACAGGTGCGTGACGCGATCGGCGAGCGCGCCGCCCATCTGCACGGCCGTGCCCTCGCGGCCGGCCGACCCGCCGAACAGGTGCGTGACGACGGTCGCGACGAGCACGAGCGGCGCCATCCGCTTCGGCACCAGCGCCTTCGGGTCGTGAATCTCGTCGATCAGCAGGTTGTTGCCGCGCGCGACCGACTGGCCGAACCGGTGGTAGACCCAGCCGGTCGCCAAACCGGCGGCCGGCAGCCCCCACAGCAGCCAGGGATGCGCGACTCGCGTGCCGGTCGCCCAGTCGAGCGCTATCAGGAACAACGCGGAAGCCGTGCCGGCCAGCGCGCCGAGCAACGCAGAGAGCGCGAGCCAGCGGCACACGTAGCGCACGGTCGCGAAAAAATCGGCAGAAGTCGAAAAAAACATGATTTCCAGATTCGACGGGACATCAAAACCTGGGCGGCAGAATACCGCATGGACGGCCTGCGACCTCCTGACGCCCCAGGAACACGCAGGCATCATCAGCCGGGCAAACCGGCGGTTGAGGGCCGAACCGCGCGCGACGCGCCGGGATCGACCGCAGGGAGGCATGCCATCTCCGCAGGCGGCAATTGTACGCGACGCCGCACGGCGCGCGCAATGCGGCCCCGCCGGGGCCGCGGCGCGCCGTCAGTCGAGCGGCATGCGCGTCACGCGTGAAATCAGTTGCGGCGCGATCCGGTCGAGCGGCAGGATCGCCGACGCCGCGCCGATCGCCGCGGCCGCCTTCGGCATCCCGTAGACGGCGCTCGTCGCCGCGTCCTGCGCGATCGTGTAGCACCCCTTCGCGCGCATCGCCTTCAGCCCGAGCGCGCCATCGCGCCCCATCCCGGTCAGCAGCACGCCGAGCGCGTCGCCCTCCCAGCCGTCGGCGACGCTGTTGAAGAACACGTCGATCGACGGCCGGTACGGCGTCTCGGCCGGATGCCGCGTATAGCCGAGCACGCCGCGCGGCGAGATGTACAGGTGATCGTTGGTCGCCGCGAGCAGCACCTCGCCCGCCTGCGGCACGCTGCCCTGCCGCGCGACGCGCACGGGCAGCCGCGTATAGCCGTCGAGCCACTCCGCCATGCCGACCGCGAACGCCTGGTCGACGTGCTGGACGATCACGAGCGCAGCCGGAAAATCGGCCGGCAGCGCGCGCAACAGCGCGGTGAGCGCGGTCGGCCCGCCCGCCGACGCGCCGATCGCGATCAGCGTCGGCTGGCCGCGCGCGGGTGCCGGCCCGGGCGGCACGAGCGTCGTGGTCCGGCTTTCGAGCAGCCGGCCGATCTGGTCGATCTTCGCGAGCAGCGGCTGCGGCGCCGCATCCGACGGCAGGCCGAGCGCGAGCGTCGGCGTGTCGACCGCGTCGAGCGCGCCGGCCCCCATCGCCTCGTAGACCGACGACGTGTTCGCGCTGACGCTCGCGGTCACGATCAGGATCGCGCACGGCGCGCGCGCCATGATCTGCCGGGTCGCGGCCACGCCGTCGAGCTTCGGCATCACGAGATCCATCAGCACGAGATCGGGCGGATGCGCGACGCAGAAATCCACTGCCTCGTCGCCATCGGTCGCCACCCACAGCACGCGGTGATCCGTGCGCAGCGCGATCACGCGGCGCAGCGCCTCGACGGCAAGCGGCAGATCGTTGACGATGCCGATGTTCATCCGCGTGCGTCCCCGATCAGGTCGTGCACCGCGTCGAGCAGCGCCTCGTCGTGGAAACTGCTCTTCGCGAGGTAGTAGTCGGCACCGGCATCGAGCCCGCGCCGGCGATCCTCGTCGCGATCCTTGTACGACACGATCATCACCGGCACGCGCTTGAGCGTCGGATCGCCCTTGATCAGCGTGACGAGTTCGATCCCGTCCATGCGCGGCATGTCGACGTCGGTGACGACCAGGTCGAACGCGTCGCTGCGCACCGCATTCCAGCCGTCCATCCCGTCGACCGCGATGGTCACGTCGTAGCCGCGCTTTTCCAGCAGCTTGCGCTCGAGCTCGCGCACCGTCAGCGAATCGTCGACGACGAGCACGCGGCGGCGCCGGTCGGCGAGCGCGAGCTGCCGGTCGCGCGTGAGTTTCGCGAGCTGTCCGCCGCGCACGAGCTTGTCGACGGAGCGGATCAGGTCCTCGACATCGACGATCAGCACCGGGTCGCCGTTCTCGAGCAACGCACCGGCCGCGATGTTCTGGATCTTGTGCAGGCGGCTGTCGAGCGGCTGCACGACGAGCATCCGTTCGCCGAGGAAGCGGTCGACGGCGACACCGTAGAGCTCGGGCTCGCCGCCGACGACCACGACCGCCGTGCTCGCGCGCGCGACGCCGGGCTCGCCGGCATCGAGCAGCTGGTGCGCGGCGACGAGGCCCGCGCGCCGGCCGTCGAACGGAAAATGCGGCTGGCCTTCGAGCACGTCGATGTCGTCGTGCGACAGTTCGAGCGTGCGGCGCACGTGCGCGAGCGGGAACGCGTACGGCTCGCCGCCGACCTCGACCAGCAGGCTGCGGATCACCGACAGCGTGAGCGGCAACTGCAGCACGAAGCGCATGCCCGCGCCGGGCTCATTGAAGATGCGCACCGCGCCGCGCACGCCGCGCACCATCTCCTGCACCGCGTCGAGGCCGACGCCGCGCCCCGACACGTCGGTCACCGCATCGCGCATCGAGAAGCCCGGCAGCAGCAGGAATTCGAGCAGTTCGGGATCGGACAGCCGCGCGGCCGTCTCGTCGTCGGTCAGGCGCTGGCGCACCACCGCCGCGCGCAACGCATCCATGTCGACGCCCGGCCCGTCGTCGATCACGCTGACGAGCAGCGAGCCGGCGCTATGCCGCGCTTCGAGCGTCACGCTCGCCTCGGCCGGCTTGCCGCGCGCGAGGCGAGCGTCGGGCGCTTCGACACCGTGGTCGATCGCGTTGCGCAGCAGGTGGCCGAGCGGTGCGTCGAGCAGGTCGAGAATGTCGCGGTCGACCTGCGTGCCTTCGCCGACGATCGAGAAGCGCACCTGCTTGCCGAGCGAGCGCGCGAGATCGCGGACGATCCGCGGATACGCGCGCGTCGCGTCGCCGAACGGCCGCATCCGGCACTGCAGCGCCTCGTCGTACAGCTGTTCGGCGATATGCGTGCTGCGCCGCTCGAAGCGGTCGAATTCGTCCATGCGCTCGGCGAGCGAACGCTGCAGGTCGTTGAGCATGTGCCGCACTTCGTTCACCGATGCGAGCACGCCCGCGTCGAGATCGTCGGCGAACTGTTCGTACAACAGATCGAGCGAACGGGCCGCGTCGCGCTGCGCGCGCTTCACGCGCAGCATCGACTCCGCGAACGGCTTGAGCCAGCGCGATTCGACGAGCGACTCGCCGGACAGGCTCAGCAGCCGGTTCAGCGTATCGGCCCGCACGCGGCGCATCGCGCCCGCGCCGGCCGCGCGGCCGGCCTGGACCGGATCGGGCACGGCCGCCGGCAGCGCGAGCGGCGGCACCGCGGCGCCGGCCCCCACGGGCTCGTTCGCGGCGCCGTCGTGCTCGCGAGACGGCACGACGGACGGCGCCGCGGCCGCCGGCGGCGGCGCGAAAGCCGGTGCCGGCATCGCGTGCGCGCCGTCGGCGCCCGTCAGCGCCAGCGCGAACGCCTCGATCTCCGCCGGCGACACGGGCTGCGCCTGCGGATCGGCGACGCGCACCAGCAGGTCGACGCCGGCCAGCAGCACGTCGACATGCGTGGCCGTCAGCGCGATCGTGCCGGCCTGCGCCGCGACGAAGCATTCTTCCATGCGCCCCGCGATGTCGACGCCGAGCGGCACGCCGACGATGCGCGCGGCGCCCTTCAGCGAATGTGCGGCGCGCATGCACGCCTCGAGCGCGACGGAGTCGGGCTCGCCCGACTCGAGCGCGAGCAGGCGCTCGGACAGCGCCTGGGTCTGCGTGCGCGTCTCCTCGCGATACAGCTCGAGCAGCGACAGTTGGCTCAGATCGTCATCGCCGCTCATCGCATGCTCCGTGTCACGGCGTCGAACAGCCGATCGTCGTCGAGCAAGCCGATCGACTTGCCGCGCCACGACAGCACGCCGCGCGACAGGCCGGCGCTCGCGCGCCCGACCGTCGCCGGCACGGGCACCCATTCGGATGCGCCGAAGCGCAGCACGCCCTCGACTTCGTCGACCGGAAACACCACCGGCTCGCCGTGGTGCGCGGCGACCAGCAGCCGCGTGAAACGGCCGTCCGCGCCACCCTCGCGGCCCTTGCCCGCGTCGAGGCCGAGCAGCGCGCCGATCGAGATCGCGATGCGCAGCGTGCCGCGAATGTTGACCACGCCGCGCACGGCCGAATGGCGACGATGCGGCAGCGAATGAATCGGACGCGTGCCGGCGATCTCGCGCAGCACGCCGATCGGCAGCGCGAGCCATTCGTCGGCGACGCGAAACGCCAGTGCCGCCTGATGCGTATCGTCGTCGCCGTGCGCGCGGGTCGCGTCGAACGCGCTGATCCGCTGCGTCGCGTCGGCCAGCTCGGCGGCGCCGAGCGGGCGTTCGAGCAGTTTCGCCGCGTGATACGCGTAGACCGGGCAGTTCAGGCAGCGCAGGCAATCGGCCAGCCGCTCGCACGAGCGGTCGCCGTGCGTGCCGATCCGGTTCCAGCAATCGTCGACGCCGATCGTCGTGTCGTCAGTGGCAACGGCGTCGCGGTTCATTCGTTCCTCGGTCATCCCGATGTCGGCTCCCAACCCGTACTCTCATTATCCGGCCGAGCGCCGCGCACGCTCGAGCAGCCATTGCGCGCCGGCGCCGTCGCCGCCGACGTCCAGCAAGGTCGCGAGATGCGTCAGCGCTTCATGGTGCGTCGGCCGCAGATACAGCGCCTTCCGGTAGAAATCGCCCGCTTCCGCGACCCGCCCGCGCGCATCCGCGATCAGCCCGTTCAGGTAGAACGCGTCGGCGTGCGGCCCGGCGTGCGCGGAGAACTGCGCGAGCACGCGCTCGGCCTCGTCGAATGCGCCCGCATTGGCCAGCGCCTGCGCTTCCTCGAGCGTCGGCGCGGCGCCGTCGGCGGCCGCCGGCGCGGGCGCGGGCGTGTCGGCCACGTTCGCCGCATCACCCAGCGGATCGACGCGCGCGTCGGCCCGCGGCCCGAACGCCGTCGGTCGCCCGGCCGGTTCAAAGGCAGCGCGCGACGGCGCGGCATCGCTCCACGCCGGCGGGACGACGGCCAGCAGCGGGCGCGTCGCAGCCGGCGGCGCCACGGCGAAACGCTCGGCGCGCCGGTACGGCGCAATCGCGGGTATCGGCGCCGCATGGCGGGCCGCGTACCCGTCCGCCGCGGCGCCATCGCGCCCGCGATGAAACGCGAACGCGAGCGGCACGCGGGCCGAACGCATCCCGTGCCGCATCGCGACGCCCGTTTCGGCCGGCCCGACGAACAACATGCCGTCGTCGGCGAGCGCGCTTTCGAGCGAACCGATCACCCGGTCCTGCGCGTCGCGGTCGAAATAGATCAGCACGTTGCGGCAGAACACGAAATCGTAGCGGATGCCCGTATCGGTGCCCGGTTCGATCAGGTTCGCCTGGCGAAACTGCACGCACGCGCGCACGCGCTCGTCGAGCAGCCAGCCGTCGGCGACCGGCGTGAAGTAGCGGCCGCGGAACTCGGTCGCCGTGCCGCGAAACGCATTGCGCCCGTAGCAGCCGAGCCGCGCCTGTTCGATCGCGCGCGCGCTCAGGTCGAGCGCGTCGATCGTGAAGCTGGCCGGCTCGAGCCCTGCGTCGAGCAGCGCCATCGCCGCCGAATACGGCTCCTCGCCGGTCGAGCACGGCGCGCTCAGCACGCGGATCACGCGCCCGGGCGTCGCGGCGAGCCGCTCGGCCGCGTGCCGCGCGAGCGTCGCGAACGCCTCGCGATCGCGGAAGAACCACGTCTCCGGCACGATGAACAGCTCGATCAGCGCGCGCCGTTCGTCGGCCGACGCGTTGAGGTGCTGCCAGTACGCGTCGAGCGCTTCCGGCGTGACGGGCGGCCGCGCCGCCGACGGCAGCCGCTCGCCGTCGCCCTGCAGCGCC
The DNA here is from genome assembly GCF_003857985.1 of Burkholderia sp. Bp9090. Classification (NCBI taxonomy): domain Bacteria; kingdom Pseudomonadati; phylum Pseudomonadota; class Betaproteobacteria; order Burkholderiales; family Burkholderiaceae; genus Burkholderia; species Burkholderia sp. Bp9090. The sequence goes on from NZ_QTPV01000004.1 coordinate 291,693, forward strand.
TGCACGCGCTCCGTCAGCGCGCGGCTCAGAAAATCGTTGCCGAGCGAATCGGGGTCGATGCCGGTCTCGCGCAGCAGCCAGCCGCGAAATCGCGAATCGGACTCTTTCATGCGGATTCCCCTCCGTGGCCCGGCAGGCCGTCGAACAGATACAGGCGCGCAACGTCGTCGATCAGGTCGGACACCGAGACCTGCTGCACGATCCCGTCGGGCGTGTTCGCGACGCGCCCGAGCCAGCGCGTGCGCGCGGTCGATACGCCGCTGGCGCGGAACGCCGTGCGGTCGATCCGCAGCGTCTGCGTCGCGCGCTCGATGATCAGGCCGATCACGCGCTCGCGGTCAAGCTGCCCGGCGCGGTAGCGGACCATCACCAGCCGCGTCGAACGCAACGCATGCGCGCGCCGTCCGAGCGCGAGCATCGGCACGTCGATCACGGGCACCGGCTGGCCGCCGCGCATCAGCAGCCCGGCGATCCATTCGGGCGCGCCGGGCACGGCCTTGGCGGTCGCGAGCGGCAACACCTCGTCGATGTCGGCCGCGTCGAGCGCGTAGCGCTCGCCGTCGAGCTCGAACATCAGGAACAGCGCGTGCGCGGCGCCGTGCGACTCGACGCGCGTCACGCGTCGACCTTGAAGCGCGACACGCTGGTGCGCAACTGGTTCGCGACGAGCGTGAGGTCGTCGATCGCCTGCGACGACTGGCGCAGCGATTCGGCCGTCTGCTGCGCGGCTTCCGACAGCTGCGACAGCGCCTG